>CAZDLC010000015.1:0-13686 GCA_964506615.1 uncultured archaeon
CTATTTTTAAAAAATTTTAATATTAAATACCAAATATAAAAAACTGTGATTGAATGCAAATTCAAGTTTTGAAGAAAAACGATTTTGAAATTAGCTTTATAGTAAGAGGAATTACTCCTGGATTTGCAAATATGTTAAGAAGAGCTATGATGGTTGAAGTTCCTACTTTAGCCATAGAATGGGTTGACTTCATAAAAAACGATTCTGCACTACAAGACGAAATTTTAGCAAATAGGCTCGGGCAAATTCCTTTAACGTTCGATAAAAAAGCTTACAATTTGATTGATGAATGCAGCTGTAAAGGAAAGGGATGTAGTAGATGTCAAGTTAAGCTTTTTCTTAGTAAAAAAGGGCCTTGCATGGTTTATTCTGGAGATTTAAAAACAAGGGCAAAGGACGTTAAACCTGTTTTTGAAAATATTCCGATAGTTGAACTTTTTGAAAATGAAGAACTGGAATTTGAAGCGATAGCTCAACTTGGCTTTGGAAAAGAACATGCTAAGTGGCAAGCTTCTGTAGTTGGTTACAAAAATTGTAAAATAGCAACAATAATTCCAAAAGATAAAGATTATGAAAAATATTTGAACCTTTGTAAAAGAAATCATGTCTTTAAAGTTGATGAAAAAATAATAATTACAGGAATAGAAGATTGTCCTCTTTGTCAAAAATATAAGGAGATTAGTAAAGGAGATGAAGTTAAAGTTGAGAATGAAAATATTTTTGTATTTAATGTTGAAAGTGTTTGCGGGCTTAAGGTTGAAGAAGTTGTGATTGAGGCAATAGAACAACTTAAAAATAGACTTAACGAATTTATAAGGCAGGTAAAAAAAATTAAATAATTCTACTCTTAATACAAAATTAAGCAGGGGTCGCCTAGTCTGGTCAATGGCGGCAGGCTTAAGTTAAACTTAAGCTCTGATCGATGAAGAAACCTGCTGGCTTAGTGCCTTCGTGGGTTCAAATCCCACCCCCTGCACTCCTTATTTTCCTTAAAATGAGAAAGTTTAAAGAAATGAAATAAAGATTGAGTTGTGAAAGAATATCCGCAAAGGCAATAAAGAAGAATATTTAATTTTCAATTTTTCAAATTTTACTTATGAACTTATTACTTTCTTTCATAATGTTCGCAGTTTTCATAAACATGATCTTTACTCTTTTATCCATAGATGCATATGCCAGAAGCACTACCATAGGAGAAAAAGATTATTTAGCTTTGATGTTCGGAGCTTCCTTTTTGTCTATGCTAGCTATAATTTACATCTATACCTTTTCCCACTTGCCAGAACTTTGGAGGCAAATAAAAGAAGGGAAAAAAGATTAATATTGAATTCCCTTTGTTGTTGGTATCTTTTTAGGATATTTCACATCTTTTATTACATTAACGAAATGCGCAACCTTATAAAGTTCCTTAGGAGCAAACCTTCCTGTCAAAACTACATCAGTTTTTTTAGGTAAAGACTTTAAGAATTTTATAACTTCTTTTTTATCTAAAAGCTTCCAATGCAATGCTAAATTTATTTCATCCAGAACAAGCAAGTGAGGCTTTTTTTCTTTAACTATTCTTTTGGCAAACTCTAAGCCCTTTTTTGCAAAAAGTTTGTCTGCATCTGTTAAATTCCTAACAACAAACTTTTTCTTACCAAAACGATAAACTTTTGGCGAGCCATCAAGCTTAAACCAGC
The DNA here is from genome assembly GCA_964506615.1 of uncultured archaeon. Taxonomy (GTDB): domain Archaea; phylum Aenigmatarchaeota; class Aenigmatarchaeia; order CG10238-14; family SCSR01; genus CALIKW01. The sequence goes on from CAZDLC010000015.1 coordinate 1,683, forward strand.
CAGGCCTTCCAAACTGGTAAATCTCATAATAAGGTTTAAGCTTATCTCTTATTTTGTACTCTCCTGTATTTTTCCACCATTTCAAGAATTGAATTATAACAACTTTATGTTTATGCCCTACTGAACGCAAAGCTAATCCCAAAGCATTAGTTGTTTTTCCTGCTCCTGTTCCTGTGTAAAGATAAATATAACCCATTATCCCACTTCTTTTCTTAGCCAGTTTTCATATTCTTTGTTTGTTTTAACTTCTATTTTTGCTATTAAAGGTACTTTATATTCATGAATTTTTTTAACTTCTTCTTTAATTTTCTCAAAATTTTCTTTTATAGTTTTTGCTAGCAAAACATATTCTTTTGATTTTTCTATTTTTTCTTGCCACCAATAAAAGCTTTTAATTGGGAAAATGTTTGCGCAAGCTATTAATCTTTTTTTGAGCAAGTGCAGAGCTAATTTTTCTGCATGTTTTTTGCTCGGATTTGTTACGTAAACAAAGATGATACTCATTTTTGCCCTACAAAAACTTTTTTAAGTTGAAGTATATAAACTAATTCGATGGAAATGGGCGATAGCCTTTGCTATGATAAAATTAAGAATAGAACCTTCTAGAAGTGATATTGAAAGAAAAATAAAACTACCCAAAATATCAAAGAAATTGGCAGAATTTTTTGGAATTTTAGCCGGAGATGGTTGGGTTTTGGATAAAGGAAAACTTCATAAAATTGCTGTAACTCTTAATCTTAAGGAAGATATTAATTATAGAGATATGTGGTTCAACTTATAAATGACCTTTTTGGAATTAAACCAAAAGTTAGAGAAAGAAGAAAATATTCTACAATCAATATAGAAATAAATTCCAAACTAATTTCAAAATTTTTAATCTCTTTAGGATTCCCTAATGGCGAAAAGAAAAACAAATTAAGAGTACCCAACTGGATAATTAGAAATAAAGAATATGCAACAGCATTCCTAAGAGGTCTTGTTGATACTGATGGATGCTTATTTTTCGCAAAGAGGGGAACCTACCGACTAAATACTTATCCAGTTATTGAAATCAAATCGCATGACCCAAGATTTATTAATGATTTAAATAAAATCGTTAAATCACTTAATTTTTCTCTGTATAAAGGAAAGGATAAGATACAACTAAACGGAAAAAAGAACTTAAAAAAATGGTTAAATGAAATAGGATTTAAGAACTTAAATAATCTTTCTAGATATCTTGTATGGAAAAAGTTTAAATATTGTCCACCTAAAACCAATTTAGTGGAAAGATTAAGAATGTTAAGCTCGGGTGGCAGAACTGGGCTATGCAGATGAATAGCAGAATGGCCTGCAGAGCCACGTATGCGGGTTCAAATCCCGCCCCGAGCTCTTAATAAAAGCTGGGAAAATGGTGCTTAAACTTTTTAATACATTAACAGGGAAAAAAGAAGTTTTTAAACCTATAAAGAAGAATGAAGTTAGAATTTATACTTGTGGTCCAACTGTTTATGATTTTGCTCATATAGGAAATTTTAGGACTTATGTTTGGCAGGATATTTTGAAAAGATGGCTCCTTTATAAAGGTTTTAAGGTAAAGCATGTGATGAACCTAACTGACATAGATGATAAAACTATTAAAGGAGCAAGAGAGCAAGGAATTCCTTTAAGAGAATATACAGATAAATACATAAAAGCATTCTTCGAGGATTCAAAAACTCTAAATTTGTTGCCTGCAGATTTTTATCCTAGAGCGACTGAACACATAAAGGAAATTGTTGAACTTATAAAAATTCTTATGAAAAAAGGCTATGCTTATAAAGGCGAAGATGGCTCAATCTATTATGACATTTCTAAGTTTAAGGATTATGGAAAACTTTCTAAGCTTAAGATAAAAGAGCTTAAGCCTGGAGCAAGGGTTAAGTCTGATAGCTATACAAAAGAAGAAGCTTATGATTTTGCCTTGTGGAAAGCTTGGGATCCTGAAGATGGGGAAGTATTTTTTGAAACTGAAATAGGAAAAGGTAGACCAGGATGGCATATTGAATGCTCAGCTATGTCAATGAAATATTTAGGAAAAACTTTTGATATTCATGCAGGCGGTATAGACTTAATTTTTCCTCATCATGAAAATGAGATTGCTCAAAGCGAAGCTGCAACAGGAAAAAAATTTGTAAATTATTGGATCCATGGCGAGCATTTGATAGTTGAAGGAAGAAAAATGTCAAAATCTCTAGGAAATTTTTATACTTTAAGAGATTTGCTTGCTAAAGGCTATGACCCAAGAGCTATAAGGTATTTACTTTTATCAACTCATTACAAGCAACAACTTAACTTTACTTTTGAAGGTTTGGAAGCGGCAAAAAGAACTGTAGATGGACTAATAGATTTCCTTAGAAGAGTAAAGGAAGTTAAGGGAAAAATAGAAAATAAAGAAGTTAAAAAATTGATAAAAGAAACAAGAAAAAAATTTGAAGAAGCGATGGATGATAACTTAAGAATTAGCGATGCTTTAGCTACTATGTTCGATTTCATAAACAAGATTAACAAGCTTATTTCTGAAAATAAAATTGGGAAGAAAAATTCTAAGGAAATAATAAACCTAATTCTTGATTTCGATAAGGTTCTTGGATTGAATTTAATACATGCACTAAAAGAGGAAAAGATACCTGAAGAAATTAAAAAACTTTTGGAAGAAAGAGAGGAAGCAAGGAAAAGAAAAGATTTTAAGAAAGCAGATGAAATAAGGGAAAAAATTAGGAAAATGGGCTATTTAGTAGAAGATACAAAAGAAGGGCCAAAAGTCAAAAAAATTTAATCTATTGAAATTGCTCCTGCTGGACAAGAATCCCTCGCATTTTCTAGATTTTCACATTCTCCTTCTGGATTTATAACTCTTGACCTCCCTTTTTCTAACTTAAAAATGTTTGGACATAAGCTTGCACAAAGCCCGCAACCTATGCATTTATTTGCATCAACCTTTACAACCAAAAAATCACCTTTATTTTTATTTGAAATAAATGGTATTTAATGATTTTGGCTATACTTGGATTGATAGATGTGCTTGCAGGATTGCTAATTATTTTTCCTTTAGCTTCACCTTTTCTTCTCTATCTTGCGATTTTTTGCTTAATAAAAGGAATCATATCCTTCCCTTCTTTGTCTGAAGGCGATATTTTCATTTTCATACTTGGATTGATAGATGTGCTTGCATCTTTCTCCTTAATTTTAACTTACTTTAATTTTCCGACTTTAAAAATTGTTGGTTTTTTGATGATAGGAAAAGGAATTTATAGCTTTATAGCAGGAATAAAATTTTAAGCTATAGTGCAAACACTCCATCCACAATCCAAGCATTTTATACAACCACTTTCTTCAACAAGCCTAGAAGAACCACATTCTGGGCATCTATCGCTTTCGATCCTTTTGAAAGATTTTGGCCTTTCTTCTTCAAAATTCCAGAATTCGGGAACTTCTATCCCAAAACTTTTCATAATTTCTAAAGTTTTATTCTTAATTAACTTTATAACCTCCTTTTGTCTATTCCTTACCTCAGCTGGTGGTGAATATAAAACTTGCTTTGCTTTTGAACCATCTCTATAAACTGTTATTCCCTTACATCCAAGTTTATAAGCAAATAAGAATGCATTTTTAACATCTTCAGGTAAAACCCAGTTTGGCATGTTTATTGTTTTACTCGTTGCAGCACAAACCCATTTTCCAATTTCTGCTTGAGCCCTAACATGGTCCCACCATGGTATATCCAAAGCAGTAACAAAAACTTTTCTAATTTCCTCTGGAATTTCTTTTAAGCCTTGTACACTACCGCCATTTTCCTTAATTTTCTTAAGTATGTAATCTTCATACAAACCTGCTAACTTTAACTGATTTTCAAATTCTAAGTCAGTATAGTAAAAGCTTCCTATAGTTACAACTTTTTCAAATACCAAAGCATATTGAGGCTCTATTCCAGAAGAAACATCAAAAAGCATGGATAAACTTCCAGTTGGAGCAATTGTAGTAACTTCCGCATTCCTTATTCCATTTTCTTTTATAACTTCAACAACTTTATTCCAATCTTGAGTCCAAATTTCCTTCTGGTAAAAGCCTTCTACTGGCAAGTCATTAGGATAAGCTGATTTTTCGTAAAGTGGAAAAACTCCTCTTTCCTTTGCTAGCTCAGAAGATTTTAGCATAGCGTGAAAAGTTATAAATTCCATAATCTTCCTCATCATCTCAAAACCCTCTTCAGAATTGTATGGTATTTTCATCGCAAATAATGTATCTGCTAAACCCATAATTCCTAGACCAATTTTTCTACTTTCCTTTGTAGCTTTCTCTATTTTTTCTAAAGGAAACTTGTTAACATCTATTACATTATCTAAAAATTGAGTTGCAATTCTTACAGTTCTTTTTAAATCTTCCCAATCAAAAACTTTAATGCCATTTTCATCCTCTTCCTTAAAGTGAGCATAAAGGTTTATTGAACCTAAATTACAAGATTCATATTCATACAAAGGTTCTTCTCCACATGGATTAGTAGCTCTTATAGGACCTTTTGCTTTAATTAAAACATTTCTTTTATTTAAGTTGTCAAAAAATATTACTCCTGGATCGCCTGTTCTCCAAGCACTCATCGCTATAGCGTCCATCAAATACCTTGCTTTAACATACTTCCAAGGCTTACCAGTTCTTGGATTTATTAAAGCATAATTTTCATCTTTTTCATAAGCTTCGATAAAATCTGGAAATATTAAAACAGAAAGGTTAAAGTTCTCAAAAATTCCTGGAGTCTCTTTTACGGTTATGAATTTCTCTATATCTGGATGAGAAATTTCTAAAATCCCCATGCAAGCTCCTCTTCTCTTATTGTGAAGCAAAATTCCATTTGCTAGGTAAATACCAGAAGGAATTACTTCTATGTGAATTGTTTCTTCTTTTCTACTTTCTTTTTCAACGACTCGTGCGAAAAAATATTTCCTTTCTAAGATATCTTTAAATTCTTCCTTAACTTCAGGAAAATCTCTGACCAATTTTTTAAGAGCATTGAAAGTAAAATTATTACAATTGAGTATGTATTTGCGACTTCTTCTGTAAAATTCCCTTGCTTTAATTTTATCCTTTGCCTTAATATTTTCATAAACTTTTTTCAGTTTTTTTGAAGCAAAAGGAATTTTTAATTGATATTCAAATTCTTTCTTTAAAGCTTTCTTAACTTTTTCATTTTTTTCTTTACTAATAAACCCAATTTTATTAAGAAACTCTTTTATACTTTCCTTATCTACAATAGAAATAGTAAATATGGGCACTTTACCTAGATGCCCTGGAATTTGATTTGCATCCTTTTTTCTTACTTTGGCTATAATTCCTAAAGAGAAAAGAGCTTCTTGAACTTGTCTTGCTAACTCTTCTGAAGTTGTGTAAAGAATAGGATATCCATCACTATGAACATAACCATTGCCTTCAAATAAACCTTGAAGAAATGAAGCTAAAACTGATTTAGATGACAAAAGTATATGGATAGGAATAAAAGCTTTTTTTGAATTTTCCTTTTTCCAGTTCATATTCTCAAAATATCTTTCTAAATCTTTAGAAAACCAAACAACATCTATATATCCTTTTTTCCTTCTAATTTCCCCTGGCTTAAGCCCAAAAACTTTTTCAACTTCCTTAATCCAGAATTTTATATTTTCTTTTTTATTAAAGGAAATGAGCAATCTTCCTCTATTCCAACACCCATCTGCCATATATAAGCCTAGTATTCTGCTTAAAGATTTATTGAGATGTGTTGGAATTTTAACAGAATTTGAATTAAAATGAGATTTGATTAAAGGAGGTAATTTGAGTTCTCCTTTTTCCTTTGCTCCGCCAATTCCTATAACTAAATAATCGCCCTCATTTATTTTCCATGCCTCTTTAAACTTAACTCCATTCTCATCTGCTATTCCAACTAGCTCGTTATAAGTTACATCAACCCAATTCCCTAGCTCTGTTTTTATCCTTATAACTTCTGCTTTACCATTTAAACCACCAAGCAATACAAAATTAAATTTTTCTCCATCAAAAATAGAATGTGGCAAAGGCATTTCGTCTTTTGGGTTAAAGATCTGGAAAGAAGAAAGGGGGATTATTCCATCATTAGTTCTTACATAAGAATTTAAAGATACACATCCTCCTTGTTTAACAACATCTGTAACAACATCTATTATCCTTGCAAAACTTAAGGGACCGCTTGCTATTCCGCCTGTAGAAGTTACAACATCTCCTTCAGGCCTAAGCTTAGAGTAATTTATCCCAATTCCTCCTCCTGATTGGAATATTAAAGCAGCATCTTTTGCAGCTTCCATTATAGAAGGCATGTTATCTTCAATAGCTAAAACAAAACAAGCAGATAATTGAGAAAGTCTTGTTCCTGCATTGAACAAAGTTGGAGAATTTGGCAAAAACTTTTTATCAACCATAAGATTGTAATAATCCAAGAAGTTTTGATAATATTTTTCGAATTCATTATTTTTAATCATTTCTAAAAGTTTGCTCCAACTAACCTTCATTTTTCCTTGCGAATTCAACTCATCATAAAGTTTTTTCATCCTTTCTAAGTGATATCTATTCCATTTAATTTCCTTTAACCCAAGCTTTCCCTCATATTCCTCTGGCTTAAAATCTTCTTTTTCCCAAACTTTTTGCTTCCCATTTTTATCAAAAACTTTTTCATCATGTAAAATATCTGGAATAACTATTAAAGCAGCAACTCTCTCAAAAAGTTGTTTTGGAGATTCGATAAGCTTCCCTTCCTCATTTTTCTGCAAATATCTTGAAGCAAGAATTTGAATTGCATTTAAAGAAAATCTTTTGTCTATTTCATCTATAAAATCTTTTTGTAAAATCCTTTTCTTTTCTTCCCTTATTAAAGTTCTTTCTTTTCTATAGAGAATATAAGCTTTTGCAGTTTTATAATGGCCATTTTCAACCAAAACCTTTTCAACCAAATCCTGAACTTGTTCTACAGTAGGAATTTCTCCTGGATTAAGCCTTTGTTTAAGAAGCTCGACAACTTGGTCAGCAAGTCTTGAAGCTAAGGCTTTGTCCCTTCCGCCAACTGATTTTGCAGCTTTAAAAATAGCATTCGTTATCTTTTCTTTATCAAAATCCACTATTCTTCCATCCCTTTTGATTATCCTTTCAATTTTTTCGACAGCCAAAGAACCACTAATACAATTTATATCATAACTTATAAATTAATTTTCATAGTAGAATTTATATTTAAGATGATTTCATGGATTTAGAAATTTTTCTTCTAATAGCTTTCGTAGGTATTTCCCTAGCTTTAATTTTGAAAGACAGAAAAAACGTTGAGTTTAAGTATGTCCTTTTAATCAGGAGAACTAAAAGATTCATAAAGAAAATAGATGAAATAGTTAAAAAATATGGAAAAGCTATTAAGATTTATAGTTTAATTGCTATCTTTTTCTCAATCGCTGCTTCTCTTTTTGGCGTTTACATGCTTATCCAAAATTTGTATTTTTCTATAACTCATCCAGAAGAAGCTATTCCAAGTGTTGGGATGATTTTACCCAAGGTTCCTGGTTTAGAATACCCTTTTCCTTACATCATAGGAGTTCCTGTAAGCTATTGGATAATTTCAATTTTTACAATTTTATTTTCCCACGAATTTTCCCATGCACTAGTTGCTAGAAAAGAAAAAATAAGAATTAAATCTTTTGGAATTTTGCTTTTTTTAATTTTTCCAGGAGCTTTTGTAGAACCTGATGAAGAGCAAATTAAAAAAAGCAAAATTTTAACAAGACTTAAAATTTATTCAGTTGGCTCTTTTGGAAATTTTTTGAACGTTCTAGTTTTCTTAATTATTTCATTCCTCCTTTTTAAACTTGTTTTATTTTTTCTTGAGCCTGTTGGAATTGAGTATGAAGTTATAGAGGAGACGCCTGCAAGTAAAGCAAACTTAGAAGGAACTATAATGAGTGTAAATGAAATAAGGACAAAAAACATTTACGAATTTATAAATGCTATGAAAAGCGTTAAGCCTGGCGAAGTTGTTAAGATAAAAACTGAGTATAAAGTTTATGAGATAAAAACAACAAATCATCCAGATAATCCAGAACTTCCTTACATCGGAATAAGTTTTAAAAGAAATAAAATAGAATTCAAGGAAGAATTTAATTTTTTAGGCAAGCCTTCTCCTTTTTTAATAGATTTTCTTGAGTGGTTGTTTGGCTCACCTTTATTTACTCCATTTACTCCAGGATTGTTCAGCTGGTTGATAATATTAAACCTTTTGGTAGGTATTTTCAATGTTTTACCCATTAAGCCATTGGACGGTGGTTTTATGTACGAAGCAATTTTTGAAAAGCTTTTCTCAAAAGATAAAGCTAGGAAGCTAGTTAACCTATTTTCACTTTTTATTATTTTGACAATTTTAATAAATATAGCAATTTCCCTAACTTAAAACTTCAGTTTTTCTAATTTCAAAATGTCTGACAGGATATATTTTGCTAACTTCTTTTACGACTTTGTTTTTAATTTCATCAGAAATTATTTTTTGAACAAACTCTTCTAAACTTGAATTTTCAACAAAATCTTTAATAATTTCCTCAACTTTTTTCCTTATAGTTTTTTCCATCGTACTCTTTACCCTTTTTGAAACTACTACCAAACTTTTGACTCTAATTTTAACTTTATCTTTTGTTTCTAAGGTTTGAATTACATCTATTCTCCTAACTCTCCTTACAACCATCCTAGAAATGTAGTCGCGCAAGCATTCTGAGCCATGAAATTCTGCAATAGCTTTTCCATCTTCAACTTTTTTTATTTTAAAAGAGAATTTCATGTAATATTTATTAAAATCGTTAATTAATTCTAAAAGTGAAACAGAAAGCTCTCTTCCAATAAGCTTTTCTGGTTCGTCAGCTAAAGTTTTTGTAATTTCTTTGTTAAAAGGTTTCACAACTATTGGAAACCAATCCTTTTTCTTTCCTTTTTTCACCATAAAATCACTTCTGAACTATGAGCTTTGCTTGCTCTGGAGAATAGCTCCAATCCTTTGGTAAAATTCCCTTTCTTACATAATATTTAGCAAGCTTCCTTATTTTTGATTCCAAAATTTCCAACCCTCTTTTTGATGTTTTATCTTTCTTATGTTTTTCTAGATGTTCTCTCAGCCTTACAGCCTTTTTCATAAGGAAGAGCAAATCCTCCGGAATTTCTGGATAAACTTTATTTTCCTTCATTATTTTTGAAATCGATTTTCCAGTTATTGCTTTAACATCAGGAATTCCATACTGGTCTCTCAAAATAATCCCTATTTGGGCTGAGGGAATTTTTTCTTTTGCAAGTTTTACCACTAAATTTTCAACCTCCTCTTTCTTATATTTCAACCATTTAGGAATTCTTTTCACAGGAGGTTTTTTACTACCATGCTTACCTCTTCTCTGTTTCCCCATCTATCTCACTTCCTTTAAAAACCAAATTACTATAAGAATTAAAGTTGAAACAAAAGATATAAAAGCTCCTACCATAGCTAAAATTACTGTAAAACCTTTTGGCGTAATTATTGTTGAACCTATGCCAACAGAAAGAATTAAACCTCCAATAAAAATTAAAATTATCGAAATATTTTCACAAGTTTCTAATTTATCCTTTCCCTTCAATTTTTCAAGCTTGAGCATATTAAATAAAAGCGAAATTAAGGAATATAAAAGTTAACTTCTTTCCATATACCTTGCCCTTTTCTCTATTTCCTCCATCTTCCTAAAAACTTTTTCCGCATCCTTAAATTCAGTTTTATAACCATTAGCTATGCTATTCCAGCAAACATCCAGAATTTTAAAGTGGGTTGATTTTAAAGCTTCGTACAGCAAATTTAAATCAACACCAAAATCTTCTATTCTAGTTGAAAAATTTCCAAGGCTAAAATCTATGAAATAAATTTTTCCATCCTTTAAAATCATGTTGCTAGTTGTTAAATCGCCGTGAACTATTTTATTTGAATGCAACTTACCTATGAGCTTTCCTATTTCAAAGCAAACTTTTTTTATTTCATCCTCATCTGCAGAATTTAAAAATTCCTTGATTCTTATCCCATCTATAAATTCCATAATAATTTTATGATTTTTTTCATCAACATGTAAGACTTGAGGGGTAGAAACGCTAATTTCCCTTGCTCTTCTTAAAAGGTTAACTTCCCTTCTTGTTCTTTCTTTCCTAAGCTTTTCATCTATTTCTTTTATTCTATAACTCTTTTTAATTCTTTCTTTTACCAAAACTTTTTTTCCCTCGTATTCGTCAAGATAAATTATGCTTTCTGCCCCTTTACAAATAACTTCCATAGAATCAGCTTAAGGATCTTTTAAACCATTTTCTGTAATTTTAAAAACACATTCGCCTTCTGGTAAATCAGGAGCATCTACTAATCTAGCAATTCTTGTCCCTTCCTTCCCTCTTCTCAAGTAAATTCTATAAGTTGAGTTATGAACTAAATAACCATTTGCCAAAAAGTTTGCACAATCTGTTTCTATATCTATTAATTTTTCATTGTTTTGCAACTTTTTTATCGAGTAAATTTTCTCGAAGTTTAAGCCTAATAAACTACCGAAGATTTTGTTCACTTCTTCATACTTCTTACACAATTCCTCAAGCTCAGAATAGCTAATATTATTTTCTAAATGCTTGAAATCGTAGCTTATTCCAATTTCTTTAAGTAGTTGCATAAGCTTTTTCCTTTTTAAAGGAATTTTTTCTTCTCTTCTTAGCTTTCTATCTTCAAGCTTTTTGTTTTTTCTAGAAGATGTAAAACCAATCTCTTTAAACTTGTTTGGATTAACCATCAACCTATAATATATTCCATGCTTGTTTCGGATTATAGAGATAGTTGAATGAATACCAAGCCTTAATAGCAAAAGTTTAACAAAAACAAGGAAATCCTTATCCTTCATCGTTAAGTTAACCATGCTGTTTATGCTTCCTTCTGCGTCAAACAAACCTTTAACAAAAGCTTTAATTATGCTTTTTCTTTCAAAGAACAACTCATAAATATTCTTAATTAGAAACTTGAAAACATTAGCTACATACTTGTTTGCAAACTTAAGCTCAAAACAATTTTTATTCTTAACTTTTGAAATTTTTGGTTCTACGTTAAAAACACTTTTGAACAATCTAGCATAAAACTCCAGAACTTCCTTATTTTCATCTTTTATTTGAATAGAATTGTTATAAAAGTCCTTAGAACCATCGCCGACAAAATATCCTAAAATCTGGGCTAGCTCTTCTGTCAGCTCTCTAACCTCTTTAACATCCTTATGCTTAACTGTTTCTTTAACTTCATATTCAACTTTTCCTATCAACCTTTCAATTCTTCTTATAATCTTTAAGGAAGTTGGAAGTGAAGAGTTTAAAATTCTTCTAAGATGTCTAGCTCCTATTCCTAAAAAGTTTTTGCATTCAGCATCATGCTTAATTGAGAAAATTTGTTGAAGTCTTCTTTTAACTTTCTCTGGGGTTTTAATTACGTATACCTTTTCTGGTTTAAATTTCTTTATCTTAAGCTTTTTCTCAGGAACTTCGATCAACTTTGGAAGAACAAGATAATCTCCATTTTTTAAATCCTTACTTTTAACTTCTTTAAAACCTTCTTCTGTAAAGATAAAAACAGTATGGTCTGGCGAAACTCGAAGGTTATGATTAATTTCTAATATTGTAGGCCTTTCAGTTTCAACTTTTTCTACAACTTTATGAAATCCAAAACCATCTTTATAACCAAGTATATTCATAGGATTATGAACATCCTTTATCCTCTTTATTCCTTCATTTGTTATTATTAAAGAGTTAGAATCAACACAAAGATGGCCAAGCACATGGCCCCCTACAGGAGCTGTTGGGTCACCAAACAAAACATCAGGCCTTGCCATTACTTGATTTGTAATATAAACTGCTAAATTGTAAGCATCAGCAAGCTTTTGTAAATGATGTAAATGTTTATTTAATTTTTGCTGTCTTTCTGCAAGTTCTC
>CAZDLC010000016.1:0-13578 GCA_964506615.1 uncultured archaeon
ACAGCTTCTTCTGCTGTAATTTCCAAAACTTCCCCTCCCTTTTTCTGCTCTTCCCTTGTTAGAATTCTTATTTTAGTTTTTGCAACTTCTTCAAATTTTTCAAATTCGTTTGCTTTTTCTGGGTTAAAAAAGTACTCTATTTCCATTTGTCTAAATTCTCTAAGTCTGGAAAGAAATTGTCTTGGAGAAATTTCATTTCTGTAAGAAGTTCCGATTTGGGCTATACCAAAAGGAAGTTTGGCTCTGGTTGCAACAACTATGTTTTTAAAATTCACAAAAATTCCTTGAGCTGTTTCTGGTCTTAAGTAGGCTATGCTTCCTTGTAAAGGACCTACTTGAGTTGAAAACATCAAGTTAAAAATTTTAACTTCGCTTAATTCGCCTTTGCATTTGGGGCATTTCAATTTTTCTTTTTTTATAATTTCCGTAAGTTCTTCTGGCTTTGCTCCTTCTTTTAGTTCTCCTGTTAAATCTTTTATTAGTTCATCAGCTCTGAAAGTTGATTTACATTTTTTACACTGAGTTAAAGGATCTATAAAATCTTTTAAATGGCCTGAAGCCTGCCAAACTTGCTCTGGCATTATAGTAGAAGTTTCAACCTCATAAATATTATCTTGTTTAACAAAAAAATCTCGCCAAAAATTTTCTATTTTTTTCTTCATTAAAAATCCTAGAGGACCATAGTCAAAAAATCCTGAAAGACCACCATAAATTTCTGAGCTTGGAAAAACAAAACCTCTTCTCTTTGCTATGGCTAAAATTTTTTCTATATTCATAATTTCAAATATAATTGAACAAATTAATATAATTGAAATTCCTTGAAGTAAAGCTTTTAAATTTTTTTATAAAAATTATTTTCGATGCCACAGAAGCTTACAGAAGAACAAATAGAAAAGATAAGAGAATTACAAGAACAACATCTTTCTGATGTAGAGATAAGCAGGATAATGGGTATACCATACCATATAGTGCATTATCAAAAATCTGAAGTCAAGAAAAGAAAAAGAGAATACATGAAGGCATATCGTCAAAGACCTGAAGTCAAGGAAAAAATGAAGGCATATCGTCAAAGACCTGAAGTCAAGGAAAGATATTATCAAAGACGTGATCCCTTTTTGCTAGAATTTCAGGACTTGCTTAAAAAAGTTGAGAATGGCACAGAGGTAATACCAAGAGATAACCCATATATTAGCCTACTAAAATATTTAGCCAACGATAATTACGGAAAAAAATTCAGATGTATGAAGAGAGAAGTAAAAGATGATAAGTTAAGGGGAAGATTAATCAAGGTAAAGAAAAGAGGTTTGGTTGTTTATAATGAGAAAAAATGGTTTTTAAGTAAAAAAGGTAAAGAATTATGCAAATTTTTATTTGAGCCAACCTTTTAAACTTGTTTGCCTTCCAGAAGCAAAAGCTTGTTCAAGCTTATCAATAGCTTTTTCCACTCTTTCTCTAGAAAAATCATGCTCTTCAACCATGAACTCTACAATTTTTTCTCTGTTTGGCTCCTTCCACTCTAATTTATATTTATCAGTAGCTTTTGGGTTAAGAAAGAAATTATATATTTCTTCTGCTTCAACATCCCCTTCCCATTCAACATTTTCTAGTACTTTATCCAAAGTTTTATGCTCTTTTACTATTTTTAAAGCCGTTTTTGGGCCTATACCTTTAACACCCGGATTGTAGTCTGTTCCTACCAACAAACCTATTATTATTAATTGCTCCCTTGTTATTCCAAGAAATTTTAAAACTTTTTCTAGCTCTATAATTTCAGGCTTAATTTCAATATAAACTTCTTTTCTAGGCAATTTTCTCTTTCCGCTAATTGAAAGGTTTCTTATTAAGCGAGGAGAACCTACTAAAATAGAGTCATAATCTTGAGAAGCAGATGCCCAAACATCACCTTTTTTGCACATATGTGCGCATTGAATTTCGCCTTCACTAGGAGCTTGAATCCAGGGAATCCCCATATACTCCAGAAGCTTTTTTGAATCTTCGACCATTTCTTCAGTTAAAACAGAAGTTGCTTGAGCATAAGTTATTGCTTTTTCTCCCTTTTCCAAAGCTTCCTCCCATTTTTTCCTTGCTATTTCTTTCATTCTTTCCCTTTCTTCTAAGGTGCGTTGTTTGAACTTAGGTGGCTCACCATCAAAAACATAAGCTGGCTTTATTCCAACTTCTACAAGATTTACTGTTCTATAAAACAAGCCTGAAAGATGGGAAGTTATTCTTCCCTTAGAATCTCTTAAAAGCTCGCCAGTCATTTTATCTCTTATTATACTTAAAAATTGAAAGCATGCGTTAAAAGCATCTATCGCTACCTTTTTTCCAGATAAAGAGCTTAATTCAACTTCCTCTTTTGGAACTAAATCCTTTAAATTTACTCCCATGAAAACACTAAAAAATTTTTAAAGAAGGAAAAAAGCTACTTCTTTTTTCTAGATTTTTTTGCCTTCTTTTCCTTTTCTTCTTCTTTCTTAAGCTCCCTTTCTAATTTAAGCTCGTCTATTTCTAGCCATACTATGAAAACTCCTATCAGGAAAATGAAAGGCGGAATTGCTCCATTAAGTACTACTAGAAAATCTTTCCATGACATCTTAACTATCCACCAAACACTTGCAACTATTAATACTATACCTCCTATTATTTTTGCTACTGGGTGCAAAGCATCACCTTAAAAGATTTTAATAAAGAAGAGTATTTAAATTTAATTAAAAAGTGAATTTTATGGGAAAATCTTTTTACAAGTATATTTCAGATGCCTGGAAAAAATCAGAGGAGCTTAAAGAAATATTTAAAAAAAGATTGATTGAGTGGAGAAGGGATCCTGTAGTTAAGAGGATAGAAAAACCAACTCGCTTAGATAGAGCAAGAGCTCTAGGATATAGGGCAAAACAGGGTTTTGTAATTGCAAGGGTAAAAGTGAGGAGAGGAGGGAGAAAAAGAAGGTTGTATGGTAGAGGAGGGAGAAAGCCGAGTAAAGCAGGATTAGTTAAATTCACTCCTAAGAAAAGTTTAAAATGGATTGCTGAAGAGAAAGCTCAAAGGAAATTTAAAAATTTGGAAGTGTTAAACTCTTATCCTGTTGGTGAAGACGGAAAGTACAAATATTTTGAAGTTATTTTAGTTGATCCTAATCATCCAAGCATAAAGGCTGACCCAAAAATAAATTGGATATGCGAAAAGCAGCATAGGAAAAGAGTTTTTAGGGGCTTAACTTCTGCAGGAAAAAAGGCAAGAGGGTTAAGATAATGAATTTTAAATTCAAATTCTAATTATGAAATTTTTCGATTTTCATGTTCATAGTGCTTTTAGCGAAGGAGAATCAAGGCTAGAGGAATTGGCTTCTATGGCAAAAATGCTTGGGTATTCAGGAATTTGTTTTACAGCATATCCTTTAAAAAAGGAGGAAGAAAATTTTTTAAAGGCAGAAATTGAAAGGGTAAAGAAAGAAATTGGAATAGAAATTTTTCTTGGTTTTGAGGCAAGAAATTTAAGAGAACTTAGAAGTTTATTAAAGAGAAGGAGGGAATTTGATGTTTTGCTTGTTAGAGGGGGAAATTTAAGGTTAAACAGGATTGCTTGCGAAACTCCTGAAGTAGATATCTTAACACATCCAGAATTTAACAGACAAGACCCTGGCCTGGATTATGTAAGCTTTAAACTTGCAGCCAAAAATAAAGTAGCAATTGAGATGAATTTCAGAGAGATTTTAACTTCTACAAAAAGAAGTAGAAGTTTAATTCTAAAAAATATAGCGCACAATTTAAAACTGGCTAAGAAATATAAAGCTCCTATAATCCTTTGCTCAGGAGCAATTAGCCAATGGGAATTGAGGTCGCCATACTGCTTAATTTCTATGGCAACACAGCTAGGATTAGAATTAAGAGAAGCAAAGCTTGCTATCTCAAAAGTACCTGAGAATATTATAAAACAAATAATGGAAAGAAAAAGCTCTGATTGGATTTTGCCTGGCGTGAAAATTTTAAAATGATTAGAAATTATGAGGTGAAAAAATGAACTTGAAAAAGAAGCTTAAAACTTTAATCCCAACCTTAAGAGAAAGGGAAAGGTATATAGCCTTTCAAGTAATTTCAGAAAATCCCATAAATTACATTGATTTGGAGAAAAACTTATGGGATGTTATGGAAGAATTTTTGGGAGAATATGGCTTAAGTAAAACTTCACTTTGGCTAATTAAAAACTTATATAATCCAAAAAATCAGACAGGAGTTATAAGATGTAATCATAAGTCATTAACTCAAGTTTTAGCATGCTTAGGATTAATTTCAAGAGTTGGTGAATCAAGAGTTGTATTTAAAATTTTAAAAATTTCCGGAACTATAAAGGGTTTGGGAATTAATTTATTTAAAGAGAAAAAATTAAAAGTTTAAGTAATTAAAAATAGTAAATTAAGTTAAGTTTTGTTTGGGGAGAAAAAATGCCTCAAATATTGCCCGAATACATGGGTTATGATAGAACGATTGCTGTATTTAGTCCAGATGGCAGATTATTTCAAGTTGAGTATGCTAAGGAAGCTGTAAAAAGAGGTGCTACAGCTCTTGGAATAGTTTATAAGGATGGTGTTTTATTAGCTACAATTAAGCCATCCGCAAAACTTATGGTATCAGAGGCTATAGAAAAAATTTTTCAAATAGATGAGCACTTGGGTGCAGTTGCTTCTGGTCTTTTAGCAGATGCAAGAATTTTAATAAACCAAAGTAGAATAAGAGCCCAAGTCCATAGGATTACTTATGAAGAGCCTATAGATGTTTGGAATTTGGCAAGGGTTATTGGAGACAGAATGCAACTTTCAACTTTATATGCCGGCCTTAGGCCTTATGGTGTAACTATATTAATAGGAGGTATAGATAAAACAGGAAAACATTTAATAGAGTCTGATCCTTCTGGTATGCTGTATGAATGGAAAGCATACGCAATAGGAAGAGGAAGCACTATAGCTAACAAAATACTAGCACAGAAATGGAAGGAAGACTTAACAGAAAAAGAAGCCATAAAGCTTGTAACAGAAATAATAGAGAAGACAGAGAAGGAGAAGAAAAGTAATATAGATATAGCAGTAATAAGGGAAGAGGACAAGAAATTTAGGAAGTTGAGTGAAAAAGAGATTAAATAGTTTTTGGTGATTAACTTGGTAAGTATAGAGAAAGCAGTAGTTAGTAGATTAACTATTTCTGGGGAAAAATTCGAAATTTTGGTAGACCCTAAGCTTGCCTTTGAATTCAAAAAAGGGAAGAATGTAAGTATAGGAGATATATTGGCTGTTCATGAAATTTTTAAGGATGCTAGAAGTGCAGAAAGAGCTAAAGAAGAAGATTTGAAAAAGTTTTTTGGTACGGTTGATGTTTTAAAAATTGCAGAAAGGATAATAAAGGAAGGTGAATTCAGGCTTACAACAGAGCAGAGAAGGGAATTAATAAACGAGAAGAAAATGCAGATTGCAAACATAATTTCTAAAAGAGGTATAAACCCGCAAACAAATACGCCCCATCCTCCTCAAAGAATTTTGACTGCTATGGAGCAGGTTGGTGTTAATGTAGATCCTTTTATAGAGGCTGAGCTACAAGTTGATAAAGTAATAGATGCTATAAAAAATGTTTTGCCCATAAAGTTTCAGAAGGTTTTGGTTCAAGTTAGAATTCCTCCTCAATTTTCTGGGAAAGCTTACTCTGTTTTAAAATTGGGTAAAATACTTGGAGAAAAATGGCTGAGCGATGGGAGCTTGCAGGCTGAGGTTGAAATACTTGGAGGCTTGCAGGATGAATTCTTCCAAAAAATTTCATCTTTAACGCATGGAAATTTTGAGTCGAAAATTTTAAGGAGGGAGGAAATATGAATGAAAAGGAAAGGCCGATTGTTTTGCCAGGAGAATTTTTATGTCAAAGAGAAGGAAAAAAGATTGGGGATAACGTTTATGAAGAGGATGGAAAAGTTTTTTCAAAAGTTATAGGAATTCCTAAAATTACTGATAGCGAAGTATCTGTAATAGCTTTATCCGGAAAATACATGCCAAAAGTTGGAGATAGAGTTATAGGAACTATAATAGGGGTGGAAGTTGCAGGTTGGTTTGTAGATATAAATTCTCCTTACGTAGCTTTCCTTCCATTAGGAGAGGCTGTTGAAGAATTTGTTGATACATCAAGAGTTGACATAAGCAAGTATTATGATGTTAATGAAGTAATTTTTTGCAGGATTTTAAAAGTTGCAAAGAATAAAATAATTCAAGTTACTATGCATGACTTACAAGCAAAAAAACTTGTTGGAGGAGTTATAGTTAAAATAACCCCAAGCAAAGTTCCAAGAGTTATAGGAAAGGGAGGTAGCATGATAAATTTAATTAAGAATAAAACAAATTGTGAGATTTTGGTTGGGCAAAATGGAGTTATTTGGATTAAGGGAAAGGATAAATCAAAGGCTATAGAGGCTATACTTTTAATAGAAAAAGAATCTCATATAATTGGACTTACAGAAAAAGTTGAAAAAATGTTGAGTGAGGAGAAATGAAGAGGGGAGAAGTAAAATTGTTAGCTGAAGGAAAAAGGATTGATGGAAGAAAGCCTGAAGAAATGAGGAATGTAGAAATTAAAGTTGATGTTATATCAAGAAGCGATGGCTCTGCAGAAGTTGCTTTTGGAAGGACAAGAGTATTAGCATCTGTTTATGGTCCAAGAACCCTTTATCCAAAATATTTGCAAGAACATGAAACAGGAATTTTAAGATGCAGATATAGCATGGCACCTTTTAGTGTTGATGAAAGAAAATCTCCTGCTCCTGATAGAAGAAGCATAGAGCTTTCAAAAGTTATAAGATTAGCATTGGAGCCAGCAATATTCCTAGAAGATTTTCCTAAGACTGTAGTAGATGTTTACTTGGAAGTTATAGAGGCAGATGGCTCTACAAGAGTTACTGGAATAAATGCATCCAGCTTAGCATTAGCATTAGCTGGAATTCCGATGCGCGATTTGGTTTGTGCATGTTCTGTTGGCAAAATAGATAATACTTTAATTTTGGACTTGAACGGAAAAGAAGATAATTACTCTGAAGTTGACATGGCATTTGCGATGATGCCAGGAAAAGGAAAGATAACTCTTTTACAAATGGATGGCTTAGTAACAAAAGAAGAATTGAAAAAACTTATTGAAATGGCAAAGAGTGCATGCGAAAAAATATATGAGATGCAAAAGAATGCCTTGAGAGAAAAATATAAGGTGAGTGAATAAATGATGGATTCATACGTACTAGAGCTTTTGGAAAAAGGGAAAAGAATTGATGGAAGAAGGCTGGATGAGTTTAGGAAAATAGAAATTAGAGAAAATGTTGTTGAAAAGGCAGAAGGTTCTGCATCTGTTAAAATCGGGGAAACTCATGTTATAGCAGGAGTTAAAATGGAATTGGGCCAGCCATTTCCAGATTCTCCTGATGAAGGCATTTTAGTTGTTAATGCAGAATTCACACCTTTGGCATCACCAGAATTCGAGCCAGGTCCTCCTGGTGAGGATGAAATAGAGCTTGCAAGAGTTGTTGATAGAGGAATAAGAGAATCTAAGTGTATAGAACTTGAAAAGCTTTGTATTAAGCCAGGAGAAAGTGTTTGGTGTATATTTGTTGACATTTCTATTTTAAACCATCAAGGAAATCTTTTGGATGCTTCTGCTTTAGCAAGCTTAGTTGCTTTAAGGAATACAAGGATACCAAAAGTTGAGGATGGAAAAATAATAAGAGGAGAATACCAAGGAAGGCTTCCTGTAATTTTTAAACCCATAAATGTGACTGTTGCAAAAATTAAGGGAAATCTTTTAGTTGATCCAAATTTTGAAGAAGAAAAAGTAACTGAAGCAAAAGTTAGTATTAGTGTAAGGGATGACGATAAGATATGTGCGATTCAAAAGCAAGGAGGTAAAGAAATTCTTTTTGAAGAAATAGATAAAATTATCGATTTAGCTATAGAAAAAAGTAAGGAGATAAGAAAGCTGGTGAAATAAATGGGAAGAAAAAGCCTAAGCAAAAAGATAAAACTTGGAAAAATAGGAAAAATTAAAAATGCACCAAGATGGGCTGATATAAAAAAGTTTGGACTAAAAAGAGCAAGGACGAGAAGAATTTTAGTAAATAAAGTAAAAAGGTGGAGGCGAAGCAAGCTAAAAGTTTAAAGTGTTTCTTCTGCTGAAACTACTTCTGTTTTTTGGCATACTGCAGTAACTCTTGCTCTTTCTGGAGTTTGGGAAGTAAGGTTTTTATCTAGAGTTATTGAGAAAGTATAGATTTGCCCTGGTCGCATTGGGCTGTTTTCTGTAAATACTGTTGAGACATTCTTACCTACATTTCCAGCAGAATCAGTTAAGTAAATTGTGAAATCGTACAAATCTTCTGAACCAGCATAGTAAATTACTTGTACATTAAAACTATCGTTTCTATCAGTTGATGTGCTTACTACTTTTCCTATATCCAAAACTGATTTTGAACAAGCTATTAACTTTTCTGCTCCAGCTCCTGCAACACCTGTTTGAGTTCTCGTCATACTTATTATCCAAACACTTAGCAAACCTCCTACAGCTACTGTAAATGCTATTAACAATATAACTGCAAGCATCGGGCTTATTCCTTTCATATTAAGAAATTGGCTTTTTGTAGCTATAAATATTTAAAATAAAAATAAAGGAAATATGGCTGAAGAGAAGATAATAACTATAAATTTGAGAAAAGAATTGATGAATAAAGCTAGATGGAAAAGAAAGAAGTTAGCTGTAAAAATTTTAAGGGAAATTTTGGAAAAAAGGTTGAAGAAAAAAGTTAAGATTGATAAAAGTTTGAACGAGAAAATTTTTGGAAGTGAGAAGAAATTTAAGACAAAACTAAGAATTAAGCTGGAAAAGATAAATGAAGAAATTTTTGAAGCAAAGCTGGTATCATGAAAGTATTAAGCCTCAACTTTTTTGGAGATTGTAACATAGGGCTTTTTTGTAAATCGTGCGATAGTTTTTGCTTAATAAATAGTGCAATTCCGGAGAATATTAAAAAGAAAGTTGAAGATTTGCTTAAAGTAAGAGTTTTTAAGTTAAGCATAGCTGAAACAGAGCTCATTGGTTTGTTTTCTGCATTTAATTCAAACGGAATTCTAGTTCCAAAAATAGTTAGCGAAAAAGAAGTTGAAATTTTAAAAAATATAGGAAAAGAGATTGGAATTAACTTTGAAATTCTTAAAACAAAGTATACTGCAATTGGTAATCTTATAATTTGTAATGATAAAGGAGCTGTAATTAGTAAGCTACTTAATAAAAGGGAGAAAAAAATTATAGAGGATTGCCTTGGTGTTGAAGCTGTATATAGTAAAATAGCTGGTTTAAACATACCAGGCTCATGTGGATTAGCTACGAATAAGGGATGTTTATTGCATAGGGATGCTACTCAAGAGGAAATAGAAATAGTTCAAGATTTTTTAAAAGTTGAAGTTGGTATTGGAACAGTAAATTTTGGCTCTCCCTTTGTTTCAAGCGGAATAATTTCGAATAGCTATGGAATTATAGTAGGAGAAAAAACAACAGGAGCAGAAATTGCAAGGATAATGGAAGTTTTTAAAGTTTAGTCCTTCTTTTTCCAAATAGTCAATTTGCATTTACCACAATACCATCTATCCTCATGCTCTGCCATAAAAGTTCCTTCTCCACATCTATCGCATACTCTTCTTTCTTTCTTGTAAAGTTCGCTAATTCTTACTGGCTTGTGCTTCACTTTTCTCACCCTTTTCAAAAATTTTAACTTTTGAAAAAGATTCGCATAAACCCTTTTTGGAAAAAATGTAATCTATTTGAATTTGTTCTTCGCTCAAAGAAAATTTTGAAGCAAGTTCTTTTTTTAGCTCTTGCTTTGAAGGTGTGGGCAAATTTGGATGTTTTAAAACTAGTTTAAGCTCTTTTCTTTTTAAAAATGGATTCTCCTTTTCTTCAACAATTTCTATTTCCATATTAACCAACGTACAAAGCATAACTTCCTTCTTCTTCTATTTTCAAAGCTCTTGCAATTTCGCTATCTTTATTTAATATTACTATTAAGCCTTTCCAGCTAGTTGAAAGGTTAGTAGAGTTGCATTTTGGGCATAATTTTTCTGTCGTAAATCTTCTACAATTTCTACAAACTTGTAATCTTTTCATAAAAATCACTTTTTCTTCTTTTTCTTCTCTTCTTCAAGCCAATGTAAAGCTCCTAAGCCAGTTTGCCTCATAGTTAATCCAAGCTTATTTTCTTCTTTTCCTATGCTACTTGAAATAACCCTAGCAATAACCTTATCACCTTCCTTTAAAGTTTTTTTCGTTTGCTTTCCTAAGAAAACTGAATTTTTTGTATCATAACTAACAAAATCGTCCATTATTTGAGAAATATGGACTAATCCATCTAAAGGGCCTATTCTTACAAAAGAACCAAATTCAGTATTATCTATAACTTCACCGTAAACTAGTTCATTCACTTCCGGCTTAAAGGTTAAAAGCTTGAATTTTGCTTGGTACCTTACTCCAGGATCTCCAGGCAAAATTTTTCCTTCACCAACATCTTCAACAGAAACAACTGCAAGTATTACTCCTAATCTTGGGTCTATAGTACATTCAAATTGCTCTGCAATACTTTCTTCTATAGCCTTTTTAACATCCTTACCCAACTTTTCTGGCGGTACCCTTATTCTACCCTCAACTGTTACTAGCTTATACATATTATCACATATATTCGGGAATAATTAAATTCTTTTTTATACCCATTTCCAAACCTTCCTTCCATAAAATATTTCAGGAAGTATGAACAAGCCAAGAGAGCTTACTGCCATAACTAAGGCTAAATCTTTAAGAGTGAGCGGAACTGTACCAAACATTACTTGAAAAGTTGGAACATAGCAAAGCATTAAAGTTAAAGCAAAAGAAGCTGCTACAGCTATTACCAAGTATTTATTTGTGAAAGGAGAATACCTAAAAACAGATTTTCTTTCTGACCTGCAGTTAAAAACTGTAAACAATTCTTGGAAGCTTGCTTGAACAAAGGCCATGGTCATAGCCTCTTTTAAAGGCTCTTTCCAAACATAGTAAGAAAGGCAGAAAACAAAAGCAGTACCAAAAAACTGAGTTATGAAAGATGCTAAAATTTGAGCAAATCTTCCGTGCAAAATTCCTTGTTTTGGGTCTCGAGGCTTTCTTTTCATCAAATCTTCTTCTGGTGGATCCATGCTCAAAGCTATTGCTGGTCCACCGTCAGTAACTAAATTAATCCATAAAATCATGGCAGCATTTAAAGGCAAAGGCAAACCTAATAAGGCAAAAATACCTATTATTCCTAACTCATCAAAATTGCATCTTAATAAAAAGAAAACAAACTTTCTTATGTTTTCATAAATTCCTCTTCCCCCTTCAACTGCTTTAACTATTGTTGCAAAGTTATCATCAGCTAAGATCATGTCAGAAGCTTCTTTTGTTACTTCTGTACCAGTAATACCCATAGCAATTCCAATATCTGCTTGCTTTAAAGCTGGAGCATCATTTACTCCATCGCCAGTCATGGCAACTATATGACCCTTTTTCTTTAACGCTTTAACAATTCTTAACTTATGCTCAGGAGAAACTCTTGCGTAAATTCTTACATCTTCAACAATCTTTTCAAATTCTTCGTCGCTAAGCTTGTCAAGCTCCTCGCCAGTTAAAACTTTAGCTTCTTCATTATTATCAAGCATACCAATCTCTTTTGCTATAGCTATTGCGGTAAGCTTATGGTCGCCAGTAATCATCACAGTTTTTATTCCTGCTTCCTGACATTTTTTATTAGCTTCTTTTGCTTCTTCTCTTGCTGGATCTATCATTCCCATTAGACCAACAAAAACCAAACCTTTTTCAGCGCTTTCATCGTCAAACTTTTCTTCTAATTCTTTAAAAGCAAAGCCCAAAACTCTTAAGGCTTGAGAAGCAAAATCTTCGTTAATCTTTAAAATCTTCTTCTTTTCCTCTTCATCCAACTTTTCTATTTTTCCGTCTTTTAAAATAAAATCGCATCTCTCAAGAACAACTTCAGGAGCGCCTTTCATGTAAGCAAACTTTTTGTTTTCAAATGAGTGAATTGTAGTCATTCTCTTTCTTTCAGAGCTGAAAGGAATTTCATGAATTCTTTTATACTCATTTTCCAAATCTTCTTTTTTCATTCCTGCCTTTGCTGCTGCAACTATCAAAGCTCCTTCTGTTGGGTCTCCTTTTATTGTTTGCCCATCATAACTTGCATTGTTACATAAGCAAGCGATTCTAAGCAAAAGCTCTATTTCCTTAGGGTTAAAACTTTTTCCCTCGAGCAAAAATTCTCCTTTTGTTTCGTAGCCAACGCCTGTAACTTCTATAATTTTATCGCTAGTATAAATTTTCTTAACAGTCATTTCTCCTTTTGTTAAGGTTCCAGTTTTATCAGAGCAAATAACAGTAACTGCTCCCAAAGTTTCAGCAGATGAAAGCTTTCTTATTATAGCATTTCTTTTTGCTAGTTCTCTTGCACCTAAGGCTAAAGTTATTGTAACAACTGCAGGTAAACCTTCAGGAACTGCACTAACTGCTAAGGCAACAGAAGTCATGAAAGCATCTAAAGACTCCTTTATAATTTCTCCGAATTCTCTTATCTTGAAAATCCATAAAATCTCGTAAAGTTCTAAAGCAAAAATTATTATGCAAATAACAACAACAAACTTCGCAAGCTTTTTCGCAAAATTGTTTAGCTTTCTTTTCAAAGGAGTTTCCTCTTCTTCTATTTCCTGAACTTTTTCTGCAATTTTTCCAAACTCTGTTTTCATTCCTGTAGCTGTTACTAAAACTTTTCCTCTTCCGTAAGTAGCATAAGTTGCCATAAAAACATAATTCTTTCTTTCAGCTATTGGTGTATCAGGCTTTAACTTTCCAACTTTTTTTCTCACAGGAGCTGATTCTCCAGTTAAAACTGCTTCGTTAACCTCGAGCTCAACACTTTCCAAAAGTAAACCGTCTGCAGCAATTCTATCGCCTGCTTCTATTAGAAGAATATCACCAGGAACAACTTCCCTTGCATCTATCAAAACCTCTTTTCCTTCCCTTATAACCCTAGCCTTAGGAGCAGTAAGCTTTTTCATAGCTTCCAAAGCTTTTTCAGCTCTGTATTCTTGAGTAAAACCAACTATTGCGTTTAATACAACTATTGCCCCTATCGCTACAGCATCAGCATAAGCTTCAAAAAAGCTTTTTTCCGGATTTTCTTTTACTTCATACCATCCTATCAAAACAGAAATAGCTATTGCAATTAAAAGCATTATTACAAATATATCTTTAAATTGGTTGAGAAAAATTTCCAAAGCTGAAACTTTTTTTCTTTCTTTTAATTCGTTATAGCCATACTCTTGCAACCTTTTTTTAGCTTCTTCCTCGCTTAAACCCCTTTCACTTGTTTTTAGCTTCTCTATCGCTTCTTTTGGTTCTAAAGCGTGCCACTTCTCTTCTTCCATTCAACCACTCAATAAACTATATTCTTACTCAAATAGTATAAAAAATTTAATGTTTACTGATAAAAAGCAAAAAA
>CAZDLC010000017.1:0-13366 GCA_964506615.1 uncultured archaeon
TCCGCGAGGAATCAAACTTGAAACAACTTTCATCAAAGCACTTTTTGCTGTGTTATGACAAACTATACCGTTTGCCACGAATTTATGATGGATAGGAACTTCTATATCATACACACTCTCTGGAGGATGATAAATAATTTTAACTATTCTTTCCCATCTCTTATTATGTCTTTTTCTTTTAAGTTTTCCTACATTTTCTACAAGTTTTTGTAGTTTTTCTTTCTTTTTTCTGGAATTAAAACCAATAGAATTAGCAAATTTTATTATAGAATTTGCTTGTCTTATCATCAAATTATTTCCGTATATTCGGGAATGTATACCAAATCTTAACAACAAGATTTGAATGTCACGTAGTAATTCTATATCTTTTGCTTTGTAGAGTATGCCATTTTTACCTCTTCCTCCTGAAATTACAGAAGCTCCATCATAAAGCCATGAAAGAAAAGCAGCAACAACACTATTTTTTGATGATAGTATCATATCAGGAACCCTTTTATTTTTCAAAAATTGTAAAATTTCAGCAAGCTCGATAGAATTAAAAACCATTTCTACGTTAGTACCATTTTTTTCTTTATGATAATAAAACTTAGGTTTTATACCAAAGATTTCTTCAAAAAGCTTTTTCATTTTCGGTAATAAATCTAATTCTTCATAATTGAAAGTACAACCTACTCTGTATCTTCGTACATAACCATTTGCTAACAAATAACCCAGTATACTTGCTAACTTTTCGTCTAGAACCTTAGGTACTTTAATTTTTTTCCTTTTAGTTGAGCTTTTCAAATCCCATCCAGTTTCTACATATTTATAAATTCTACATGGAATCCAATTGATAACCCTTACTTCATCACCAATTTTTATCTCATCTAAACGTTTCCACTCGCTCTTAAATTTTCCAAATTTGCCAAGTTTTTTCTTCACCAAAACTGGCTGATTAAAAGTTCCTTTAATACTTTTACCACTTTCTGTAACAATTTCTATTATGGGTTGAAATTCATACTTATGAAATACTCTTGCAGTACCACATTTATATCCTTCAGCTAAATAAACTGGAACATTAATTTTTTGTAAATGTTCTTTTCCTAGCGAAGAAATTTTAACTATAGCACCATTACCAAGAACTACTCTTTCATCTCCAACTAAACAACTGGGATCTCCAACTAAAAGTATATGAATATCCCCTCTTACTCTTGACTTATCTTTTTGAACATGAGGCTCCCCACCAAAGAGCTGTAAAACTATTGCTTCTTTCACTTCTTCTAAACCATACAAGCTTGGGCCAATAGACCTTATAAATTTGTTGTAAATATCTGGATCTTTTGCTAGCTCTAAAATCCTCTTTTCATCTTCTGGAGTTATTTCAAGTTCTTCCCATTCAACTTCCACGCTTTCTATAGAGTTTGCTTCTATGTAAATTTCAACTTGTCTAGAGCGAGTTCCTTTTACTCTTCGAGGCAATTCCTTTAAAATACCAACAATTTTTATTCTATTTCCAGGGTCTGTTTTACTTTGCATTTTTGGTGAAGTCAAATCCTCCTTTAAAAAAACCATTATCTCTGAAGGTCTTTCGCCTGAAACTATTTCAAAAGGTTCTTCTATAGCAATCCACCTAGCATCATAAAGCTTTTGGTCCACAAACTTGAAACCTTTTTTACATCCACAATCGCATTCTGTAGGAGGCCTTATTACTCTTTCAGTTTGAATTACAGAAATCCTCTTTCCACAATCAGGACATAGAAATATAGCTTCAGAAACTTCGGGCCTTACTTCGCTTGCCCTCTTAACTATTCCTTCAACACACAAGAGCTTTCCTAGATGTTGAGCTCTTATGTTCCTTATTCTTATTTCTCTTTCTTTCGGCAAATTAACAAACCTTACTTTTAAACTTAAGCCTCCGGGCAAATCAAGCTGCTTGAAAGATTCTTCTAAAAGTGGAAGAGTTTCTTCCGGATTTTCCAATACTAAATCAGCAAGTTCTGGAGAAAATTTATCTAGCAAGCTAAAATCTATGATTATAGATTTTTTATCCTGATCTGCACTAGAAAGTATTTCTTGATAATAATTTTCCTTCAAAAATTCTGCAAAAATATCTATTATATCATCCCTTTCCATAGAACCCAATACTTTTATAATTTACAATAATAAATTTTTTTCTAATTTCTGAAAGGATTCGGAAAAATCATCTTTTTACTAGCGCGCTTATACTCTTTAGCTTTGCTGAAACTTTTTTAACTGCAGTCCTGACATCTTCTATGCTTCTTGCTCCTGTACATACTATTTTTCCTGAGCCGAAAAGTAAAAATGCAACCTTGGGAGAATCCATTCTATAAACAAGACCTGGGAATTGTTCTGGTTCGTATTCTGAATTTTCTAAACTAAATGCTATTTTATCCAAATTCAAATTAGCATCTAACTTTGTTGAAGCAACTATATTTTCAACTTGTATTTTGGTATTCTTTGGTATTTTAACACCAGACTTTTTAATAAAACTTTTTACCTTTTCAAAAACCAAGTTGACATCTTCTATGCTTCTTGCTCCTGTACATACTATTTTTCCTGAGCCGAAAATAAGAGCAGCTGCTTTTGGCTTAGCTATTCTATAAACAAGACCTGGGAATTGTTCTGGTTCGTATTCTACGCCTTCTCCCTTAGTTACTATTCTTTCAAGAGGGATTTCGACACCAAGAGAAGCTGAGGCAACAATATTTTCAATTCTTATCTTAAAATCCATCTTTCCACCTTCTTTAATATTAAAAATTAAAACTTAAATAGTATTTATAAGTTTTTCGAAAGGCTTAAATAATAATCTAAGTTCAAAAGAAAGGAGTTAAGCTTCCAAACAGGAACTACTAGAGTTTTTGATTTTTTAACAATTTCCTCTTCAAAAAGCGTAATTATTATGGAATAAACTTTTTTCTCCCTAATTTTAAAAAATTTTTTAAATTCCCTTACCCTTTCTTCCTGGAGAAAAATTGCCTTTTCTATTTCTGCTTTCTTATACCTTCCCTTTCCCAACATTTTGCAATCTATTGCTAATATTAAATTCCCTTTTTCAGCAAGAATATCTATTTCATATCTCCTCTTAGTTTTAAACCTTAAATGTAAGGTTGTTTTGAAAAAATGAGCTTCCAAAATTTCCTTAACAAAACTTTCGAAAAATTTCCAATCATACTCTTTTAAAACTTCTTCAATTTCTTTCCCAGAAAGGAGCTTTTGTTTAATTTCTTCTATCATATTTATTTTTAGAGAAAGAATTAAGAAAATGTTGATAAAAATGAGCTCAAGTAAAAAAATAAAAGAAGATGCTCTGATCGCCGGTATAGATGAAACCTTTTAGGCATCAAGCCGGCAGAGGAGCATTAATTGGTCCAATGGTAATTGCATGCGTTTGTATCGAAAAAAAGGATGAGAAAAAATTGAAAGCCATAGGAGTAAAAGATTCTAAGGCTTTAACTCCTGAAAAAAGGGAAGAACTTGCAAAATATATAGAAGATATTGCAAAAGATATAGTAATTTTAAGAATTCCTGCATGCAAGATTTTAAGTTACAGGAAAGAGTATAAGATGAAGCTAGATGAGCTTGAAGCCTTAAAAGTTGCGCAGATAATTGAAATGGTAAATGCAAAAAAATTTTACATAGATTCCTTAGGAAATGTTGAGGAAGGAAAAGGAAAATTTGAGGAAAATATAAGGAAAAATTTGAGGAGAAAAGATGTTGAGCTAATAGTTGAAAATTATGCAGATGAAACTTATCCAGTTGTTTCTGCCGCATCCATAATTGCAAAAGTTGAAAGAGATAGGGAAATAGAAAAACTGAAAAAAGAAGTTGGATTTGATTTTGGTGTTGGTTATAGCCATGATGAAAGAACAATTAAATTTTTAGAAAAAATTTTTCTCGAATATGATAAAAAGCCTAACTTTGTAAGGTGGCACTGGAATACTGTAGAAAACTTAGCTGAAAAATTGTGGAAAGAAGGGAAAAACCTTAAGCCATGGGTTAAAAAAGAGATATTAAAAGGGAAAAGTTGGCAAATGATAATAAAAGATTTCTTTAAGAAAAAGAAATAGATGATAAGATGGAGGAAAAAAACTTGGTTTTATACTTTACTTCGCTTGGACTCTTGGCAGGATTTTTCTCACAATATCTTCTCAAAATTTTTAACAACATTTACATTTCTTTATTTCCACCATTTTTCATATTCATAATTTCAACCCCGCTTTTAATTAAAAAAAGAAAACTCATTTTTAATAGTTTTATAACCTTTTTTTCAGTCTGGTTTGTTTTTTGGATGATATTGTATGGGTTGTAATATGAAGAAAAATTATACGAGCGAATTGGGAAAGTTTGTTGGAAAGGAAATTACCTTAGCTGGATGGTGCCATGATGTAAGGATCTTAGGAAATGTAAACTTTCTTCTTTTAAGAGATAAAGATGGAATAGCTCAAATAACAGCAAAGAAAGGGGAAGTTAAAGATGAGATAATTGAAACTGTTAAAAAGCTTCATCAGGAAGATGTTGTTTTAGTAAGAGGAAAAGTTTTGAAAAGTAAGATAGCTAAAACTAAATTCGAAATTGTTCCAAAAGAATTAAAAATTTTGAGTAAAGCAAAGATTCCTTTACCATTAGACCCAAGAGAAGTAACAAAGGCAAATTTAGACACAAGACTTGATAATAGGCTTTTAGATTTGAGAACTTTAACTTCTAGATGTATATTTAAAATCCAAGCAAAAATAATCGAATCTTTTAGAAATTTTTTGATTTCAAATGGATATATAGAAATTCAACCGCCAGTAATAATTTCTTCAGCAAGCGAAGGTGGGGCAGAGCTTTTTTCCCTTCCTTATTTTGAGAAAAAAGCTTTTTTGGCTCAGTCTCCTCAGCTTTACAAGCAAATTTGTGCTTTAGCTTTTGAAAAAGTTTTTTGCATAATGCCTGTTTTTAGGGCAGAAAAGTTTGACCAGCCTACTCATTTAAATGAAATAAGGCAGATGGATGTTGAGCAGGCTTTTTCTAATGATGAGGATGTGATGAAAGTTTTGGAAGAATGCTTTGTATTTATTCTTAAAAAAGTTAATAAGGAGTGCAAAGAAGAGCTTAAAGTTCTTAATCAAAAAATCGATATACCAAAACTGCCTTTAAAAAGAATTCCTTATGCTAAAGCTATTGAAATTCTTGAAAAAAGCGGGGAAGAAATAAAATATGGCGAAGATTTTACTAAAATTCAAGAAAAGAAAATAGGAGAGATTTTAAAAGAGGAAGCTTTCTTTGTAACTGAATGGCCAGAAGAGCTTAAACCATTTTATGCTATGCCATACGAAAAAAATCCAAAAATTGTTAGAGCTTTTGACTTAATTTATAGAGGTTTGGAAATATCATCAGGAACTCAAAGGATTCACGACCCTGAGCTTTTAATTAAAAGGATTAAAGAAAAAGGGCTTGACCCAAAAGATTTCGAATTTTATATAGATTGTTTTAGGTACGGAAGTGTTGAGCATGCTGGTTGGAGCATAGGACTCGAAAGGATAACAATGGTTATAACAGGAAGAAAAAATATAAGGGAAGCAACTTTATTTCCTAGGGATAGAAGGAGAATATTTCCCTAATTTTTCTAGAAGCATCTTACAAGCAAGTATGTGAGAGCAAAACTTTTGCTTTAGGGAAAAAAATTTGCAATCGCATGTAAATTCTTTTCTCTCTTTATCAAAAATTACAGAATATTCTTCTGTCTGACCTTTAACTTTAAAATGAATTCTTTTCTCAGTCTCAAAATCTATTCCAACCCTTTTTTGCCTAAACAAAAGATAAGCTTTCTTTTCCTTCTCCCTTTTATCCATATTAAATTTTTATTAAAGTAGAGCAAAAAAATAAAAGTGAAGCTAACTATTTTTTTGATATTGCTAAACGTTTCTGCTTTTTTATTAACCTCTAATGGAATTTTTATATCAGAAGATTATGCTCAGGAATACGGATTTAGCATGAAAAATTTTTTTGAGGGAAAATATTATACTTTATTTACATCAATTTTCCTACATGCAGACATTTTACACTTAATTTTCAACATGGCTGCCCTTTTTGTTTTAGGTTGGGCTGTGGAATCAAAGGTAAGTAAAGTAAAATATATAATTACTTATTTTCTAGGAGGAATATTCGGAAACCTTTTTATGCTTATTCCATTTTTCGGATATTCTTATGAGACTTTAGCAGTAGGTGCTTCTGCTGCAATTTCAGCCTTAATAGGTTTAGGAACATTTATTTGTCCGGGAAAACTTGTTTTCTTCCCAAGTATAATACCAAT
Organism: uncultured archaeon; assembly: GCA_964506615.1. Classification (GTDB taxonomy): domain Archaea; phylum Aenigmatarchaeota; class Aenigmatarchaeia; order CG10238-14; family SCSR01; genus CALIKW01. The sequence continues at coordinate 6,296 of CAZDLC010000017.1, forward strand.
TCCATTCATGCTTGCAGGTGCTATTTATTTTCTTGTCACACTTTCCGGCTTGTTTGAAATTTCTCAAATAGCATATCCTGCACATCTTGGTGGAATGCTCGTAGGTGGTGTTTTAGGCTTAATATGGGGTGAAAGCAGGATTCTTAGGATAATCTTATTTATATTAACTTGCTTAGCAATTATTTTTATTCCTTCCTTAATAATAAGGGTGTTAAAATGAAAGAAATAGTAAGAAAATTGAAAAAGCTAAAAGCAAAAAGAGTTTTTATCCAGTTTCCTGAAGGATTAAAGCTAAGAATTCAGGAAATTGTAAAAGAACTAGAAAAGGAAGGTTTTGAAGTAATTTTGTGCTTAGAACCATGTTTTGGAGCTTGTGATGTAAGGGATTATGAAGCCAAACTTTTAAATTGCGATGCAATTCTTCATATAGGACATGAAAAATTTGTTAATAGAACTGAATTGCCAGTAGTTTATTGGGAATATTTTATTGATGCAGAAGCATGTAAAATATTGGAGAAAGAGCTTGAGAAATTAAAAGATTTTAAAAAAATAGGTTTGATAACAAGCATTCAGTTCGTCAATCTTATACCAAAAGTAAAGGAATGGTTAGAAAAGAAAGGAAAGGAAGTTTATGTTCATAAAGTTTTGCAATATCCGGGCCAAGTTTTGGGCTGTAACATAGAAGCTGCAAAAGCTATAGAGGAAAAAGTTGACTGCTTCCTTTGTATTTCGGCAGGAGAATTTTATGCAGCTGGTATTGTCTTTTCTGTAAAAAAGCCTGTGCTCAATCTCGACTTAGAAAAAGGAGAAATAAGAAATTTGGAAGAATTTAAGAGAAAAACAGAAAAGATAATTGAATGGAATAAAGCTTTGTTTAAAGATTGCAAAAAAGTTGGGATATTAATTAGTTGGAAAAAAGGACAAATGAAAGAAAATTTTTTTGAGCTAAAAAAAAGATTAGAAAAAGAAGGAAAGGAAGTTTATGTTTTGGCCATGGATGAAATAACTCCTGAAAAAATTGAAGGTTTAAAGTTAGATTTTTTAATAAACCTTGCTTGCCCTAGGCTTGGGATAGATGATTTAAAAAGATTTAAAATTCCAATGCTAAACTACAATTTCTTAAATATTTAAATTCTTGAAGAGAAAAATAGATTTACTGATACTATGGAGCTTAAAGTTTTGAAGAAAGAGGATAAAAGCTTAGTATTAGAAGTTCAAGGCGAAAGCCTTGGATTTATAAATGCGATTAGAGAAGAACTTTGGAATGATAAAAGCGTTTCAGAAGCTGCTTTTAGAAAAGAGCATCCTTACTTGGCTGAGCCTAAGATTATTGTTAAAACTTCTAGGGGAGAACCTGAAATTGCATTGGAAAAAGCTTGTGAAAGGCTGATAGAAAAGTTGGAAGAATTTAAAGAAAAATTTAAGTCAGAACTAAAATCTTAGCATATCTTCTTCGAAAAATTTTCAAGAATTTCTTCTTTTACATATACCGGAACAAGATAGTCTGTTCTTGCAGCTAAAGCTAAAGCATCGCTTGGCCTTGAATCCAAGCTTAAAATTTTATTCCCCTGTCTTAAAATAAGTCTTGCAAAATATGTATTGTTTTGAATTTCTGTTATTTTAACCATGAGAATTTTTATTCCATAATTTTCTAAAATATCTGCAGCTAAATCATGAGTTAATGGCCTAAAATATCTTACTTTATTTTCCCCGTTAATTATAGAAATTGCCTGAGATTTTTCTATTGTCATGCTCAATTCATAGCAACCTGAATAAAATTTTACTATACCCTTATCCTCTTCCAAATCCAAACTTATTGAAACTTGTTCGTAACCAGAAGTTGATACTTCTGGTAAAAATTGGATTGGAATCTCAATTTTTGAAAAAAATATGAAAAATGCTAAGAGGAAAATTATGAGAATTAAAATTAGCTCAAAGTAGCTTAGCTTTTTAATTCTTTTCCTTGCCACAATTTATTTTTAGTTTTTTAAATTAATAATATGAGAATTTCTCAGCAAATTTTTCCAAGGTGTGTTGTTTTAATAGGAAGTTGTAGCAAAGAAGGAAAGGAAAATGTAATGACTGCAAGCTTTGTTATGCCAATAAGTTTTGAGCCAAAGTATTTGGCTTTTTCTATCTCGCCTGAAAGAGAAACCTTTAAGAATTTGGGCGAAACTAAAGAATTTACTTTAAACTTGGTTTCAAAAGAAATGAAAAAAATTGCAGAAATTTGCGGAAGCTATTCTGGAAAAGAAAAAGATAAATTCAAGCTTGCTGGAATAGAAAAGGGAAGAGGCGAATTTGTAAAAGCTCCTTTGATAAAGCAATCTCCAATAAGTTTTGAATGTAAAGTTGAAAAAATGGAAAAGTTTGGAGATCATTTCATAGTTGTAGGGAAAGTTGTAAAGGAGCATATAAGAAAAAAGGATTTTATTCCTTTGCTTCATAAAAGCGGGGAAATATTTATGGAAGCTTTTGAGTTAGAGGAGAAAAGCTAAATCACTTTCATCTAAAACGCATTCGCTAGCTTTTTTATCATTCCTTATTTTCTTAAAGCTAGGTGCTCTAAATTTTAAATCCGGAGTTAAACTCATAAAACTTACTTCAATCACAAGCTTTGGCTCTACAAAATAAGTTTCTTCTTCAATTTCATCTCCTCCTTCAAAATACTTTTTATCCACTTGTATATCTTTAAGTAAATTTTTCAAAATTTTTAAATCAAACTCGCTAAAGCCTGTACCTACTTTTCCCAAATAACTAAGCTTATTTTTAAAGTAAATTCCACAGAGCAATGCACCAAAATATTCTTCTCTCATTCCCTTACCTTTTGTATATCCTAAAACTATGCAGTCCAAACTTTTAAAAACTTTTATCTTTAGCCAGTTTTTGCTCCTTTTTCCTATTTCATACCTAGAATCCTTTTTCTTCGCAACTATTCCTTCCAATTCTCTTTTTTTAACTTCTTCGAAAAACTTTATTCCCTTTTCTTCAACCCAGGAAGAAATTAAAATGTTATTGCTTTCCTTAACAACTTCTTTAAGAATTTTCTTTCTCTCCATTAGAGGCAAATCAATTAAATCTTCTCCATCCAAATGCAAAATATCAAAAACTATGAAGGTTGCTGGCATTAATTTTGAAAGTAGTTCTATTCTAAACTTGCTTCCAACTTGCTCCCTTTCTGCCAGCTTGTAAAAATTTGGTTTTCCGCCTTCAAAAACACAAATTTCTCCGTCGATAATAACCTTTTTTGCATTTATTGAATTTGGAATATCCTTAAGAATTTCTGGATACCTTTTTTCGAAAAAAATCCCTCTTCTATTCAAAAATTTAAAAGAATTTTTTTCCAAATCTAAATAAGCAATAGTTCTAGTACCATCGAACTTAACTTCAAAAATCCATTCTTTTGAATCAAAAGGATTAGACAAAAAAGCAAGCATAGGCGATATTTTTTTATCCCACAAACTCACTCTTCCACCTTTAGAACTAATCTTTAATTTTAAGCCTTTTTCTCCAACTTCTTTTTCTTTTCAACAGCTTCAACACTTGCTTTAAGCGCTTCCATTAGTCCTTTAACTTCTTCCCTTGGAGCTTCCTCTACCTTAATTTCTTTTCCCTCTGCTTTTGCTTTTATTAGTTTCATTAGAGCTTCAGTATAATTATCCTTGAACTTAGATAAGTCAAATTCTTTTTCTGTGAGTTTTGAAATTAAAGCTTGTGCAAGCTTTAATTCTTCTTCCTTTATAGTTACTAAATGTTTTAACTCGCTAAATTCTTCTACATCCTTTACTTCTCCCAAGTAATGCAAAATGTGCATTACCAATCCCTTCTTAAAAGCTCTTAGAGCTACTAAATACTCTTTATTCCTCATAACAACTTTTCCTATCGCAACCTTGTTTGAAACTCTTAGAGCTTCGACAAAAAGAGAATATGCTTTTACTCCTGTTTCTTCAGGAACAACGTAATAGCTTTTTTCCAAGTAAATAGGATCTATTTGAGAAGCATCGACAAACTCTTGAATCTCTATCATCTTAGTAGTTTTGAGCTTAAGCTTTTCTATATCTTCCTTAGAAATAACCACATATTTTTCTTTTGTTATCTTATAACCTTTTTCTATATCTTCGTGAGCAACCTCTTTTTGGCATTTAGGGCACCATCTTTTATAGACTAAAGGAGTTCCGCATTCTTTATGCAAGTTATTAAAGGAAATTATTCTACTTTCGGCAGCCTTGTAAATTTTTATCGGAATGTTAACTAAACCAAAAGAAATGCTACCATTCCATATTGCCCTCATTTTCCCACAATTATTATGTTATAAAATTTAAATCTAACTTTTTTGCATAATCTACAACCTCTTTAAATTCTTCTTGAGTAATGCTTCTGTTTATATCGATATGCTCAAAAGCCTTAAATTCTGGTCTATATTGATCCATGATATTAACTATACATTTATCCTTGATATTTTTTGCAATCCATTCTAGTACTGGCTTGCTACAACATTCAACATGGTTCGGTAAAATTAAGTGTCTGACAGTTAATTCAGCTTGGTTTGCAGCTATTAAATGATTTCTAGAAACAACTTCAAAATAATTTTTTACTTTTGAAAGTCTAAGAGCACATTCGTCATTTCCATACTTGAAATCTGGCAAGTATAAATCAACTATTCCATCCAAAATTTTCATAGTTTTTTCACTCATGTAAAAGTTCGAATTCCAAACTACCGGAACATTTGCATTACAATACTTTAAGCTTTCAAGGATATTTAAAAGGTTAGGTGTAGGCTCACCACCAACAAAATTAACGTTTCTGCAACCTTGTTTCCTTCTTTTTTCCATAATTTTTGCTAATTCTTTTGGAGTAATTAAATAGCCTGACTCAAACCATTGGCTTATAGTCCAATTTTGGCAGTAAGAGCAATTAAAGTTACAACCCATGAAGAAAACTGTATGGCTAGGGGTAATATGAGCCTCCTCCCCTAAATGAATAGTTTCAGAAGAAATTAAGCATTCTTTTCCAACTTTACATTTGCCTTTTTCCCCTTTTAGCCTTCTCACATGACATTTTCTCTCGCATAATTCACATTTCTCCATAATTTCCTTTGCAAGCATAATCTTCAAGTCAAGTAAAGAATATCTAGCTACTTCAATTTCCTCTAAATTAATTTTTTTCTTATCACAAACTTCACTTATTTCATAAAATTTTTTCATAAGCTTATCATGCTCTTCCCAAAGCTCTTTCTCGCTTAAACTTTCATCAAACTCAAAAACAATTCTTTTTGCAATTTGAAATCTTGCTGGTAATTCATCCTTTACAACCTTAACATATCTTGGAAGAATTTTTTTAACTTTAGGATCTTCTAGCGCATGTAAACAATCCGGCCTTATAAAATACCATTCCATAATTACATTAAGCTTGATTTTTAATTTATTTGTAGTAAGCGTTGAGCACTTTAACTATCAAATAATCTGCACCTGCTTGAAGAGTATAAATTAAATCGTACTCAACAAAAGAAGAATTAATATGAACTAAAGCTTCTGCTTTCGGTAAATGATCGCCTTTTCTTATTAGCTCAGAAAAGCCATTTCCATAAGAAGTTTCTGGAATTTCGTCAAAAATTATAGAGGAATCTTCTGGCGAAATAGTTGCATTATTTTCCTTGAAAACAATTAACTTAATGTTATTTTTTGTGTTTATCGGCTGAAAATTGTTCCTTCCTCCAATTTTTTGTATACCAACTTTTAAAATTTCATTTTCCAAAACCAATTCGTTTTCTCCGTCTTTATCTAAATCATCTTCGTAAGCTTTTGAAGTTGCACCGCTTATTAGTAATAAATTATTTTCTTTTAAGTAAGTTCCTGGTTCTATTGTTCCGTATTTTACTAAGTAAGAAAATTCCAAACTATTTGTTTCTTGAACAACTCTATAAGTTCCGTCAGAAACTTTAACCTGAACCTTTTTTAAACTTCCAGTTCCGCTAGAAGCAGTTTGCCTTATTGCATAATCTAAAAGCTTAATGTTCTGCTTTGCCTCGTTTATTATATTCGCTTCATTGACTTTATCCAAAGTTTCCTTTGCAAAACTTAGAACTATAGCTGTTGCGCCTACAAGAATTAAAATTATCAAAGCAGTGGAAATTAAAGGACTTATTGCTTTCAACATTTCCTCACCTCTACGATTGGCTTATAAGCATCGCTTATTCCGCTCTTTTCCACACAAATAGTATGTAAACCCTTTGAAAAGCTTAAACTTCCTTTCAAATCAATTTTATCATAACTTGCTATAATTTGAAAGATGTTTTGAGTTGGAAAAACAAAAGAAAAGCTCGAAAAAGCTTTTGAAGGAATTGTTTGACTTTCAACCAAGTACATTTTATTCTCTATTAGCCGACAATCTCCTTTAGTTAATGCTAAGAGCAAGCTTGAGCTATCAAGCTTTTGGCTCAATTCTAAAGTATAGTTAGTACTAAGGGTTGAAGCTGAAAAATTAACAAAGTTAAGCTTATTTTTATCATAAGAGTGAATTAATGCTAAGAGTATTCCTTCTTGATACTCTGTTTTATCGTAAGTACATACATAAGCATGAGATAACTGGTTTGAAGAAAAAGCTATTGAAATGTTTAAGCCGTTTACAGTTTCGTTCAAGCTCCCAATTTTATAAACATCATTTTCCTTCGTATTTCCAAGATGGTAAGTAATTCTAAACTTTGCATCCCTAGGTGATGAAAAAATTAAAAGACCTGTTGAATTTTCGCCGTAAATATTTCCATCTCTAGCACTTGCCTTAAAAACATAAACTCCTTCCAGATTGATGAAAAAGTTAAAAGTGTAAAATCCTGAAGAATTTGTAGAATTGTTTCCTACCGAATTTCCATCGTAGCTAAAGTTTATTGGCTTTTCTGCATAAGGAATTAATCCATCCATGTTTGCATAAAAAGCATATCCGTAAATTAAGATATTCTTGGAAGGATGTGAAACTATTTTGTCTAGGGATGTCATTTTATCAGATTCTATTGAAATTTGTATCCATGTATAGTTTCTGCTTAAAGGTAAATAATCAGTGTTGTTTCCTGTTTGG
>CAZDLC010000018.1:0-13280 GCA_964506615.1 uncultured archaeon
ATTTTATCGTTTATTTTATTTAACTTTTTTCTTCTTTTTTTAAGTAAAAAAAGCTAAAATTCGCTTAATTTTCATTTAATTTTTAAAATGTTATTTTATTTTGCAGAAATAAGCTAAATTTAGTATTTTTTAAATCTTTTCTCACTTCCCCAATCCTTTATATTTTTGAAAAACCATAAAATATTTTATGAGTAGAGGAAGAAATGTAAATTCTGATCTTGAGCCTTTAATTCTTGACGTGTTAAGCAAATCTTCAATTCCTCTGAAAATTCTTTCAATAAACTTTATGATAAACGAAAAGGCAAAAAGAATAATTTCCTTAAACACGCTAAAAGCTCAAATAGAAGATCTTGTGAAACAGAAGAAAGTCATTAAGAAAATAGATAAGGATAATAACGAATATTATTGGATAAAAAAGAGGGCAAAATAATGGCTGTTTCTTCTATAAAATGCCCTAAATGCGGGAAAAGAATAACAAAAAAAGTTTTAAAACTAACTCATGGAAGGTGCAATAACTGCAGTTTTTTAATTGTTGGATCTTTGGCAAAATTTACTTCTGTAAGAGAGAGAATTAAAAGTAAGTACAATAAATAGCCTACTTTTTCCTTACCATCGGAAGTCCTGTCTTTTCGTTTTCTATCACTTCAAAACCTTCTGGTAAATCCACAGCATTTTCTGGGTTTTTGCTAAAAAAGAACAATTTAGCACCTCCTTTTCCTTCTCTTTCGTGAAGCCAATAAGTCACTCCTTTTTTGTTTGTGTATGAAAATGCCATATTCCCACTAAAAATATTAGAGAATGTACAAATAAAAAGCTATCTTACTATTAAGGTTTCCTCGCTTTGAGCTACTTTTTTACCTGAAATCTCTTTTAAAACAGGAAAATCTATTATAGAATCAACTTCTAGTAGTTGGCGGATTGCCATATCAATCTTAATGGGAGGAATATTCTTAATCCACCTTTTTGTAAAAGGTAAAAAATCAAACTCACTCTTTGCCATTTCCAAAATTTTTCTTGCTTCATACATTCTCACAGGCTTATTCTGCTTAAATTTGTATATAAGAGTTGGGGAGGATTCCTTTACATATCCTACGCCATCTGTAACAAAAACTTCTATTGCTATTACTTGGTCCTTTATTTCAGTACTTATTGTATTTTTTGAGTTTGGTATCGAAGGAAAAGCATGCTGGTTAAATCTTTCTAGTCCATGCCCGCTCAAGTTTCTCACTGGATTAAATCCAAAGGAATTTACAGTCTCTTCTATAATTTCAGAAATTTCAAATACTTTTATTCCTGGCTTCACAGCTTTAATTGCCTCTTCCAAAGCTTTTTCTGATACTTTAATTAATGGATTTTCTTCGCCTATAGAAATGCTGAAAGCTCTATCCCAAATATACCCGTCAACTTGAACTCCAATATCAACTTTAACCAAATCCCCAGCTTTAATTAAAGTTGGATCATTTATGTCCGGAGTATAGTGGGCAGCAACTTCATTTATAGAGATATTAATTGGGAATGCAGGTTTTGCTCCCAGTTCTTTAATCTTATTTTCTATTTTTTCTGCGATTTCAAGGATACTTGCTCCTTCTTTCACAAGATCTTTTGCAAACGGTAAAATTTCATCTGATATTTTCCTTGCTTTCTCATATTTTTCCAAAACTTCTTTTTCCATATACTTCAAATTATTTTTTCAGTTTAAATTTTTGAAAACAAAAATAATTTTATGCTCAAAAGCATAACTTTGATGTTAATTTTAATTTGTATCTTTACTTTTTTTCTTGAGTCTTTACCGCATTTCGTGGAAATCTTTTACTTTGTTCCCAGCCAAGCTTTTAAAAGGCCTTGGACTTTTGTAACATCTATTTTTCTTCATGCAGATTTTGTCCATCTTTTCTTTAATATGTTTGGTTTATTTATGTTCGGCTTATATCTTGAAAGAAAAATAAGCAAAAAGGATTATCTTCTTATATTTTTACTTGCTGGAATAGTTGGTAATTTTGGTTATATGCTTACTGCCTTATATGAGGATGTTCCAGCTGTAGGTGCTTCTGGCGCAATTTACGGAATAATGGGCTGTTTAGCTATTTTAGAGCCTTATGCTACAGTTTATGTTGGCTACTTACCAATGCCTCTTATAGTAGCTGCATTTTTCTGGGCTTTTATGGAATTTGTTGGAATTTTTATTCCAAGCAATATTGCTCATGGAAGCCATTTATTCGGCTTGATAGTAGGAATAGTTTTTGGCATCTATAAGAGAAAAAGCTTATATAGAAAGTCTTTAATATTTAATTGGTGAAAAATGGCGGGCAAATGTAAGAAGAAAAAGTAGATGAATTTTATGAAAAAAATTTTTTGTATCTTGCTTTTATTTTTAGTATTCTTCTTCTTAGGCTGTACTCAAAAATCTGAAGAGGAAAAAGCTAAGCTAGCTTGTATAGAAGAGTGTAAAAAGGCTTTAAATGAAGGGAAAGATTTATCTTTTGGCCCTTGCTTACTTAATCCTATAAAAGAACTTCCTGATTGGGTTTGTGACGTTGCTCATAGCCCTAGAGAGGCTGTAGATAATTTGGAAGAAAATCAATGCTCTGCTTATAGACAAGGAAAAGCAAAACATTTTGTAGAAGTTGACCCAAGTTGTAATTTTATTAGGGCTTGGTGATTTTATGGAAGCTAAGCTAGCTGTGTTATGGAGAAGGGAAAAAGAAGGAATAAGATGTAACTTATGCGCTAGAAAATGCTTAATACTTCCAGGAAAAAGGGGTTTTTGTATGGTGAGAGAAAACAAGAATAACCAGCTTTATACTTTAAATTATGGAAGGGTTGTTGGGTTAAATTTTGATCCGATAGAAAAAAAGCCTTTATTTCATTTTTATCCAGGCTCAACTGCTCTTTCCTATGCTTGTAGAGGATGCAATTGGAGATGTCAGTTTTGTTGTAATTGGTTGATAAGTCATGATGGTCTACCAGAAATTTTTGGTGATAAATATGAGCCAGAAGAAATAGTTGAAATGGCACAAGAAAGAAATTGTAAAATAATAAGTCATACTTATACTGAGCCAACTATTTACTTTGAGTTTGCTTATGAAGTTGCTAAGCTTGCACATAAGAAAGGGATGCTAAATACTTTTGTTACGAATGGATACATGAGCTTGCAAGCCTTAAGAAAAATTTCAAAATTCTTAGATGCAGCAACAGTTGATTTTAAGGCATCTAACGATCCTTCTTTTCTTCTCAAATATTCTTCAGTCCCTTCTAACGAGCCTGTTTTTGAGTTTTTAAAAGGTTTAAAAAAGTATGGAATTCATACAGAAATAACTAATTTAATAGTTCCGCAAATAGGTGAAAATTTGGAGCAGTTCAGGAAAGTTGTTAAGTGGATAATAGAAAATTTAGGTTCAGATGTTCCTTTCCATGTTTTAAGATTTCATCCGGATTATATGTTAACTGAAATCCCAGTTACGCCTATAGAAACTTTAGAAAGTTTTATAGAGGAAGCGAAAAAGCTTGGGTTAAAACATGTTTACATAGGAAATGTTCCTGGGCATAGGTATGAGAATACTTATTGTCCAAATTGTAATGAGCTTTTAATCGAAAGAACAGGATTTTGGGTTGAAAAGGTTAACTTGGAAGGCAATAAATGCAAAAAATGCGGGGAAAAAATTAATATAGTTGTTTAAGATGGTCTCAAAAAAAGATGTTTTGAAAGTTTTGAAAGAATGCTATGATCCAGAAATTCCCTTGAGCATAGTTGATTTGGGTTTGGTTTATGGTGTTGAAATAAGAAAAGGTGAAGTGAAAATTAGAATGACTTTAACAAATCCTTCTTGTCCTCTGGCTTATAGTATAGTAAAAAATGTAGAAGAAAGAGTTAGAAAAATTAAGGGCGTGAAAAAAGTAAAGGTGGAAATAGTTTTTGAGCCTCCTTGGACTCCTGAAAGGATGAGCAAGAAAGCTAAAGATTTTTTTGGTTTGAAGTAGAGAAAAACTTCTTTAAGTCAACTTGAACCTTTCCTTTTAAAACATTTTCTTTGCTTATTCCTAAGGCTTTTAAAACACGCATAGCAGCAGGAAGTATTTGATGGTTTATATAATATTCTGGATCATAATCTTCAAGTTTTACATCCTCAGCAGGCTCAGCTCTATCTGAAATACTTCCACTCCCTTTAACTATTATGAAACCGATAACCATGCCTTCTCCAATTAATTTTCCTTTTGCCCTTGCTTTTTGTGCAGCTTTTACATGCGGACCAATTTGTTCATATTGACTTAAAGGGCGAGTAATTTGCTCATAAATTATTAAATCATCCAGCGAAACTTTTCTCTCTTTTATTTTTCTAATAGTTTCTCTAACTATTTCTACAGCCTTTTCAGGATTTTTTTCTTTTAGAATAGTAACTAAAACTTTTCTTTGAATTTCTTTTGCCAATTCACACCAATCCCTGCGAACAGTTTCAAAACCGCGAATTTCTAAATTTCCTTCGTAATCAATTAAAGCATACCTCTTTTTTGCTCCAACCTCGCCTTTTTCCCTAGCTACAAAGATTCCTGCTTCATATAAACCTCTAAATTCTAGTTCAATAATTCCTGGCAATTGCTCATTTGCCTTTTCTACAAATTCTTCAGCTTTTTTAATTATTTCTTTTATTTCCATTCTCTCACCCAAAATTTATATCAAAAGCTTCATGATTCTCTTATTTTAACAAAGCAAGAGTCTGTATCACCATAAATAACTTCAAAACCTTCTTTTTTTGCCATTTCAATTATTTGACGAATGTATGCTCTTCCCCATGCTGCAACACTTGCACCGCACTCTCGCTTATACCATCTTGCTCCTACAAATCCAAAGTAACCATAACTTGCATTAGCTATAGTTTTAATCGCCTGGCTTAGATTATTTAGCTGAACAAACTCGCTAGAATCCTTTTTAACTTTTTTAATTTTTTCCTTTATTTCCTTTCTTAATTCAATAAGTTTTCTTATATGTTTTGGTATAAATCCTTCCTTTTTCATACAAAAGTGCCATTTTGTTTCAGGAGCTTTATTTTTTTCCTTGCATTCTTTATGCTCGCAATTGAAAGTTTCCGGGCTTATGTTATGGGAAACTATTATGCTTGGATATAAGCTTCTAAAATCAAATACTAGAATATTTTCATGAATACCTTTTTTTGGTTCAATAACTACAGCTCCTTTATAAACAGGAGCTATTCTCCTTTTTTCTATTTCCTCAGTTTTTGGCCTATTTGGAATTAAAACATTATCTTCTACAGCTTTCCTCATGTAAAATGCTTCAACTAATTGAGAATAAGTATTTCTAGATGCATCAAAAGCTAACAATCCAGTTAGTTTAGATAAAGCAAATATTTGTGGAAGAATTAAATCAGAAAGTTTTAAAGTTAGTTCAGAATCCCAAAGCGAATATTCTGCTAATCTTTCGAGTTGCTCCTTTTTGCTCCATATTTCTACCATTTCCTTATATTCCATTTTTTTCTTTCCTATTCCTAACAACTCTTGAGCCACTTCATCGAGAGTTAGAACTTCGCTTTTCATCGAAGCTGAAAGAATATGGTCGATAAAACTGAATAGATCTATATGAACTCTTCCTTTCATTTTTGCCGAGCTAATTCTTCCCCTTCTTACAATTCGAATAGGAGTATTTTCTCTTCCAAGATTTAACTGAATTTTTAGCTCATTAGCTTTACTTTTAAGTTTTGGAAAGTCAAAACCGTCAGAATTATAACCAACGAGAAAATCTGGATCTTTTTCTCTAACTATTTCTAGAAACCTTTCAATCATTTCCTTTTCATTTTTTAAAACTTCAACATACTCTGGTTTTTTCTCCCACTCACAAGATGTTAAAACTTTTTTAGTTTTATCATTGCAAACTAAACTTATCATTATCAGCTTTGATTTGTTATTTTCTTCGATCCATTCTGTGTCGAACGCAAGTACTTTAAAGTTAATTTCCTTTTCAAGGTTAATTGGTTTAATGCTTTCTGCTTCTATAACCTTTTCAATTTCATGTTTTTTTCCTTCTATTTCTCTACCTTCAACTTCAACCCAATTCATCGGTTCAATTTGCTTGTCCAGCAAATACCTTTTGTAAAAGACAATATCATACTCAAAAGTTTCTTCAACTTCTTCCCATTCTTTTATAATTTCCCTAACATCAGGAATTCTCCTTGGATTATCTATGATTATTTTAATTAACTCTACTTTTTCACCTTTCCAGATCTTCTCAATTTTTTCAACTTTTAAAATTCTTGTGTTTATTTTTTTGACATCAAGGTTTTCAATTTTCTCTTTTAAAATTTCGGCTTTATTTTCCTTCGGCATAACATAAAAGTATGGGCTAAAATTTTTATCCAAAACTAAAATTGTATTTCCATCTTCATCTTTACAGAAAAGCTTAATTATCCCTTTATTTTCAACTAGCTCGTAATCAGCATCTAAAACCAAAAGCCTTAATTTCATTTTGCCACTAAAAAGATATTCTTTATCCATTTTTTAATCTTTAGGTTTGTAGGGATAGAATGACAAAGCTTGCTATTACTAGCAAATAAATTGTTGAACTTAAAACTTCTACTCCAGGAATCCTTAAATCTCGAAATACAAAAAACCAAATGAAGAAACACATTAAAATTGCTGAGCTTAGCATTAAGACAAAAATTTTGAACTTCATATTTATTCCCCAATTTTTCTCTTCGATTCATATTTCATATTAGGATATTTTTTATAAAGCTCTTTCCTTCTTGCTTCTAGCATTTCTACAGGCTTACTTAAGAATTCAGCCACACATTGAACTTTAACTTTTTTCTTTTCTGCAAACTCATAAACTTTTTTGATTTTTTCTTTCCATTCCAAATCTCTTAGAAAATGATGATCTATTATTAGACTTTCTAATGGGCAAGCTTCAATTATTTTTATCATGTTTTGAATTGAAGCTTCTAGATTTTCTGTCCCAAATCTGTAAATTATATAAGATAAAGGACCGTCTAGAAAAATTAAATTTGGCTTATTTTCTAGGATAAAATCTACTTGCTCTTTTTGGCTTGGGCCTTCTACATCTGAAGTATGAAGGAATTTGTATTCATCATCTTCGATTAAAACTTCTGTAACATAACCCAACTTTGGGTTTGTTCCATGAAAAACTGGTTTTGAAAATTTTATTCTTGTTTTCCCAAACTTAAACTCTTTACCATCGCAAAACTCAAGTTTTTTTGGTAAATTTTTTATTTTTTCTAAAAAGTATTTTGCTCTACCTTTTTGAGAAAAATTTATTTTCTCTGTAGGATTTTTGATTAAAATTATTTTGTTCTTGTAAATTTCTAAATCTTCCCATGGGTTATGGTGGTCATAATGGTAATGTGTTATTATTAAAATATCAGAATCGCTTGCTAAATTAACTATTTTTTCCCAATCCTCGTCCAACTTTTTAAGTTCCAGAGCATGTGGTGGCAAACCATACCTCATTGGAGCTAAGGAAACACCAGGATCGATTAAAATTTTTACATCCTTAGTCTCAACAAAGGTTGCCATGCTTCTTGTTCCTAGAGAGTCAAAGGCTATTGGAACAATTTTCAGGTTCTCACCTTTTTTTTCAACTTCTTTTTTAAAAAATCTTTAACAAGCTTCACCGGAAAAATTTTTGCGTCCTTTAAAGTGAAGTTACTATTATCGATTATTAAATTGTAAATTGACTTATCGAAAGAATCAATTCCATAAATTTCCTTGTATTTTTTTCTGTCATTTTCATCCCTTTCTTTCAAATCTTTTAAAGTGTTTTCAAAACTTTTTTTATCCCTTTTAGCAACTCTTTTAGCCCTTATCTCAAGAGGAGTGTCATAATAAATTTTTATGTCAGCCCAATCTCCAGCAACCCATCCTGTAATTCTTCCGTCCAAAACTACATTTCCCCTCATAGAAAGTTCCAAAGTTCTTTTATCAGCCTCTAAATCAATTTCCTTTTCTCTTATCGCGCAAAATTTTTCCAAACTTAAACCTCTCTCTTTTGCTAATTTTCTAAAAATTTCACCAACATAAAAATAATTTAATTTTAAAGCTTTTGCGATAGCTTTTGCTCCTGTTGATTTACCAGAGCCACTTGGCCCATCTACAGTTATAGTTAGACCTTTTTTCCTAATTTTTTTCTTTAATTCTTTTTCGATAGGTTTGAAAAATTTTATATAAGTTCCCACAATTCAATTTAAACTTGATAATTTTTATAATTAGCCAATGAGTTTAATTTCAATATGAACATCAGTCGGAATATTAATTCTCATTATTTGCCTTAAAGCTCTTTCATCAGCTTGTACATCTATTAAACGCTTATGAATTCTCATTTCCCACTTGTCGTAAGTAGCGTTCCCGTGGCCTTTCAGCCTAGAATAGCAATGCTATTCTAGTGTGCCGTCGCCACAGGGAGTTTTCATCGTTACTACTTTCAAAATTTTTGTTGGTAATGGAATTGGTCCACGATAATTTACGCCAAACTTTCTTGCAATTTCTATTATTTCGCTGCATATTTTGTCGAGTACCTTAGGATCTTTTCCACTCAGTTTTATTCTTGCAGTTTGCATTCAATTCTCACCTCTCAAATTTATTTAAAGCTCAATATTAAATTCTTGGGAATTATTAAACACATATCACTTCTTTTGTGTTATTCATTTAAATTATTTAAACTTTTTTGTAAAACTTGCTTAAATATTTTATTAAAAAAGCAGGAAATGAACTTAAATTTTTGGAAAATAAAAAAAGGCTTTAGATAAAAACAGAATATACATTAAGTTTATCCGTTCAATTTTCCAGCTAATTTACGAATAAACTTAAATTTTAAATTCTCTTTAAAACAGAGAAATTGAAAAATAAAATAAGGAAAGTTAAGCAAACTTTTACTTTGCTTTAACTACATCTAAGCAAATTCCTGCAGCAACTGTAATTCCCATATCTCTAATTGCAAATCTTGCCAACTGCGGAAAATCTGCATATTTCTCTATTACCATTGGTTTTGTTGGCACAACCCTTATTTTTGCTGCATCTCCAGTTTTTATAAAATCTGGCTTTTCTTGTATTACTGCTCCAGTTTTTGGATCAATTTTAGCAATTATTTCAGTAATAGTACAAGCAACGCTTGCTGTATGGCAGTGAAAAACTGGTGTATATCCTGGAGCTATTACAGTAGGATGTTGCAAAACTACTATTTGTGCTATAAATTCTTTTGCAACTGTAGGTGGATTACTTGGATGTCCAGCTACATCCCCTCTTTTTATATCTGTTTTACTTATTCCTCTAACATTAAATCCTATATTATCTCCAGGTTTTGCTTCCTGTATTGGTTGATGGTGAATTTCTATAGATTTAACTTCACCTTTTACACCAGCAGGTTCAAATACTATTGTATCGTTTACTCTTAAAACACCAGTTTCAACTCTTCCTACAGGTACTGTTCCTACGCCAGTTATTGAATAAACATCTTGAACAGGTATTCTCAAAGGTTTGTCTATTGGCTTTTCAGGCTCTTTTATGTACATATCTAAGGCTTCAACTAATGTTGGTCCTTTGTACCATGGCATTTTATCCGATTTTCTAACTATATTTTCTCCGTAAAATGCAGAAATTGGTATGAATGGAATTTCCTCAACTTTATATCCAATCATTTTTAGAAGTTTTGTTGCTTCTTCTTTAACTTCATTAAATCTTTTTTCATCATAATTTACTGTATCCATCTTGTTTAAAACTGCAATTATTTGATTTATTCCAAGAATTTTTAGCAACCAAGCATGCTCTTTTGTTTGTTCTTGTACACCTTCACCTTGCTTTGCAGAAATTACGAATATGCATGCATCAGCTTGGCTTGCTCCTGTTATCATGTTTTTTACAAAATCTCTATGGCCAGGGCAATCTATTATCGTAAAAAACCATTTCTGGGTTTCAAAAGGGCGATGCATTATATCTATTGTTAAACCTCTTTCCCTTTCTTCCTTAAGCTTGTCCATTACAAATGCAAATTCGAAAGTTTCCTTCTTAAGTTCTTTTGCCAATTCCTTTAATTTTCTCATTTCCTCTTCTCTTATAGCTCCTGTATCATAAAGCAATCTTCCTATTAGTGTAGATTTTCCTGAATCTACATGTCCAGCTGTCATTATATTTATGTGTGGCTTTGCAGGCATTTTTCCACCTCTTTAATACATTATTTTTTGGATTAGCTATATATTTAAATCTTTTATGCTTCTTCTTCTGGTGGTGTTTGTGGCGCTTTCTCTTTTTCTAGTTTGCTTGCAGAAATTACATCATCTATCCTTAATATCATTTCAGCAGCTTCTGCTGCAGATTTAATTGCTTGAAGCTTAACTTTTAATGGTTCTATAACACCCATCTTTTCTGCATCCGCAACCTTTCCGTTAAATATGTCTACTCCATAAGTTTCTTTTCCTTGTTCGTGTGCAGCTCTAAGCTCAACGAGTATATCTATAGGATCTAAACCAGCATTTTCAGCCAAGCTTCTTGGTATAATTTCTAGTGCATCTGCAAATGCCAAAATAGCTAATTGCTCTCTTCCAGAAAACTTCTCAGCAAACTTTCTTAATCTTCTAGCCAATTCAGCTTCTGGTGCTCCTGCTCCAAAAACAACTTTTCCTAATTCTATTGCTGATGCAACTGCACCTATTGCATCTTCTATACTTCTATCAACTTCATCAACAAAATGCTCTGTACTTCCTCTTACAAGTATTGTAACAGCTTTTGGATCTTTGCACTCTCTTACAAATGTCATTGCCTCTCCTGCAATTTTCTTTTCTTCAACAATTTTTGCATAACCCAAATCTTCCTTTGTTAAATCATCTAAGCTTGTTACTATCCTTCCTCCTGTAGCTTTTGCAAGAGCCTCCATATCAGATTTCTTAACTCTTCTACAAGCCAAAATTTTCTTTTTAGCTAGGTAATGCTGAGCTAAATCGTCTATACCTTTTTGGCAGAATACAACGTTTGCTCCAGTACTTGCTATTTTTTCAACCATATCTTTAAGCATTTTTTGTTCTTGCTCAATGAATGCTTGTAGTTGATCTGGTGAAGTAATCCTTATTTCTGCATCAGTTTCAGTTTCCTTAACTTCTAGTGCGCAATCGAGCAAAGCAATTTTTGCATCTTTAACAACTTTTGGCATACCAGGATGAACAACCTCTTTATCTATTACAATACCTCTTATTAATTCTGTATCTTCAGCAGATCCTCCATGCTTTTTCTCCCTTTTAATATTGTCTGTATCAACCACAAGCTTTCCATTCTCTTTCCTTACAATCATTTTTACCGCATCAACCACAAGCTTTGCAAGTTTTTCAGAAGCTCTTTCTGCTGATTTTCCTGACATTGCAGTAATCGCTATTTTCTTTAAAATTTCCTCATCTTCAATCGAAATACTTCTTCCTATTTCTTCCAGAATTTTTAAGGCTTCATCCTTTGCTATCTTAAATCCTTTTGTTATTAAAGTTGGATGAATATCTTGGTCGAGCAACTCCTCTGCTTTTTTAAGTAGTTCTCCAGCTATTACCACAGCAGTTGTTGTACCGTCGCCAACTTCCTCATTTTGTGTTTTTGCTACTTCAACCATCATCTTAGCAGCAGGATGTTCTATTTCCATTTCCTCTAGTATAGTTACTCCATCATTAGTTATTACTATATCTCCTAAGGAATCTACAAGCATCTTATCCATTCCTTTTGGTCCTAGAGTAGTTCTCACAGCATCTGCTACTGCTTTAGCTGCAGCTATATTGTTTTTTTGTGCATCTCTACCTCTTGTTCTTAAAGTACCTTCTGGCAATATTAAAACTGGTTGTCCTCCAATCTGGCCAACCATAGCCTGAACCATTTAAACCACCTAGAATTCTATTATGTGTATGTAGGTATACAAGTATAAAAATTTTTCGGTGTTTTTTAATCCTTTTTGAAAAAGAGTAAATATTTTTTTATTTACTCATTAATTATGAGCTATGAAATACCCACAAAAGTAGCAAGCTTAGGAGATATTGAGATAAGATTTGTTCCTGAGGGAATGAAGATAGAAGTTTGGTTTTATGAAAAGGGGCCAAATGGACATTTGTTGGATTGAACTTAAAAGAATAAAGGAAATAAAAAAGGTTTATCAGGCTTTAAAAAATTATGGTTTTAAGTTGGAGGATGAGAAAGATTTTGAAGAAAAATTTTCAAAAATATTGAGAAAATATTTAGAAGGTTAAAAAGCATTAATTTTCTCTTTTAAGATTTTTCCAAATTCTTCTGAATCTTCTATGTTCTTTATTTCTTCTTCAGAAAAAATTGGAATTCCACTCAAGTTTTCTTTCCTCGTATTTTTTGCTATAAAAACTGCTTGGGAAGAAAGAAAACGTGAAATTCTTTTAATACTTTTAGAGTACTTAAGGCCTTCCTCCTCTATTCTTATAAGTCTTGTTATTAACGCTTCTTCTTCTTTTCCAACAATTTCAAAAGGTGCTGAATAAATGCAGGAATTCTCTATTCCTATTCTTTCAAATTCTTTTGAAATTGTTCTTTGGAAATCATCTTTCGGCTTGAGATAAACAGGTTCAGGTATTTCCAACTTAAACCTTTGTTTAAGGTTGATATTTAAAACTTTTTCTATCTTTTTAACAGTTTCGATACTTGGCTTAACTTTTTCATTTTCAATTTCGTATAACGCCTTTTTAGAAATGCCAACAAGCTTAGAAAGCTCATTTAAGCTTAGTCCAATTTCTTTTCTTTTTTCTTTTAGAATTTTATGATTTATTAAAACTACCGATTTCCCTTTTCTTGCTTCTACAAAAGGAACTTCCTCTTTTTTAATTAACAATTCAAACATCCTTGGAGTAACTACAGGAATTTTAAATCTGTAGTAGATTATTTTATCATCAAGAAAGCACCTATTTGTTTTTACTGAAACAATTAGGGGATATGCTGAAATAAAATAGGAGATAGACCTTAAACTTAAGGCATGCTCTTCGCTTAAACCATCTAAGTTGAACAAAGCTTTAATAAGCATTTTATAATTTTTCTTTGCAATTATGTCGAAGCAACCTTTACTAATAAAGACAGAAAAATTGTTTGAAATTAATGTTTTAACAATTTGGTTAATTAAAAAATATTTATTTAACATTTTACCCCAAATAATTAATGAAAGAACAAATTTATAAAGGGCCCATAGCTCAGCCTGGTTAGCTCACCAGAAAGAGCAACCGCCTTATATGGCAGCTGAGCAAGCGGTAGGTCCTGGGTTCGAATCCCAGTGGGCCCATTTA
>CAZDLC010000019.1:0-12414 GCA_964506615.1 uncultured archaeon
GATTAAATGTTATTCCTTTTAAAAGATGTAATTGGAAAGGATTAAAAAGTTAAGCAAAACTTCACCTAAATTTTCCTTTTTTTTCGGTTTCTTCTTTTATAGATTATTAATTGTTTCTTCTGATTTCTATTTTAATTCAACCGAATATCCAAGAATACAAATTTCTTTGTTTTTCTGTTGCATACTCAGAAAATATTTCTGAAAAATCATAGCTTGATTTTAAATAATTTCTATCTTGTGAGTACTTCTTAAGCAAACTTTCCAGTTTTACTTTTAAATCATTTAGTTCCTTGTATCTAAAAAATTTTTTTATAGCAGGGTTTCCTATTATTGTAACACTTACATTAGCATCTTCCTTTGCTAAGGCGATTACATCAATATCATATTCATCACAAATTCTTAGTTCTGTGCCAACACCAAAAGAAGGGTTTGTTAGTTCAGCTATAACCAAATCACAACTTTTAACTTTTTCTAAATCAAAGCTGTAAAGGTTCTTTACTATTTCTTCTGCTCCAGAAAACTTTTCTTTCATCTCTTTTCTTGTGTCTCTGTGAGGAAGCCAAACCTTAAAACCTAGAGATTCACAAACTTCTGCAATAATTTCATAAATTTTTTGATTTTCTAGCTTACTTTGGTCAAGCCTTCCTGCAACAAAAACTTTAACTCTTCTCATAAAAAAGTGATAAAAATTAAGGCTTAAATTTATAATTTTTTCTTTCAAAGCGCAGTTTCAAATTTTTTCTTCATTTCTGCTCTTTTTTGTTCAATAAGCCGTTTTCCTTCTTCTGTCAATTCTATTTTCCTATATTCCACTTGAGATAAATTGACTTCCTCTAATTTTGGCTCTTCTCCTTCAAGTTTAACTTTTCCTACATATACCAATTTGCCTGGAAGTCCATTTTTCTCATGCAAATACATCAAAGTTTCGATACCAATGCCTTCATCAAACAAACAATACTTTATTTGACCATTATGCTCAATTCCGATTAGAATTCGCCCCTCAAATGATTTTAAGAATCTATTCTTGGCTTTTTGGAATTCTGCTTGAAGATACTCCATTGCCATCTTCTTACACTCTTTCTATTCTTAATTAACTATTTAAGGTTTACCAAAAACACCTGGGCTGGAATTTGAACCTAGAAGGGGCAAAGTTCAAGGAGGTTTCCTAATAAAATTACTTACTAAACCTAGAAATTGTATTCTGCCAATTCTCTTAAATCTTTTTCTCCGAAGTAAACTAAATGGCTTTTACAGTTACAATCAGAAGAGCCAAATTTTTTAACTAAAATCTTTGCTCCAGGTAAGCTTAAAACTATTTTATTTAGCTTACATTCAATTCTTTTCTTACTTGGAATCCCAATTACATTAACAATTCTTGCATTTTTGCTAGCCAGCAAATAATCTATGTGCCAAAATTTTTTCTTTTTCTTTCTCTTATGTCTTTTTATTCTAGCCTCTAAATTTTTTAAAGCACTACCAGAATAAACGTAAAAACCTTTTTTGAAATTAAAGCTTCCAAGCTTTCCAACTTTGATTCTTTCATCTTTTTTAAGTTTAATGAAAAGCAAATAAGCACCTTTCATGAAAGGAATTATTTATTTAACACTTAAAACTATTTATGAAAGTTTTCCAAGAAGAGTTTGAGGTTAAAAGCTCAAGAAAAAGAGAAGTAATTGACATAACAGAAGAAATTGAAAGAATAGTTGAAAAAAGCAAAATAAAAAATGGTTTATGCCTAATTTTTCTTCCTCATGCAACTTCTGCAATAATTTTTGAAGAAAACGAAGCTGGTTTAATAGAAGATATAGAAAAATTTTTAGAAAAAAATTTCCCAAGAGGAGCAGGGTATAAGCATGATTTAATAGATGATAATGCTGACGCTCATTTGGCTAGTGGTTTTATAGGACAATCGAGAATTTATCCTGTAGAAAATGGAAGAATAGTAAGAGGAACTTGGCAACATGCTCTTTTAATTGAGCTAGATGGACCAAGAAGAAGAAGCGTTCACTTAACAGTAATTGGAGAATAATTTCATTATTTTAAAAATTCTTTTATTTTATTTTGAAACGAAGAAATTTTTTCTTCATTTAAGCTTGAAAGAATTTCTTCTATCTCTGATACAAATATTTTGGCATGAAGTAACATCTCTTTTATCTTTTTTTCATTGGAAATTTTTAAATAATATTGAGCATCTATTCTCATTCCTCTATGATCTTCAATTTTTGATACTTTTTCTTCACCAAGCAAAAACTTAGAAATTAAAATAGAGCAAAAATGATTTTCGCATTTTATACCAATCCTAGCAAGAAAAGAGGATATAGCGTAGTATTCAGCATAATAAGTTAAAACTGTTGCCCACAAAAAATCTTTTTCTTTTAACATAAACTCAGCTCTCTTTAAGCTGTTCTTTGCTAAAGTAATATAAGAATCAGAAATTGGCTTGCTTGGCCTAACAAACTTCGCCCCATCTTTTATCTTAAAGCACCATTTAAGCTTTCTTTCCGTAGTACCACCAAAGTACATCTAAGAAAAAGCTATGATTATACAGCACTATATGATTTGACAATATTTCTAACAACAAAGGTTCTTTTAACTCTAAACCTTTTAAAAATTCATTTTTGGTCAGAGATATTAGATGAATTTTAAAGGGTAAAAGATGAAAGGGTAAATCTAATTTTCTTTCAGAAATTATTAGCAAATCCAAATCACTTTTATTTGTTGCAGTAAATTCTGCAAAACTACCAAAAACTAGTATTGTACAATCTTCTATCAAAATTTCTTTTAAGAATGATTTGAAAACAGGGTATTTTTCCAGAAAAATTAAAGTTCTGTAAATTTCGGTCTCAAGCAGAAGAAATTTAGTTTTTACATTATCTAAATTTAGTGTAAAATATTTTTGCCGTCCTTCAATCTTTGAATGAAGAAGATTTTCTTCCTCTAATTCTTTAAGAACTCTGAAAGTTGTTTTTAAAGGCAATTTTGACAGTTTGGAAATTTCTGTAAGATGATATCTACCTTTTAAATTGGTGCAGAACAAACTTAAAATTATTTTTCTTTTTTGACACATATATTTCTTTTATGAAAAGTAATTTAAATATTTTATACAAATAATTTTTTCTTTTAAATAACTTAAAACTGAAAATCAATTTTTAAAGAGTTCGGTAATTAAACTAACTAAAGAAATTTTACTGAACTTTGTTTCTATGCTATCAGTAGAAATTATTTCTTTAATCCCAGCTTTTAAAATTCGTTTTTCACTTTTTCTGTCTATTAAAGCATGAGTAACTACAGCATAAATTTCATCTATGTAATTTCTCAATTCTTCAGCTACTGGTATTAAAGTGCTTCCTCCTGAAGCTAAATCATCAACTATAACAGCACGTTTTTCTCTTTTAATATTCTTTAGATTTTTCAAAGAAGCTTCGTCGAAAAACACTCTTCCATTTTTGTCTCTTCTTTTCTCTAAAGTAACATAACTAGAATCTAAAACTTTTGCTATAGTTATTGCTTTTCTTTCAGCATTTTTGTCTGGTGCTACTATTAAAGAATTGCTTAAACCTTTTTTCTTCAAATAGTTTGCTATAACATTGCTTGGATCTAAACTACCTTTGTAAAAGGAATATTTTTTAAGAACAATTTCAGAATGAGGATCTACAGTATACAACTCTTTTATTCCAGAACTAGATAAAATTTTTAGAGCAACTTCAGCATTCCTGCTTTCATTTTTTAGCGGTTTATCCTGCCTTTGGAAAGCAAGATAAGGGATAACAGCTTTAATACAAGAAACCTCATTATTTAACAAAAGATCTGTTACAAAGCAAGTACGAACTATTGAACCAAATTGGTCTGGATAAAAGCTTTGAATGTAAACTATTTCTTCATTCCTTAAATTTTTGTTCAATACATATTTCCCTTCACCATCTTTAAAAGGAATGTAAGGAATGGTAACACATTCTATTCCTAAATTTTGAGCAACTTTTGGGGCCAACTTTCTTGAAGTTAAAGTAACTACTTTCATCAATTTTTCTTATAAAAATTAATTTTAAATATTCTAAACTAAAATTGAAACTTGTGGAATTAAGCCTTTTGAGAAAAGATTTGATAGAACCAAGAGAATACCAGCTTAAAATAGCTGAAACTGCAAGCAGAAGAAATACCTTAGTAGTTCTACCCACGGGAACAGGTAAGAGTTTAATCTCTCTTTTAGTTGGTTTACATAGATTGGAAAAATTTCCCCAGAGCAAAATTTTAATCACAAGCCCTACAAGACCATTAAACGCTCAACACAAAAAAACTTTTGAAAATTTCACGAAAATAGAACCTGAAAAAATTGTTTTAGTAACAGGGAAAATTAAACCAGAAGAAAGAAAAAAGTTGTACGAAATAGGGAAAGTGATTACTAGCACACCTCAATGTATCCAAAACGACTTAGAAAGCGGAAGACTTAGCCTAGAAAATTTTAGCTTCTTAACTTTTGATGAAGCACACCGAGCAGTTAAAGACTATTCTTATACTTTTATAGCAAAAAAGTATATGGAACAAGCAAAGAATCCTTTAATCCTTGCTTTAACCGCTTCTCCAGGAGGAAGTTTTGAAAGAATAGAAGAAATAAAGAAGAATCTTTTTATAGAGGCTGTTGAAATAAGAACTGAGTTAGATGAAGATTTGAAAAAATACATTCATCCTACAAAAAAAGAATGGGTTTATGTTGAACTGCCAGAAGATTTTGAAAAAATAAAAGTTTTGCTTCAAGAAAAATTAAAGGAAGATCTTGTTTGGTTAAGAGACCATAACTTTCTTCAAACTCTTAGGCCAAGTAAAAAATCTTTGCTCATGCTTCAGGAAAAGTTTAGCTTAAGAGTAATGGAAGGGACAAAAAATTATTATATAGCAGCAATGATAAAAGTTGCAGAAGCTATAAAGCTTGAGCATGCCTTGGAACTTTTAGAAACTCAAGGGATTTCTCCTTTACTAGATTTCTTCAGTAAAATAGAAGCAAGCAAGAAAAGAAGCGATAAGCTACTAATAAAAGATTTGAGAATAAAAGAAGCGATAAAAATTGCCCAAAAACTCTATTCCCAAGGAATAGAGCATCCAAAGCTTGATAAGCTTTTGTTTATAGTCAAAGATTTACTAAAGCAAAATCCTTCAAACAGAATAATTGTTTTTGCAAATTATAGAAGCACTATTGACATAATAAATGAAACTTTAAGGAAAAATGGAATTAAATCTGAAATTTTGATAGGACAAGCAATAAAAAAAGGTAAAGGGCTAAGCCAAAAACAACAGATTGAAATATTGAAAAGGTTTATGGATTGTGAGTTTAATATTTTGTGCTGCTCCAGCATAGGGGAAGAAGGAATAGATTATTTTGCCGATGTAGCTATATTTTATGACGCAGTTCCAAGTGAAATAAGAGAACTGCAAAGAAAGGGAAGAGTTGGAAGAAAAAAAGCTGGAAGAGTTATTTTCTTACTTACAAAAGGGACAAGAGACGAAGCTTATTATTGGGCTGCTTTTCATAAAGAAAAGAAAATGAAGGGAATTCTTTATGATATGAAAGAAAAAAGCAAGAGAAAAACTTTGCTAGATTGGGTAAAAAAATGATGGAAAAAATAAAAAGCATAAGCCAATACACAAGAAAAATTCCTGAAAAGGGAAGCATAGAGGAAATTATAATGTTTGGGTTGAAAATTTTGAGTAAAGAGGAAAATAGCGATCCTATTTGCCTAACTTCTGAACTTAAGATGGAAAAACAAGGAAACTTTTTTATTATTGGCTTATATCAAGAGTTTTCAAACTACTCAAAACTTGAAAGAATATGGGTTTTAGATAAGAAAAAAGTTGAATTTTATAACCTTGAGTGAAAAATCTTTATATTCTTGTAAAAAATCAAGAAATAAAGGGGAAATTTTGGAAACACAAAAACTTCTTAAACCAAAAGAAAAAATTTTAATAGTTTGTGATTACAGGGAAAAGGAAGTTATAGAAGAACTGAAAAAACTAGGAGCTTTAATTAATGTTCAAAGCCTAGAAATTGGAGATTTTATACTTTCTGAAAAAGTTTGTGTTGAGAAAAAAACTCACTCAGACTTTATTTCTTCGATAATTGATGGTAGAATATTTGAGCAAGCCTCTTTACTCAGAAAAAATTTTGAAAAACCAATAATATTGATAGAAGGGTATTCAAATAGAGAAATCAATGAAAATGCTTTAAAGGGTGCTTTAGCAAGCTTGCTAATAGATTTTGGAATTTCCATTTTAATGACAAGAAATCCTTTAGATACAGCAAAAACAATCTTTTGGATTGCTAAAAAAGAGCAAATCGAATGCAAAAAAGAAATTGGAATAAAAGTAGGAAAAAAACCTAAGGATATCAAGAAAATTCAAGAATTTATTATATGTAGCTTCCCAGGAATTTCAAAAGTCTTGGGCAAAAGGTTATTGGAAAATTTTGGAAGTTTGGAGAAAATATTTAATGCAAGTGAAAATGAATTAGCAAAAGTTAAGGGCATAAGCAAAAATTTAGCTAAGAAAATTAGAAAAATATTAAGCTCAAAATACGGGTGAGAAACTGAAGTCAACTATAGTTGGAATTGATATAGGAATTACAACTGGAGTTGCTATCCTTAGCTTAAACGGAGAAATAATTTCACTCTTCAACAAAAGATATAAAAGCAAAAATGAGTTGATAAAAGAAATAATAAAATATGGAAAACCCCTGATAATAGCAAGCGATGTTAATCCTGCACCAAAAGCTATAGAAAAAATAGCAAAAAATTTGGGCTCGAAACTTTTCTTTCCTGAGAAAAGTTTAACCAATCTTGAAAAAGAAAAAATAATTAAAAATTTTAAAGAAAAAATTAAAAGCTCGCATGAAAAAGATGCTTTAGCAGCTTCGCTGAAAGCTTTTAAAAAATATCATAGCCTTTTCATTAAAATAGAAGAAGTAACAAAAAAAGAAAATGCTCAAGAACTTTTTGATGAAATAGCAAGGATTGTTATTCAAAAGAAAAGCGAAAACATAGCTGAGGTAATAAAGAGGATTAAAAGTGGTAAATAAAAAAATTTTGGAAAGAAGAAGAAAATTGCTTGCAACACTTATATTTTCGATAAAGTTAAATCTTTTAGTAATTCCTCTTTACATTTTAATTTACCTAGATTTTTCCCTCCCATCACTTCAAAATTTTTTAGCATATCTCATTTCTTTAACACTTTCTTCCCTTAAATTTCCCGTAACATCTGAAGGGAAAAATATATTTATATTTTTAACAGAAAGCGAAAGTTACAGGATAATTCCTTTTGAAATTTCTATGGATTGCACAGGATGGAAATCCATGTACTTACTTACTGCCCTAGTTTTTGCTTCCTCCTTTGAGCTTAAGAAAAACCTAAAATTTTTAGCAATCACGCTTCCGTTTCTTTTTATAATAAATTTCTTAAGGATAGTTTCAACTATAGCTATTGCTTTAATCTTTGGCTTTGAGTTTTTTGAAGTAACGCACAACATACTTTGGAGGGAAGGTATGGTTTTTATCGTAGTAATTATTTGGTACTTATGGCTTAGAAAAATAAAATATAAATTAAAAGACAATTTAAATTTGGTGGAAAGGCTTGTTAGAACCTTCTGAAATTGCAAGACTAGAGAAAGTAGAAAAAAGGTTGGAAGAAATTGAAAAGGATAAAAAGGATTTGGAAGAAGTTTCAAAAAATATCTTAAAATATTTGGAAAAAGTTAGGGAAGTAATCAGAAGTTTTGTAACAAAAGAAGAACTGGAGAAAAAAGTAAAAGAATTAAAAGGATTGGAAGAGAAAAACGAGAAAATTCTAAAAATTTTGGAAGATATTGAAAAAAATTTGAGGAAAAGAGAGAAAGAAGTTGAAGAAATTAAAAGAAAGTTGGAAGAAGGGGAAAAGGAAGAAGAGAAAAAGTTTGGCGAAGTTGCGAAGATAATTAAAGGTATTTCAGAACTCTTAGAAAAAAATTCTAGGGAAGTTGAAGAAATAAGAAAGGGACTTGAAGAAGAAAAGAGAGAAAAAGGAGAAAAAATAGAAAATTTAGCAAAATTGATTAAATCTGTTTCTGAAACTACTTCAAGAAATTCAACAGAAATTGAAGAAATTAAGAACTTGCAGAAAGAAGAAGAGAAAAAGTTTAAAACCGAACTTGAAGCTACGGAAAAAAATGTAAGAAAAATTTTGGAGGAATTTTTAAAGAAAGTTGAAACTGAAATTAAAAATCAAAAAGAAAGTGTAATTAAAATGGAAAAAGACTTTAAGGAAATGGTATCCATAAAATCAGGTGTTGAAAAAAGAATAGAAGAAATTGAAAGAAAGAGCAAAGAGTTTGAACTTTCTTTGGAAAAAAGATTAACTTACTTTATCAAATCTTATGAAGAGTGGGAAAAGTTTGCGAAAGAAGTTAAGGAAAATTTTGAAAAAACAAAGGAAATAATTTCAACCTTTGATGAAAAATTGAACTCTTTTGAGAAAGAGTTTAAAGAATTCTTAGAAAGGGAAAAACAAGAAATAGAGAAAAATCTGGGAGAAATAAAAGTTATGCAAGAACAAATTTACAAAATTGGAGAAAAGTTAAATGAAATGGAGGATAAAACCTTTATGCTCGAAAATGAAGTAAGCGGAGAAATTGAGGAGATAAAATCTAAATTTGAAGAGGAAATATCAGAAACAAGAAAAATTTATATAGATACAAGGTTCAAGGAAATTGTTGAGAGAATTGTTGATTTGGAAAGCAAAGTTCTTGCTTTAGAAAAGCTTCTAGAAGAAGTAAAGGGAGAACAAACGATAATTATAGAATAGATTTATAATTTTTGCGGGAGAAATTTAGTTATGAGTTATACTCTCATAATTGCAGAAAAGCCTGATGCTGCAAGAAGAATCGCTGAAGCTTTAGCAGACAAGAAACCTAAAGTCTTAAGTAAAAATGGTGTAGAATATTATGAATTCACAGTTAATGGAAAAAAGCACATTTGCGTGCCTGCAGTAGGGCATTTATTTACTCTTTCTCCTTTATCTGAAAATAAAAAATGGAGCTATCCAATTTTTTCTTATGAATGGACTCCTACCTACACAAAAAAAGGAACTGAATGGACAAGGAAGTACTTTGAGAATATTGCGGATTTAGCAAAAGGTGCTGATGAATTTATAGATGCTGCAGATGTTGATACAGAAGGAGAAGTTTTGCTTTATAATATTTTAAGATTTATTTGTAAAGTAAAAGATGCTAAAAGGATGCAATTCTCAACTTTAACAAAAGATGAACTTGTTGAAGCATACAAGAATATGTCAAACCATATTCTTTTTCCAATGCTTGAAAGTGGTTTAACAAGGCATGAGCTTGATTGGCTATGGGGAATTAACTTAACAAGAGCTTTAACTCTTGCTTTAAAAAATCATAGCAATAAAGCTTTTGCTATTCTATCAGCAGGAAGAGTTCAAAGCCCAACTTTAAACCTTCTTTTGGAAAGAGAAATTGAAATAAGAAATTTTAAACCAAAGCCTTTCTGGCAGCTCGAGCTAAGAGCAAAAGTTGGTAATCAAGAAATAGTTGCGATGCATGAAAAGGATAAATTTTGGAAGAAAGAAGAAGTTGATAAAGTTTTGAATGAGTGTAAAGGAAAGGATGCTTTGGTAAAAGATGTGAAAAAAAGAGAGTATAAGCAAAAGCCTCCTTTTCCTTTTAATACTACTGACTTGCAAGCAGAAGCTTATGCTTGCTTTAAATTCTCTCCTACTCAAACCCTACAAATTGCTGAATCACTTTACCAGCAAGGTTTTATTTCTTACCCTAGATCTTCAAGCCAAAAATTGCCTCCAGTAATAAATTATGAGAAAATTTTGAAAGCTTTAGCAAGTTTAAAACCCTATGAAAAGTTTGCTAAGGAATTACTAGAAAAAGAAAAACTCGTTCCTAATGAGGGGCCAAGATGTGTCACAGGAGATACTTTAATACCTTTATCTAACGGAGAAATAGTAACAATAAAGGAAATCGTCGAGAAGGGAGGAACAAACGTACTAGGAATAAACGATAGACTCAAAATAATCCAAGAAAAAATTTTGGAAAGGTACAAATTTCCGGCCGAAAAAGTAATTGGGATAAAACTTGCAAATAATGAAGAAGTATTTGTAACTTTTGACCATCCTATCCTGACGCTCGTTGAAGGTGAAATGAAATGGACTGAAGCAAAAAACATTAGAAGTGGTATGGTTATAGCTACTCCTGAAAAAATAACTGTTCATAGACAGAAGAGACCAAGCACCATTCTAGAAATATTTGACCTATTCGATCCTGTTGAACAGAAAAAAATATTGATATGTTTTAAGAAATCTTTTAAAAGTATATTGAGAGAAAAAGCTCGAGTAAGAAAATTGATAAAAGAGATATGTAGTAACTTCAACTTAAATAAAAACACCGTAAAATCTTATCTACAAAGGTGTAAATTACCTTACTTGATCGTAAGATATTTGCTTGAAAAGCGTATTATTGGCGAGGAAAAAATAAGAGATTATGTAGTTGGCTACACCTACGCTAGTGGTGGTAGCAAAATAATTAAATTACCTTTTTATCTTTCTAAAGATTTTCTTTATTTCATAGGTTTTATTGCTGCCGATGGTCATAATACAGGAAGAGAAATAATTATAGACAACTTACCCAAAGAAAAGAAAGTATTCACAATTCTGAGTAAAAAAATATTTGGATTGAAGGCCAAGAATTATAAAGATTGTATCTCTATAGCATCAAAACTTTTATGTGAAATTTTTAATAAACTTTATGTGTATAAAGGTAAAAAAGCTAGGAGGCTTGATATCCATAACATTTTGCTTAGACAACCTGATGAGTTGATTGCTAATTATATAGCTGGCTTTTTTGATGGGAATGGAAGTGTTTTTAAAACAAAGGATACGATTAATGTTAGTATATCTTCATATTCAAAGATATTTCTCAAAAAGCTTAAGACTACACTTTTAACCTTTGGTATATCCTCTCGATACCATTCGCATGAGATTAGAATTTATCTAGAAGATATTCCAAAGTTTAGAAGAATAATCGGTAGATTTATAAAAATTAAAAAGAAAAGATTTGATAGATTATTTGCAGGATGGAAACAAACTAGATCTTCTAAGGTTATTTTCATACCTAAGAGTACTCTAAAAGAAAAACTAGCTAAGCACGGGCTTTCTCTGCGCAGTATAGAAAAAATTGTTGGAAGAATAAGAGAAACAAGAAAGAATTTTTACAGAGATAGTTATCTTATTCCTAAGAAGAAATTAAAGCAAATAGCCAATCTTTTGAAAGACCCTGAGTTAAAAATACTCTCTGATGGAAATATAAAATGGATAGAGGTAAAGAGTGTTGAAGTAAAAAATCATAATGAAAATGTTTATGATATAACTACTTCAACGCATACTTTTATTGGAAATGATATTATTCTTCACAACACAGACCCTGCACATCCATGTTTCCCTCCTGATGCTAAATTCTCTCTAAATCCTAACGGAGAAATGTCTTTTGAGAATTTATGTAATTACGTAACAAGTTGGAAGTGGGATGATACTAAAAAAAGTTACTTTGGAGAAATTCAAAAACCAATAAAGATTTTAAGTTTTGACACTAAAAATAACCGAATTGTAAGTAGTTTCATTATAGGCTGTTGGAAAACGCCATACAACAAGAATTTAATCAAACTGGTTTCAAAATCTAACAATTCGATAGAGTTAACTCCAAATCATCCTGTTATGTGCTTAGATGTAAAGAAAGGTCTTTGTTTTAAAGAGGCTGGCAAATTAAAAGTTGGAGATATAATTTTATTGAAACCAAAGAGAGAGAAGTTTAAAGATAAAACTATTCTTAGAGAAGAAGGCCGTGAAGAAGAACATGTACCAATAAATGAATTACCTAGACTTGCAGATTTTAAAATAGCTATTCCTCAGAATTTAGTTGCTGATGAAATAAAAGAAATTAAAATTGGGAAGAAAGTTGATTTTGTGTTCGATTTGGAAGTAAGTAAATATCATACTTTTTTTGTTAACAATTATCTTGTACATAATTGTGTTTATGCTACTCATGAAATTCCAGAATTAAGCAAGCTGACTCCTCAACAAAGGAAGCTTTATGATCTAATTGTGAGAAGGACCTTAGCAACTTTTGCCGAAGAAGCTTTAAGGGAAAGTATAAACGCAATTTTGGCAATAGATGATAATAAATTCATAGCTGTAGGGAAAAGAACAATAAAGCCTGGATGGACAGAAATCTACTCTCCTTATTTGACTTTTGAAGAGCAAATTCTTCCTGAGCTTAAGATTGGACAAACCGTTAAAGTTATTAAAATAAACTTACTTTCAAAGCAAACTCAACCTCCTCCAAGATATACTCAAGGAAGTATAATAAAAGAA
>CAZDLC010000020.1:0-11905 GCA_964506615.1 uncultured archaeon
TAACAAAGCCATGCAGGTGGACAGGAACGCAAATTAGAGAATTTGCAGATTTTAAAGTAGAAAATCCTTTATTTACAGTTGGTACCGCTGGCAGTGGTTCATTAGAATTTGACCTTTCCTATATTAAGCCAACTTCAGCTAAACTAGCACTTATAAATGTTTCAGGATCAGGAAGTGGTACTTATCAGCCTACTACTGAAGAGCGTTTAACTTCTGAGTCAAGGAGATATACTGTAACGCTATCTGATGTAAATATAGCAAAAGGAGATTGCTATTCTGTCGATGTTACAATTTATTACAATGTTACAGTTGCTGGTGGGCAGGAAGTTACATATAGTACAGTAGGAAAAATTTCAGGAGTTGCTTCCTAGAGTTTTTTCTTATTTTTTATATTTTTTACTCTAAAATTTTATTAAGATGTTTTGGGGTAAAGTTTTTTACACGAAGTTTGATATAGTTATTGCTATTTGCGATGAAAATTTAATAGAAAAGGAAATAGTTACTAAGGAAAAACTCAAAATTAAGGTAAGTAAAAACTTCTACGGAGGTCAATTAATAACAGAGGAAGAGGCTTTGAAGCTAATGGAAAAAGCTACGATAGGCAATTTGATAGGTAAGAAAATAGTTGAGCTTGCTGAAAAGAATGGCTTTATAGAAAAGGAAAATATTATTTTAATTAATGGAGTTCCGCATGCCCAATTTGTTAAAATCTAAGAAGGCTGAATTTTTTATAATTTCAGCAGTAGTTATAGTAATGTTTGCATTTCTCATTAGTAGGATGACAGAACCAGCTAGCATTCCTGATACTTCTTCAGTAGCTGTAATGGAAGAGCCTTTTATTTTTAACAACATAGTAGAAAAGGCAAGGGAAACTGTTGAAAAAGCAAAGAGTTGTGATGAACTTAAATTTAATTTGGAAGAGTTCAAAATTTTCTCAGAAGATTTTGTTGGAAAAAAAGGTTATTCGCTCTTATTTAATTATACCATAGTTAATTATACCATAGAGGATTCAAATTGTGATGCAGCTACTGTAAATTTCAAATATATAATTCTTCAATCCCCAAGAATTACTTTGTCAAAAAGTTTTGTTTATGAGAAGCTATTCCAATAGGCTAATTTCTTCTTTGCTTAAATTTAAAGATTGAGAAATTCTTTTCTTCATTTCACTATTTTTTAAAATAAGCTTTAGAAAAGGCAAAAATTCCCTTTTAATTTTTCTGGTAGAGCAATGCAAGCTTTTACTCAACTTTCCCAAAACTTCTCCTACTTCCATTTTTTCAGCTTTTATCCCTCCTAGTATTGCTATTTTACTAGGATATTCATATTTTGTAAATTTTTTGTAAACTTCTTCCTTAGAAAGAGCAATGCCAGCTGTCATTAAATCTATCATATAACTCCTTAATCTCCAATTTTGCCTTGAAATTACAAAACTTCTGAACAAATCTGCTTTGCTCAACATTTCAAAAGCTTTAGCTATTTCTTCGGGCTTCTCATACTCTTTTGGTATATTGTTTTCAATCCACCAAAAAATTTCTTCTGGGTCCCTATCAAGATTTGAAATTGCTAATTTTGCTGGAAGTACGGATTTAGTTTTAAAAATTATTTTTAAAGCGTCAAAAATGTTTGCTTCCCTTTCCCTATAACCTAAAACTTCCAAATCTTCAAGCGTAACCTTTTTCCTTCCTCTTGCCACAACTTCCAAATCGTTTATGGCAGCCCTTAAATCACCCTCAGCCCTTTTTGCCAGACTTCTTAAAACTTCCTTATCTACGCTTATTCCTTCTTTTTTACAGATTTCTGCTAGCCTTTTCTCTATGTCAAAAACATGAATTTTTTTAAATTCAACCAAAATACAAAAATCCCTTAAAATTTTAAGCTTAGGATCATAAGGATCGTTAGCTGTTAAAATACAAGGATAAAGAGATTCTTTTATTATTTTTATAATTGCATTTACTCCGCCTAAATCTTCCCTTCCTGCTATACCGTCAACTTCATCTATAAGAAGAATTTTGGATTTTTTAAAAAGGGGTTTTTGAAGCATGCTTTTTCCAAAAACTTCTTCTATTTGGCTTTTGCTTCTAAAATCGCTTGCATTCATTTCAATTAATTCTATATTTTTCTCATTCGCATATGCATGAACTAAAGCAGTTTTTCCTGTTCCAGGCATGCCGTAAAAGAGCAAGGCCTTGCTGCCAGGCTTCCAGTTTTTAATCCAGTTTAAAAAAATTTCTAAAGCCTCTTTTTGGTTAACAAACTCCTTTAAACTTTTTGGTCTGTATTTTTCAACCCACATGCGTAAGCCTTTAAATTATTTAAAAAATAGCAAAAATTGAGCTAAAAGACTTTCTAGCTGAATTAATTCGTTTCCTCCCATACTTAACCTAAACTCATATTCGCCACACTTTTCTATTAGTTTTATTTTCAGATCTTCAGGGATATTTAAAGAATAAATTTGACGATGGATTTCAGAAATTATATCATTTCCGCTTAAACCTTGTCTCAAAAGCATATCTTGTAATTTTTTTCTTGCATCTTCAAATTTTCCTTTCATTGCAAATTCCAGCATTTCTTTCACATCAGTAGGCTTTGCTCGAGAAGCAACTTCATAAATGATATCAGCATCTATTTTTTTATCTAGAGAAGCAGCTGCCTGTAACAAATTTGCAACTTTTCTTAAATCTCCTTCAGCAATTTCTATTATTGCTTTAATTCCATCTTCACTTATTTTTAACTTTTCTCCTTCAGCAATTCTTTGAATAAACTTCCTTACATCAGCTTCAGCTAAAGCCTTAAATCTAAAAACTGCACACCTGCTTTGAATAGGTTCAATAATGCGCGAGGAAAAATTTCCAATTAAGATGAAGCGTGAAACTGAGGTATAAGTTTCCATCGTTCTTCTTAAGGCTTGCTGCGCATCTGCAGTTAAGTTATCTGCTTCGTCAAGAATTATTATTTTGAAAGGAACTTCTCCTATTGGTTTAATCCTTGCAAACTCTTTTATCTCCCCTCTTATAACATCTATTCCTCTTGCATCGCTTGCATTAGTTTCTAAAACATTTTGCCTCCAAGCATCTCCGTATAGCTCATAAGCTAAAGCTAATGCAACAGTTGTTTTGCCTGTTCCTGCAGGACCAGCAAAAAGCATGTGAGGAATATTTTTCTCTTTTACAAAAGCTTTTATCCTTTCAACAACATGCTTTTGATTAATTACTTCACTCAATTTTTTTGGTCTGTATTTTTCAGCCCATACTGCTATTTCCATTTTCTCACTTTTTAATTTAGGTTTGAATTAAATAAAAATATTTAAGTCCTCTTAATAATTAGGTTATCTTATGAAGTTTAAATTGCCGAGGAAAGAGGGAAAAAACATAGAATTCAAAGAAAGGCTTATATACGATATTCATTTAAAAGAAGAAAGGAAGCAACAATTAGCTACTCAAATGAAGTTTAGACTTGAAAAGGGAAATGGTGTAGCAGTTTACATAATAGGAGTTAAAGAAAACGGAGAACCTATAGGCTTAAGTGAATTGGAGTTTGAGGAAACTCTAAACATTTTGGGAATAATAGCAAGAGAAAATAACGCAAAAATAGAAAAAGTTGAAAAATTTTTCGAGAATGGAAAAATTATAGGAAGGGTAATAATTAAACAAATTTTTAAAGTTGAGAAAAAGGAGAACTTGATAATAGGAGTTGCTGGGCACGTAGCCCATGGAAAATCAACTTTAATAGCAACTATAATAACAGGCGAGCCTGATAGAAATGGGAATAAATGGCTTCAGTTAAATGTTTTGCCGCATGAAATTGAAAGAGGTTTATCAGCAGATTTGCACTTTACCTTGTTTGGCTTCAAAAATTTTTCGCCCATCTACTTAAAAAACCCTTTAGATAAAAAGGAAAAGGCAAAGGTTTTTGAAGATTCTGATAAAGTTATAAGTTTTGTGGATACTGTAGGCCATGAGCCTTGGATAAGGACAACGATTCGCGGCTTAGTTGGTCAGAATTTAGACTATGGCTTACTTGTAGTAGCAGCAGACGACGGAATTACACAAATAACAAAAGAACATTTGGGGATTCTTCTAGCTTTTAAGCTACCATTAATTTTTTGTATAACAAAAATAGATAAAGTCGGAGATAAAAGAAGGGAAGAGGTTAGAGAAGAAGTTGAAAATTTGATAAAGCTAATTGGCAGAATACCGTTTAGAGTAAAAGAGGAGAAGGATTTGAATATAATTGCAGATAAAATTGAAACTATAGTTCCTATTTTTGAAGTTTCTTCGAGAACTTTTGAAGGAATTGAAAATCTTATAAAATTTTTGAGTTTATTACCAAAGAGGAATTTGGAAACAGAAAAGCCTTTTCTGATGTTTATCGATAAGATATATAAGATTAAAGGTGTTGGTACAGTAGTTTCAGGAACTGTAAAGCAGGGAAAAATAAAAGCTGGCTCTACCTTATTAATAGGCCCGTTTGCAAGTGGGGATTTTAGAAAAGTTAAGGCTGCAAGTATACAAGCTTATTACTATCCTTTGGAAGAAGCTAATGCCGGACTAATAGTTGGGGTTTGCTTAAAAGGAGTTAAGCATGAGGATGTAAAGAGAGGAATGATTTTATGCGATCCTTCATTTTCTCCAAGAGCAGTTAGAAGTTTTGAGGCAGAAATTTTTGTTTTAACTCATCCAACAAGAATAGCTTCTGGTTATGAGCCTGTTCTCCATTTTTTCACAGCCTCTCAAAGCGCGAAGCTAGAATGTATAGATAAAAAATACTTTAAGTCCGGAGAAAGCGGGAAAGTTAAATTCACGTTTAAATATTATCCTTGCTTTATCCAAGAAGGAGATAAGTTCATTTTTAGGGAAGGAAAAACTAAAGGAATAGGAACTGTTACAAGAATAATAAATTAATCCATAACTTTTACTTCATAATGCTTGCAGTTTGGACAAAAATATCCTGCTACCTTATCTCCCTTGTAAATAAATTTCATTTTAGTTCCGCAAAGCGGACATCTTTTTCTGAAAAGAAAAATTAGCATGTAAATTGCAATTATCACAGGAGCTATTATACCAAAAATTATGAGCAAATGTTTTATTAAGTCAACTTCCATTAATTGAAATTTGTCTTTTTAATTATTAAACCATAGCTTTTTAAACTTATAAAACAGCAGCTGTTGCTCCTGCATGCCAAGAAAGTCTTGGTCTAATGTTTACTGTAAAAATTTTTTCTAAAATATCGTCAAAAATTGCAGCAGCTCCCGGCCATCTTGGAAGTTTATTAATAATTTTTTCTATTTCTTCAGCCATGTAAGTTTGATAAATTGAATGAAGCGCTTGCAAGTCTGCTTTTGAAGTTAACCTATGGCTTATAATTAAATCGCATTGCGAGAGAATGTCTTGATGTATTTTTGCTGGCATTTGAGTTATTACTACTAAGCTTATACCAGGCTCCCTCCCTTGCTTTGCTATGGTAAGCAAAGGCGAAAGCGATGCACTCTCTTCAATTCCACAAAAGTTATGAGCTTCATCTATTATTAGCCAGACCATCGGAAATTTTTTTTCTATTTCTCTTCCTTCAAGTCTTGCTAACTCTTCTTCCTTTCTTGCAATAACTCTTGCTTGATATATTTTCTTAGCTAAAATTGCTACTATAAGATTTCTAACACTCCAAGCTTCTGTAGCCCTTAAGTGAGAAACATCCAAAACAGAAATTGTCCCAGGAATAACAATTCTTTCTATGCTTATCCCCTCTGTGCCAAAAACACCCCACTTCTTTGCTACAGCTAACATACTTTCAAGAGCATTTTTCACTTCCTTGCTGGTTTCCTCATCACTCTTTATTTTAGCTATAAGATCATCTATCGTGAACTTTTCATTTTCCTCTAAAATTTCGTTTATGTTTTTTTCAAGTGCTATTGAAATCGGTTCTGTTCTTTTTAAGTTAAAAGCTAAGCTCCATTCTTCTGGCGAAAATTCATAGGGAGCAATAGAAATACCTTCATCAACAGGAATTCCAGCATTTTTAAATTCGTTAAGCTGCTCAAAAGGAACAAAGACCTTTACATTCTCAAAACCCCTTGGCTCTAAGTTCCATTCTTTAACCAAGGATTTTTGCTCTTCGTTAGGTTTTTTTAAACTCCAAAAAATTCCCATAGTGTCTACCATAACAACTGACAAATTTTTCCTGAATTCTTCTGGAAGTAGAGCAATTTCTTCGGCTATTACCCCTGCAACATAACTTTTACCAGATCCCCTTTTTCCTGCGATTAGTATAACATGAGGCCTAAGCAAATCGATAAAAACTTTTGTTGTTAGATGAGCCTCTTCTCCAACTCCAACTATATGTTTGCCCAAATAACCAGCGCAATTATTTCCAAATTTTTCTCTATCTTCTTTTGTTCTTCCAACAACAGTTTCGTATACCATAATTTATTTTTTAATTTGTAAATCAAATAATGTTTGATTATTGGGAGGATCTGCTAGCTTGGTCTAGGCATCCGGCTTGGGGTGCCGGCAACCCGGGTTCAAATCCCGGTCCTCCCATTTCATTCAAGCTTCAAATAAACTATGCAAGAATGAGAAAGTAAAAGGCATTTATCTCAAATTTAAAATTATAATAAGGGGACGTCGTCTAGCTTGGTCTAGGATCGGGCCCTTGGGAGGCTCAGAGTGCTTTGCACGAGAAAACCTGGGTTCAAATCCCAGCGTCCCCATTCTTCTTCAAGTACAGTTCTCAATGACATTTACAGCACTTATAAGCATACAACAGAAAACTAGAAAACATAAAGAACTGGAATACAAGAAAAAAACAAGAAACTTGTTCTAAGTTTCTTGACAAAAAAGCAAAGATTTAAGTTGGGTTCAAAGGTTGAAATGCCTGATTTTATTTAAACAGTTTGTCAATATAGTAAACAAAAATTTGAAGATATAAAATAGTGCGAAACAGATAAGAAATTCTAGATTAATGCTTTAAATATTTTCAAACTAAAATTAAAAAAAGATGGAATATCTTCCTAGATATGTAGAAAAAGAAGTTTTTGAGGACCTCCCCCTTTTTATTGAGCTAGGTAGATTTGGCCTTCCTGATACTTATTCGATTAAAAGGCTAATTGACGGAAAAAAAGTAAAAAGAATGTCTGTAAAGGATGTTATCGAGTATTGTTTGAACGAAGCAGTAACACCTGAAGAAAAAACTGCAGCTGAGTGGATAAAAAATTTTTTACGTTCTGGCGATTATCAGATAACTTTAAACCAAATGTCAAACATAAATCCTGACAAGTTAATTTTAGAGTATGTAAGAGGAAAAAGCAAAAAGGAGTATGAGGGAAAAGAAATAATTTGTCATTACGCTAATATTCAAATTTCACCAGCAGGGGAGTTGAGGTGAAGGATGAACTACCATCAAACCTTCTCTTTAGGCTTGCAAGGCAGATTAATTTAATAATAAAAGGAGAAGAAATATTTAAGATTTCAAGGCAAGGCTTTTCTGAAAATTACTTATTTTATGGAGGAAAATATCCGTTAGAAAAAGTAGATACAATTTCAAGGCTGGAGGAGCTTTATAAGGTTAAGTATTCTTTTGAAATAGAAAAATGGAAAAAGAGAAAGATGGAGGAAATTTTAAAAAAAGAAGGAAGAGAAGGTTTTAGTAAAGAAGAGCTTGAGTTAAGAAGATTTATAGTTAATTATGTTATTCCGCATTTAGGAGTTTCCCCTAGATTTAAAGAAGAAAAAGTTGAGAAAAAGAAAAAGGAAGAAAGAAGAAGTATTTGGGAGTCTATGCTAGCTTACAGAGATTATGATTTGGATGTTTTTGCTCTCTTCAATATAGGAGGACCAAAAATTTATAAGCTGGAGGAAGGAGAAGTTAAGGAAGAGCAAGTTCATGTAAAACTTGAAGGAAAAAATTACTACTTCACAGAATTTGAACAATCTTTTTTTGAAGTAGATAGAGATTACAATAAAAGTATAAGAAATTTTTTCTTTAGGCAAGTTTTAGATGAAGTAAAGAAATCACCAGAAGTTGAATTCAAGGCTTTGGGTAATGCTATAGATGAATTTAACAAGTTGCACAAAAATTTAAGGAGAGGGATAAAAAGAGATTCGTCAAAAACTTACACAATTTATGCAGAAACTCCTGAAAAATATGCTTTATACTGCAAGCTTTGCTCTATACAAGAAAAAAAGCCAATATACCATGTTTTTGGGAAAGGAAGAATTGAAATAAAGGTTAAAAGTGATTTGACTTATACAAGACCTTTAATGGCATGGCCTTATAAGCATCCTCATGTTTGGGAGGAAAGTGGTGATAAAGAAATATGCTACGGAGACTTTGGAGTTGATTATCTTGCTTCTAAAGGACAAATTCCAGCAGACGATTCTGACCTTTCCGTAAGAGGATTTCACATAGCCTTATGGCTTGTAAATGGAGTTAGAGGTTTGGTAACTTCAACCATAGAGCATGGAACATATTCTTCCCATGAGCCTTTTGAAAAAGTTAGTTTTGAAGAAGTTAGCGAGAAAAGAATTCCCATAACAAATGTTAAAAGAAAGGTTGTTTGGAGTGTTTGACGAAGAAATAAGGGAAATTGAAGAAAGGGAATTTAACTGCTTAAAAATGCTAAGTAGCGTGAAAGAAAAAATTTTAAAATATTGTAAGCTTCTTAAAGAAATTTCTGGAGAAGAAAGAGAGCTTGCTGGTTGTTTAATTAAGCCAAAATTCCAGAAGAATGATTTAGTTACAGATATTTACTTGCCATTTCAAGTTTCAACAACTTCAAGAGTGAGCTTGAGTGGGATTTCAGATTACATAAAAGTAAAGGAATTAAACCTTCTTGGTTATGAGGAAATCGGAGAATTTCATTATCATGCAGGTTATGCAGCTTATCCTTCGCCAGCAGACGAAAGAATTGGAGAAAGAATAAGAATTTTAAGCTCAAGCTCTTTGTTAAAACTTTATCCGAAAATTTTCTTAAAGGGTAATGTAAGCAACTTAAAATTTAGTGGAGAGGAAATTTTTATCAAGCCCGATTCAAGATTTTTGGAAAATATAGAAATTAGAACTAAAAAGAGCTTTCCAAATTTGCTAAGCAAAAAATTTGAAAAAATTTTTAAAAGAATTGGCATAAAAACATTCGAGGATAGATTAAGGGATGCTGAGCTAAAAGTAACTTTTAATTTAATCATTCACTATGCTTACAATGTGATTTTAAACAAATATGGAGAAATTTATTCAGAAGTGATTTACCAGCCAATTTGTCCTGCCTGCGGGCCTTATCCAATTAAATTCAAAAGAATTGGCTTGGAATTTGTTGAAGATTGGAAAAAGCTTGATGAAGAAGAAATGAGAAAAAAGTTGGAAGAAAGGGTAATTTATGGAAGTTCAAGGTTGAAACAAAAAATAAGGGAGTTAGATGAAAAAGAAAGAATGCTTTTATGGAGCAAATATATATGATAGACAGGAAAGAATAAAGGGCTGGAGACAAAAAAAGCTTAAGAAAGCTAAGGTTTCTATAGTAGGTTGCGATTACATTTCTCAGTTTTTACTAGGAGCTTTTGCTGGCTTGGGTATAGGAGAAGAAAGTGAAAAAGGCCATGTAATAATTTACGATTATGGCAAAATTTCAGAAGAAGAAAAATTTAGCTCGCCCTTTTACTTAGAAGCTAAAGTTGGAGAAGAAAAAGTTAGGGCTTTAGAAAATATAGTTAAGAAAATTAATCCAAGGCTAGCTGTAAAAGGAGTAAATTGGGATTTGTCTGAAAAAGAGCTTGAAGTTTTATTAGAAAAGGAAGATCTGATAATAGAAGCAACTAACGACTTAGAAATTAAGGAAAAGTTGATTGAATTTTCTAAAAGGAAGAAAAGACCTTTGATAAGTGCAAGTTGCGATAAAGATAAAGTTAAAATATTTTTCAATCATTTAACTCAAAATAGTGCTTGCAATTTTGATAATTTTAAAAATAAGAAGCAAAGCCTGGTTACAGCTGAATTAGCTGCTGGGATAATTTCGGATGAAGTAAGAAAATATTTTAATCCTTTAAAAGTTGATTTGGTTTATGAAGAAAAAGAATTTGAATTTGAGCTTTTTGAAAATTCTCCTGAAATGCCAGAATTAAAAAGTTCCAATCTTTTAATTGCAGGTTTTGGCACAGGAGGATGTTGGGAAGCTCCTGTTTATTCTTGTTTTAAAGTTAATGGAATGAAAATTGTAGATCCTGATTATATAGAAGCCACAAACTTAAACAGGCAATGGCTTTTTTATTGTAGCGTAGGTAAGTGGAAGGTTGAAGTTGGAAAGAAAAGGCTTAAGCTAATAAATCCAAGCCTGAAAATAAAAGCTTATAAGAAAAGGTTTGAGGATTTAAGGGATTTTGTTTTTAAGGATGTTAATGCTATAGTTGAAGGCGTAGACAATTTTGAAACTAGGTATGAAATTCTTAAAAAATCTTTGAAATTTAAAATTCCTTATGTAAGTAGTGGAGTAACCTTTGATTCAGCAAGGGTTGTTACAACATATCCAGGAAAAACCAAGGATTTGGAAGAAGTTTTGGGGATAAGCAGGTTAATAAAAATAAAAAAAGCTTCTTGTGCATGGGAAAGGAATCCAAGCATAGTTACAACTAATATAATAGCTTCTGCTTTGTCGATAAGCGAAACTTTAAAAGTTTTGGATCCAAGATATGGCGAGCCATTTAGCGGGATTATAAGGTATGAGTCAAATTCTAGGAAAAAAATATTTTACAACAAAATTTAATTTTTGAAAAAAGATTTTAAAATGTGGAAGAAAGAAGAAAAGCTATAAGGGAATTTGCAGAAAAATTTTACAAGCAAGTTAAGAAAAAGGAAGAGAGTAAAGAAAGTTTAGCTGAAAGCCTGCGAAAAGTTTCGCAATATTTTAAGCTTGATTTCAAGGAAAAATCTTATGAAGAAGCTTTAGAAAATATTTTGGAGTCAAGCGAAGAGGGAAACGAGAAAATTTTTTCAAGGGAATGGTTCACTGTTTTAATAGGTGAATTTTGTGACCCCTCGATAAGGTTTAGCGTTAAAGGAATAAGAGATTCTTTTAAAAGAGATTTACTTTCATCTTTTCACCTTCCTTTCACTCAAGAAAATTTAAAAGCAAGCTTCGAAGAGCACTTTAATTTTTTGAACGAGAAAAATATGGAAAATTTGGTTAACGAAGTTCGAAGAGGTATTTCGAAGAAGGAAAAGTATAGTAGAATAAACCTTATGCTTGCTGTAAAAAGAGA
This sequence comes from uncultured archaeon, assembly GCA_964506615.1. Taxonomy (GTDB): domain Archaea; phylum Aenigmatarchaeota; class Aenigmatarchaeia; order CG10238-14; family SCSR01; genus CALIKW01. Next base: position 11,241 of record CAZDLC010000020.1, read on the forward strand.
TGTTATAGGTCCTGTAAAAGTTATTCCACAGCTTTTTCTTTCTTACTATACGCAATTCTTTTCAGCAGGTTTGCTTTATGTTGTTCCGCCAGTAAAAGGAAGAGGAAGCGAAGCAGCTATTGAAATTTTAAATTACTATCATACAAGCTCGAAGTTAAAATTTTTGCATGAAATTCTTTACTTAAGGGAAATGATGAAAGATTTAAAGTATAACTCTTCAGATCTTTTGAGCTACTTTCTTCTTTCAAAAGAGCTGGAAAATATTTTAAGAAGGAGGAAATAATTATTATGAAGTATATAAAAAATGAGTGCAGAGGTTGTGAGAGTCTTTCAACTAATCCAGAAAATCCTCTTGAACTTTATTGCTCTTTATTGAAAAAACCAATAAAAAATGAAAAAGATATGGAAGAATATTCGAAAAAGTGCAAGATAGTTTTGGAACTTGTGTAAATTCCAAGCCTAGAAGAGAAAAGCCAACTTTCAAAATTTCCTTAAAATTAAAAAATAAGTTAAAATCAAATTTAATGAGCAGTTTCTAAACTTTCAGCAACCACTTCCACAAAGGCTTGAAAACAATTTTTTTGTTTTCTACTTTTATTTCCTCTTCATAATCCCAAGTAAGGAAGAGTAAGTTATTACATTTAAACTCACTAGCTCCTTTTATC
>CAZDLC010000021.1:0-11734 GCA_964506615.1 uncultured archaeon
ATATAAGCGTAATTAAAAACTTGGAAAATGCATATATCACTTCACGATACATTCCGATAGAATTTGAGAAATGGGAAGTAGAAGAAATGCTTAAATTTGCAAGAAATTTTAGAAAATTTGTTGACAAGTTATGAAAAAAACTCTTTTTGATATTTTACTGGAAGAAAAAAAAGAAAAGAAAAAATATTTCAGAAATTACTTAAAATATGCTAAAATTGCAAAGAAAATTGCCAAAAGTGAATTGGGGGATGTAAAAGTATTTGTTTTTGGCTCTGTTGTTAAAAAAGAACATACACCAACAAGTGACATAGATTTATTAATAGTTTCTAAGAATATGCCAAAAACTATGAAAGAGCGCGCAAAAATTCAAGCTAAAATTCTTGAAAAGATAGGAATTCGCGCACCTTTTGAAATTCACATGGTTAATGAAAAAGAATTCAAGTGGTACGAGAAATTTATAGATAAAAAAATTGCTGTTTAAATAAATTCAACAATTTAATTTTACCTTTCAGCCAAACAAAATAATTTTAAATTTTATTTTGAATTAAAACCAAAAAAGTATTATGAAATATGTTGCATTCTTAAAAGATCTTTCAAAAAAGGATTTAGGATTAGTTGGAGGAAAAGCAGCAAATTTGGGTGAAATGTTTAATGCTAAGTTACCAGTACCAAATGCTTTTGTCGTAAAAGCAAATGCCTATAAGGAATTTCTAAAAAGGAATAAACTCAAAGGAAAAATTTTGAAAATTCTAAAAGAAATTAATTATGAGAATCCGCAAGATTTAGAAGAAAAAACAAAAAAAATCAGGGAACTTATTGAAAATGCAAAAGTTCCAAAAATGATAGAGAAAGAAATTGAAAAAGCTTATAAAATTCTTTCTAAGGAATTTGGAAAAGAAGAAGAATATGTTGCTATAAGAAGCTCAGCTACTTCAGAGGACATACCTTATCATTCATTCGCAGGCTTACAGTTAACTTTATTGAATGTCAAAGGAATAAAAAATGTTTTGAATGGTATTAAAAAATGTTGGGCTTCTCTTTTTACACCAAGAGCAACTTTTTACAGATATCAAAGAGGATTTAAGCATGAAAAAGTTTTAATTGCAGTTCCTGTTCAGAAGCAACTTGGTGTTTTAAGTAAAGAAGATTATCTTAAAGGAAAATATAAGGCTGGAGTTGGTTTTACAGTTCACCCAACAACTGGAGAAAAAAACAAAATTTTAATAGAAGCATCTTATGGTCAAGGAGAAAGTGTTGTTAGCGGAGAAGTAAATCCAGATACTTATGTTATAGATAAGAAAACTGGAAAAATTTTGGAAGCTAGGATTGGAAGAAAGGAGAAAATGAAAATTACAAATTCTGAAGGAGGATTAGAAGAAGTTGAAGTTGGAGAAGAAATGAGAAATAAGCTTTGCTTAAACGAAAATGAGCTTGAGCAACTTTGGAAGCTTGCTCTTAAATTAGAAAAACATTACAAGTTTCCACAAGATTTTGAGTGGGTATCTGAAAATGGAAAAGTTTATTTGGTTCAATCTAGACCAGTTACAGTCTTTTACGAGAAGAAGGTTAGTGAAATAGAAGTTAAGGAAAAGCCTATTTTAGAGGGATTGGCAGCATCTCCTGGTGTTGCCATAGGAAAAGCTGTAATTGCTTTATCTGTAGAGGAAGCTCAAAAGAAAATGGAAAAAGGAAGTATATTAGTTACTAAAATGACTTCTCCTGACTGGACACCTTTTATGAAAATCGCTTCTGGCATAATTACTACAGAAGGTGGAATAACAAGCCATGCAAGCATAGTAAGCAGAGAATTGGGGATACCTTGTATAGTTGGAGCAAAAGATGCTTTTTCAAAAATTAAAGATAACGATATTATAACCTTAGATGCAAGGAATGGCCTTGTTTATAAAGGTGAAATAAAGGAACTTTTGGCAAGAGAAAAACTTTTTGAAATTTCTCCAGAAGAAGTTGCAAAATTAAAAACCAGGACAAAAATCTTGATGAACCTTGGAGTTCCTATGGAAATAGAAAGATATAAGCACTTGCCTTTTGATGGAATAGGTTTAATGAGAATTGAATTCATAATTGCTGAATGGATTAAGGAACATCCAAATTATTTGATTGAAAAGAAAGAAGAGCAGAAGTATATAGATAAACTTGCAGAAGGTATAGCTATGGTTGCAAGAGCCATTTATCCAAGGTTTGTTGTTGTAAGATTTTCTGATTTCAAAACAAATGAGTATAGAAAGCTTATTGGTGGTGAAAAATATGAGCCGATTGAAGCAAATCCAATGCTTGGATGGAGAGGTGTTTCTAGATATGTAAGCAGGGAATTTGAAGAAGCTTTTAGGCTTGAATGCAGAGCTATAAAAAAAGTTAGGGATGAAATGAAATTAGATAATGTTTGGGTTATGCTACCATTTGTTAGAACTGTTTGGGAAGTGGAAAGAGTTTTAAAAATAATGGAAGAGGAAGGATTAAAAAGAAGTAAGAAATTTAAAATTTGGGCGATGGTTGAAGTTCCTAGCACAGTTTTTCTTGCAGATAAATTTTCAAAATATTTTGATGGCTTTTCAATTGGAAGTAATGATTTGTGCCAGACTGTTTTAGGCGTAGATAGAGATTCTGCAATTCTTGCAAACATGGGCTATTTTGATGAAAGAAATGAAGCTGTTCTTAAAGCTATGGAGATTTTGATAAAAGAAGCTCATAAAAATAAAATTACAGTTTCAATTTGCGGTCAAAGCCCAAGCGTTTATCCAGAAATAACTGAATTTTTAGTTAAGCACAAAATAGATTCTATTTCTGTTAATCCTGATGCTGTTATAAAAACAAAAAAGCTTGTTTATGATTTAGAAAAAAAGCTTAAGCGTTGAATAAATGCTTTAAAGTGAAAATTATATTGTGAGAAAGAAAGTTAATGAATTACAATCAAAAGTTTACGATTATTATAATTTACAAAAGAAAATAGAAGAAACAGGCAGAGCAATAGAAGATATAGTAAGGTATCAGAGAGAAATGTTAGTAAAAGGGAAAGTTGAATATTCGCATGAAATTGAGGAAACAAAAAAGGAGCTTTATGAAAAACTCAACATGCTAAGAGAAGAGAGAAATAAGCTTGGCGAAGAAATTAAAGGCCTGACTTATGAATTAATGGGAAAGCCAGGAATAAAGGAGCATTTAAGGAAAAAAATCAAATTTTTAATAATCCTAGTTTTTATCCCTATCCTGCTGTTTTTAAGTAAACATACTGGATTTTCAATTTGGCAGCAAAAACCAAGCTTGTTAGCATATCTAATTTCTCTTCTTTTAGCATTTATAATTCTCAAAATTCTTCGAATTCTATAGAAGTAGGTGTAGGTAACTTAGAAGAAAGCCTTTTCAAAGCTTGCTTTCCAATTTCCAAATTCTCCTTGTTAATCTTTAGCATTACTATTCTTTGATTTGGCTTTACTTGACAAGCAACACCAACAGGCTTTCCAAAGCTTAGCCTCATCCCTTGAGAAAACCTATCTGCTCCTGCACCAGTTGCAATAGGCTTTTCCCTTATCACATGATGAGGATAAACAAGAAATTTTAAAAAGTAGTTTGAAGAACCTATTTTCTTTTCCAAGAACTTATGCGCAACTATTCTTCCTGCTTCAAGTGCATTATGCCTTATTTGAACAGCTCTTTTTGAAATTAGGTAAAGTACTGAATTGAAATTACCTTCCTTATTTCCCATCTCGAACTGATGAATTTTCGGAGAAGGAACTCCTACCACATAACTCTTCCTAGGAACTTTTTTTGAAACTCTAGTGTAAGGTCTTTCAACCCTTCTTACTGTCCTGCCAGGCCTTAAGCCCATAAAACCACTTAAACAAAATCGTTTTTATAATTTAAAAGTTTTTTGAACTAATTTTAAAAATTTAAATAGACAATTGAAAATAAAATTAGAGGTGTAAAAAATGGCAGAAAAGAAATCCTTAGTAGTAAAGTCTGCAGTAAGGAATCTAGTAAAAGGTTTTAGAGTAAGTCCAGATTTCTTTACAGCCCTTGATAAAATTATTAGCGAACAAATAAAGTGCGCTACAGCAAGAGCAAAGGCAAACGGAAGGAAAACACTAAGGGGCTACGATTTATAAAATTTAAGTTTTTACTTTTCTTTTTTTCTTTTAGTGAGAATATGGCAAAGAAAGTATTTCAGCCTGCAATTCAAAGACTTTTCCACAGAGTTTTTGTTTGCAGAGTTTGCAAAACAAAGATGAGAGCTGATCCTGCTAAGGTTAGGGAAGGAAAAGTAAAATGTAGGAAATGTGGCTCAAGAGCTTTAAGGCCGAAGAAAAGACCTTTATGATAGAGTATATAACAACTCGCATTTTGGAAAATTCAAAAGGTGAAGCTAAAGGAAAAGTTAGGATTTTAAAGTTGAAGGAAGAGAAAAATGCAAAAATAGAGTTTAAATGTCCTGAGTGTGAATATGAGGGTAAATGGGAAGAAAAATGGGAAGAGCCTTTTGTTCAAGGGAGTGGAATAAACCAAAAATTTATGGTTAAATGCAAAAACTGCAACTTTTCTGTAAAAATTTCAAAACTTAAAAAAGAAATCAAAAAGAAAAGCGCGTAAAACAAAATAATAATTGTGGACTTAAAAATTTCCTACGGGAATGGAATTGGAATAAAAATTAATGGAGAAACTATTTTGCTCGACCCAAAAGTTTCTGATTTTATTTCCTTCATTTCTCATGCCCACTTTGACCATACGCCTTATGAAATTGTAACAAGGCCATATTGCACAGAAGAAACTTTTGAACTAATAAAAGCTAGGAATCCTGAATTTGAGGCAAACTTAGTTAAAATTGGTAAACTTATAAATTTTGACAATTTTTCAGCAGAATTCTTAAGCTCTGGTCACATGCTTGGTTCTGTCCAAGTTTTAATAGAAACAAAAAATTTCTCTATACTTTACACAGGAGATTTTAAAACTACTCAAAGCTTAACATGTAAAAAAATTGAAATTAGGGAAGCAGATATTCTAATACTTGAATCAACTTTCGGTCTGCCTGGGATTATTTTTCCAAGTTTAGAAGATGTTAGAATGGAATTGATAAACTGGGTTGAAAAACAATTGGAGCAAGGGTATTTAATAAATCTTGGTGGCTATCCGATAGGAAAATCCCAAGAAATAATAGCAATTCTTAACGAAAATAAAATTTTGCCAAAGGTTTCAGCTAGCATAAAAAAATATTCAGAAATTTACAGAAAATTTGGAATAAAATTGGAATTTAGCAATAATTCTAACGTAAGTGTTAAGCCAATAAACGTAGTTCCTTCAATTAAAAACAAAAATTGTAGAAATTGTGTTTTGAGCGGTTGGACTTTAGTAAGAGATTTTGGAACTTTTGGTTTGCCTTTATCTGACCATTCAGACTTTAATCAAATTTTAGATTTTGTCCAGCAAGTTAAACCAAAAAAAGTTTATTGCGTTCATGGATACACAAAAGAATTGGCTCATGCAATACAGAAAAAACTTAAAATTCCATCTTACTCTTTATCAAAAATTCAGCAAAAAAGTTTACTCGAGTTTAAAATTTAAAAGATGTTAATACAAAATTAATTAAATGAAAGTAATTGGTTTAACAGGAACACTTTGTTCTGGAAAGGGAAGTGTAAAGGAAATTATTTCAAGAAAATTTAATTGCTATTCAGTTTCCCTTTCCTCTATAATTAAAGCAGAAACTGAAAAGAAAAGCAGCGAACTCAACAGAAAAGTTTTACAGAATAAAGGAAATGAACTAAGAAAAAATTATGGCCCTGATATTTTAGCAAGACTTGCAACAGATTACATGCAAAGGGATAAAGAAATTTTAATAGTGGATGGAATAAGGAATCCTGCAGAAGTTGAATATTTAAGGAAAAAGTTCGGGAAGAATTTCTTCCTAATAGCAGTTGATGCACCAAGGGAAATAAGATTTGAAAGAATGGTTAAAAGAAATAGAAAGGATGATCCAAAAACATGGGAAGAATTTTTAGAAGTAGATGAAAGGGATTTGGGAAAAGGCGAGCCAGATTATGGTCAGCAAGTAAAAAAATGCATGGAAAAGGCAGATTTTTTAATAATAAACGATAAAGATTTAAAAGATTTGGAGCAAAAAGTAGATGAAATAATGCTAAAAATAAAAGAAGTGGGATAGTTTATGAAAGTGAAACTAATTGCCTTTACGCCAAATCCAGAACTTGTAGTTGCAGCTTCTGCAACCACATCCTTTAAATCAAAACCTCCTTCCTATACATTCGAAAAATATTCAAAAGGAGAAGGAGAGAAAATCAAAAAAATAATAAGGGATTTGATAAGGCACAACCACTTATCACCAATAGAGCATGCCTCATTTACTTTTGCTTTAGAAGGTGTTTCAAGAAGTTTAACGCACGAGCTTGTTAGGCATAGGATAGCTTCTTATACCCAACAAAGCCAAAGGTATGTAAAGGTTAATACAGAAAGCGAAGATTGGTTTGTTATACCAAAAAGCTACACAGGCAAGAAAAGAGAAGAATTTATAGAAAGGATGAAAATTATAGCAAAGTGGTATGAGCAGGATATAAAAGAAGGGATAAAATATGAAGATGCAAGGTTTATACTTCCGAATGCAACAAAAACTAATATAGTTGTTACTATGAATGCAAGGGAGCTCTTGCACTTTTTCAATTTAAGATGTTGCCAAAGGGCTCAGTGGGAAATAAGGGAAGTTGCAACAGAAATGCTAAGACAAGTTAAGAAAGTTGCTCCAACAATTTTTGAAAATGCAGGGCCAAGCTGCATGAAAGGTTTTTGCCCAGAAGGTGATTTGATGCCAGAAGAGTGCAGAAAGGTTGGGATAAAAGAAATACAAAGGAGATTTTTGGAGTTGAAGTAAATGGGGATAAAAGGTTTGATAAGAGATATAATAATGGCATTTGTTGCATTCCAACTTTTAACAAATGGAATGGACAATTTCAAGCTAGCTCTCATATTAATAATTACAGTTGTTATTTTTACTTTGCTCGGATTTTTAAAAATCTTAAGATGATTGGATGAATGTTAAAAGAATAATTGATTTAGTTAAAAAGCAGGAAAAGTGGAGAAGGGAAGAATGCATAAATTTAATTGCTTCTGAAAGTGTACTTTCTCCATTAGCAGAAAAATATTATGTATCTGATTTTGAAGGAAGGTATAATGAGCATGATAAAAAAGCTCATTACCAAGGAATTAAATATTCTTTTGAAATAGAGGAAATTTGCAACGAGATTTTTAGAAAAAAATTTAACACGCCCTTCGTAGATGTTAGGCCTATATCAGGAGCAATAGCAAACCTAATAGTTTTTTCTGCATTTTTAAAACCAGGGGATTTGTTAATGAGCTTGGGTATTCAAAATGGTGCGCACATAAGCTCAAGTAGATATGGTGCTGCCGGAATAAGGGGAATTAAAGATGTTAGTATGTACTTTGATTTTGAAAGGATGAACATAAACGTGGAAAAAACAATCGAGCTTATAAAAAAAGTTAATCCAAAGTTGATTGTTTTTGGTGGTTCCATGATACTTTTTCCTGAACCTGTTAAGGAAATAGTAGAAGAAATAGATGAAAAGATTAAAGTTGTTTACGATGCTGCGCATGTTTTTGGGTTAATTTACAATAAAGAATTCCAAGAACCTTTAAAAGAAGGAGCTAATATAATTACTTCTTCCACTCACAAAACTTTTCAAGGACCACAAGGAGGAATAATAATTGGAAATAAAAATTTAGATGAAGATTGGGAAAAAATTCAAAAAACAATTTTTCCTGGCTTATTATCAAATACTCATATTCATAGATTTCCTGCCCTTGCTATAACTGCTCTGGAAATGAACGAATTTGGAAAGGAATATGCAAAGCAAGTAATCAAAAATGCTAAGATTCTAGCAAAATGCTTGTATGAAAATGGCTTTGATGTTTTATGTCCTGATCTTGGCTTTACAGAAAGCCATCAAGTAATAGTAAATGTTAAAAGTTTGGGAGGAGGGAAAAAAGTTGCTGAGAAACTTGAAAAAAACAACATAATTTGCAACAAAATGGCTTTGCCTATAGACTTGCCAGAAAATGCAACAAAAAATCCTTCTGGCATAAGACTTGGTACACAAGAACTCACGAGATGGGGGATGAAAGAAAAGGAAATGGAAAAAATAGCAGAATTTTTCAGAAGAGTTTTAATAGATAAAGAAAATGTTAAATCAGAAGTTATCGAACTTAAAAAGGAATTTATGGAAATACATTACTGTTTTAAATCAGAAAATCAAATTTAATAACATGGAATATGAGAGAATTTTGCAATTGCTTTTAGCATGCGTAATAGCAGAAGGCTTAGGTTTTCTCATTTTTTTACTCAAAATTTAAAATCTCCCAACTTGGTTTATCGAGAAAAATCCTTTAGATTCGTTAGATTCTAACAGAAACTTAAAGTTGTAAATTTCGCCAGGAATTAAACAAGCTGAAATTTCAATATTCCATTTTCCATCATAAAATTCAGTTGAATTTTTTTCATTTTCAACAAAAACGCTTATTCTTCCATTTAAAGGCTTCCCCTTTTCATCTAGAGCCAAACCCTCAAAGTAATAATTTTTAAAAATACAGCTTTGCGATTGAGGAGCTTTTTCCCCATAACCTACTTCAAGTTGAGAATAGCCTGTTTTATTCGAATCATTCACGAAAATAACAATTCTAAACTTGTTTTCCAAGTAATTCAAGTTTGAGTTTAAAGTTACTTCAAAACTTCCTTCAGAAAAAGTTGTATTTCTTTCACCAGTCTCAACTATTATTCCAGAAACATTTCCACTTAATTCTTCGCCGAAAAAAAACTCCAAGAAATTGCCTGAAATTTTATATGAAGGATCGGAAAATAGCAAGAAAAAAAGAAAAATTAGCAAGAGAGGAAGCAAACTTTTTTTCATGATATTAATAAAGAAAATTTAAAATTTAAATCTAAGAATAAAAATTATGGAAGAAGAAAAGAAGCTTGTTGGAAAGGTAACTCATTACTATGGGAAAATAGGAGTTGCTGTGGTTGAGCTAGAGGATGAGCTTAGCGTGGGAGATGAAATATCAATAGAGGGAAAAACCACAAACTTCAGGCAAAAAGTTGAATCTATGCAAATAGAGCATAAAAATATAGAAAAGGCAAAAGCAGGAGATGCTATAGGATTAAAAGTTATAGAAAAAGTAAGAGAAGGAGATAAAGTTTACAAAATAATTTAGAGCTCCAATTTTTTCTTAACGAGCTTCAGTAGATTTGTCCTTCCCAGCCTCTTAACTTCAATTAGCCCTCTTTTTTCTAAATTCTTTACTATCCTGCTTACCTTTGCTTTTGAAAGGTTTGTTTCATTCACAACTTTCTTTTGCTTAACTTCACCTCCTGCCTCTATTATACAATTTAAAACTTTTTTTTCAAAATCATCCAGAACAGAAAGAACAAGTTCTTTTGGCTTTTTGAAATAGAAGAAGTAAAAGATGAAAAAAGAAATTGTAAAAATGGCTATACCAAAAGAAATTAAGTAAAAAAGAGGTACTGTAAAAGTTTGTTTTGAGATTGGCTCGTAGATTACTTGGAATACTAGCGGCTGAGCTTTACTTATCTCATCTATTTTCCAAGTAACTATTATATGTCTACCATCGCTTAAAATGCTAGAATTTTCAGGTAGTATTCTTCCAGTTACATCCTCGCTTATTAGGGCCATTCCTTCTGGTAGCTTTAAAGAAACAAAAGCGCTCGAAACATTTTCCCCAACACTTAAATCAGCAGAAAAAATAAACTTATCGTCTAAAATTTTAACAAAATCTTCTGTTTCAAAATAAATTTCTATTGTTCTTTTATCTTTCGTAAGGTTAAGTTTACAAGATATTAAAGTTATCCCAGAAACTTTTTCTTGGCATTTTATTCCTTCTCCTATCGTTTTTGTAACTAAATTTTCAACCCTTCCTTTTATTGCAAAGGTAAATTCTTCTCTAGGCTCAGGGAAAGTTATCGTAATTTTGCTATAACTCCTTTTACCATCGATGGAAATTTCAACACCATAATACTGAATTTGAGCAAAAGAAATCCTAAAAGAGATTAAAAAGAAAAAAAGTGCAAAAACCAAAGCTTTCCTCATAGTTAATATGATATGGAGTTAAAATTTAAAATTATCTTATCAAAAGGTTAATTTTTAAGCCACAAGTTGGGCATCTGTCACCAGCTAACTTTATTTCAACCTTTTTCTTTTTCCTTAATATCAAAGGCTCTCTACAATTGTAGCAGTAGGTATTTTTGTAAGAATCTAAATTGCTTATATAAACGTATCTTAATCCAGCCATCCTTGCTTCTTCAGCACATTTTTCCAAAGTTTTTACAGGAGTTTTTGGAAGTTCTGGTAAGCTAGAGCTTGGATAAAATTGGAGTATGTGAAATGGAATTTCTGAGCTTAATTCTGCATTTATAAATTCTGCCAACTTTTTACAAAGCTCTAAGTTATCGCCAAGTTTTGGAACTATTGTATTAGAAATTTCTATAAAAACCCTTTGCTTCATCAATTGCTTTAGAGTTGAAAATATTGGAGTTATATCCTCAACATCTACAAATCTTTTATAAAAATCTGGATCTGCAGATGCTATTATATTAACTATTGCACCATCTAGATACTTACCTATTTTCTTTATCGGCTCTTCTTCTATGTATCCATGAGTTGAAAATACTGTTAAAATATTAGATCTTTTGGCAAATCTTGCAACCCTATAAGCAAATTCAAAGTAAACTTCTGCATCTCCACCAAAAGTTATTGAAGAAACTTTTTTATTTTCTGCTTCTTCTATTAAGTCTTCTGGAGAAACTTCTTCAACTTTTCTCCCTTTTTCTTTAAGTATCTCACTAGAAAAATATCTTCCCTTCAAATTTTTCCCTATTGAATTTATGAGCAAAGTTTTGGAAGATGGAACAAAGTGAAACATTGGAATTTCTTCTATATCTTTAACTTCCATTAAAGTTAATTTTCCAAAATTTAATGGAACAAGATTGTTATTTCTGTTTTCCCGAGCCTCGCAATATCCTTTTTCTCCATTTTTCATGAAGCAGTTCCAAGCGCAGAGGTTGCACTTTACTCCATTTTTTTCTCTTACCCAAAAAAGGGCTTCCATTTTACCACTTTACAATAATATATTTATTTTTTTGAAAGTATAAATTAAGCCCCGATAGCTCAGTTGGTAGAGCAGCTGCCTCGTAAGTTTTAAAAATGGCTGTGCTCTTAAATTATACAGAGCAAGCAGCAGGTCGGGGGTTCGAATCCCCCTCGGGGCTCGATTTTAAGCTCAAATTTAAAGAAGTAGCTTTAAAATATTTATAAGGTGGAAAATGGAAATTGTCTTAAAACTTGGAGAAAAAAACTTTGAAAAAATTAAGGAAATTTTACTTAAGGATGATGTTGTTTCAAGAGCTAGTATTACCTTTAAAGAAGGTAAAGTCTTGGGAGAAGAAGGCTTTTATTGTATAATTTCAGGATTGGATGAGCAATGTAAAAGAGCTTTGGAATTAACTAAAAATATAGCAGAAGAAGTAAAAGATGAAAAAAAGGATAAAATTATAAAAAAGATTAAGGAAGAAGAAGAAAGAGCAAATGAGGGATTTGGATTTATTTTTGGTTGAGCGCTGGTAGTCTAGCCTGGTTAGGACGTTGCCCTGCCACGGCAAAAGCGCGGGTTCAAATCCCGCCCAGCGCAT
>CAZDLC010000022.1:0-10486 GCA_964506615.1 uncultured archaeon
AAGCAAAACTTAGGAATGAAAAATTAATAGAAATATTTACATATGTAATCGAATTAAACGGGAAGTATTTGCCCGCGTTCAAATTAAAAAGTGAAAGTATTGTTTATGGAAGAATTATTCCAAAGAGGTTTGAAAAACCAGAAGATGTTGAAGATTTTATTGAATTTTTGGCAAAAAAATTGAGTAAAAATTTTTACAACCAAAATTTTAATGTAATTCTGAGAAATTTAAAGTATACGAAAAGCTTAGATTTTAAAAAATTGAAAGAGGAAGATGAACTAAAATATTTAATGGGGCTTGGATATTTTCTCGAATAATTACTTAATTTTTGAAAGTTTAACTAAAACTCCTTCAATGGCACTGCCAAGCTCTTCTCCCAAATCAGTTAACTTAACCATTTTTATTCTTCCCTTTTTCTCAAAATCAACTAAACCCAATTTTTTAAATTGCTCTAAAAGTTTTACTGTATGAGAATAAGTGCAATCAATTTCCTTTGATAAAATGGTAGCGTACTTTGCCCCTCTTTTGAGGCTTAATATAAGTTTCACTGGCTTTCCTCGGAAAAAAAGATTAAAACCAGGCCTTTCCTTTACCATTTCCTCACTTTTATAATTTAGTTCAAACTATATATTATTTATCAAAGTTTATATTTAAAAATATTAAATGGGATTTTATGCTAATACTTAGGCCACCAGTAGTAGCAGGAAGCTTTTATAATTTAGACCCAGAAATGCTTAAAAAGCAAATAGAGTTTTGCTTAAACCATAAGCTCGGGCCAAAAAAAGTTGTGAAAGAAAAATTTTTGAGCGCAATAGTTCCTCATGCTGGCTATATTTACTCAGGGCCTGTAGCTGCATGGGTTTATTCTAGAATAGAAAGTGGAAATTACATTATAGTTGGGCCTAACCATTCTGGTATGGGAGAAAAATTTTCAATTATGAAAAATGGCTTGTGGAAAACACCTCTAGGTGAAATAGCTATAGACGAAGAAATGGCTAAGAGAATAGAAAAGGAGTGTAAAATTATAGAGCACGATGTTTTAGCCCATGAATCTGAGCACAGCATAGAAGTTCAGCTTCCCTTCCTTCAATTCAGGTTTGGAAATAATTTTAAGTTTGTTCCGATTTGTATAATGAATGAGTTTGCTGATGAAACTTTGCTAGAAAGTTGCAAACTTATAGGAAAAGGTATAGCAAATGCAGTTAAAGCTGATAAGAGAAAGTGGATTTTAATTGCTACTTCAGATTTTTCCCATTATGTGCCAGATCAAATTGCAAAGAAAATCGATAAAGATTTGATTAAATCCATAATTAACTTGGATTCTAAAGAGTTTTTTGAAAAAATAAACGAGAAAAATGCAAGCGTTTGCGGTTTTGGTCCCATAGCTGTTGCAATAGAATTTGCAAAAAGTATTGGAGCAAAAAAGGGTAAATTGCTTAAGTATGCAACTTCTGGCGATATTACAGGAGAGTATGAGTCTGTAGTAGGTTATGCTTCAATCGTATTCGAATAATGGCTTATAAGGCATTTTTGTTAAATTCCTAAGCTCATTTATACTTGATATGTAAATTTCAGAAGTTTTGTTCATAGTTTCTAAAACTTTACTTTTTCCAGTTCTAGCAAAAATATTTTTAAGAATTGAAATGTGCTTTGGTGCTGCTTCGCTAACATCTTCCAAAACTTTCCTTTTTTTGCTCATTCCTTTTTTTATTTCTTCCATCTCATCTTCATAATCCTTAAGTATATTTTCCAAACTTTCTTCCTTTCCTTTTTCTATAAGCCATTTTGCCTCTTTTAACCTTTCTTCAGCAAATTCAAGATGTTTCTCCAATTTTTCATCTTCATTCCTAACTAAACTTAAAATAAATTTTTCTCTTGCCCTCTTTACACCATAAAAAATTGAGCCAGGATAGGCATTTACAGTTAAAATGAAATAGCTAGAAAATAAAAGGAAGGAAACTACTATAATAGCTATCCACCTATAAGATTCAGGATGCAAAATTTTTTTGCCTTCTTTTGTTAATTTATAATAAACCCATTTTCTTCCAGGCCTTTCTATCCTTTCAACAAGATTTGAGTTTTTTAATAACTCAAGATGTTCAGAAATTGTTGTCACATGTTTTTTAAGTTTTTTAGAAAGTTCTGAAGCAGTCATCGGCCTTTCTTCCAAAGCTTTAAGTATATCTACTCTTGTATCTGCAATTATAGTTTTAAGCATTTTTCTTGGTATTTTAAATTCTTCCATATACTTTAAATTATTACATCCAAATTTAAGCTTAAAAATTTTTAGGGTGAATACCCAAAATTTTTTTCTTGCTATTATTTAGCTTTGTTGCTCTTCAAATTTTTTGAATTAAGCCAAATTTAAAATAAATAAAAGTCGAAAAATTTGTTTTTTTCATTTTATTCTAGTTTTTAAGACAAAGGCAGCGAAAATATTTATTAAGATATTACAAATCATAATTGATGGAAGAATTAATTTTGAAGCATGCATTAATTAATGCCATTCGATATGGAGGGAAAGCAGATTTCCAAGCTGTATTAGGCAAAGTTCTAGCAGAAAAGCCTGAGCTGAGAGAAAGTATTAAAGAGGTTGTTAAAGAAGTGAAAAAAATTGTTGAAAGTGTAAATTCTCTTAGTTTGGAGGAACAAAAGAAAAAGGCAGAGCAAATCGGAATAGAAATTAAAAAAGAAAAAATTGAAGAAGAGAAAGAGCTTCCACCATTACCCGAAGCAGAAGAAGGGAAAGTTGTTATGCGGCTTGCACCCTTTCCTTCAGGTCCTTTGCACATAGGAAATGCTAGAATGGTTATTTTGAATGACGAATACGTGAAAAAATATAAAGGAAAGCTTTTTCTTGTGATAGATGATACGATAGGCTCAGAAGAAAAGTTTGTGATTCCTGAAGCTTATGATTTAATAATAGAAGGATTGGAATGGCTTGGAGTAAAATACGATAAAATTTTTTACAAGTCTGAAAGACTAGAAATTTTTTACGAATTTGGTGAAAAACTTATCAAGGCTGAACTTGCTTATGTTTGCGAATGTGATGCAGAAACTTTAAGAAAGAATAGAAGGGAAGGAATAGAATGCGAGCATAGAAAGCAAAGTATAGAGGAAAATTTGGAAAAATGGAGGAATATGATTTCAGGAAAATATAGAGAAGGTGAAGCAGTTTTAAGGTTGAAAACTGATATGAAACATCCTAACCCTGCTTTTAGAGATAGAGTTTTGGCAAGGGTAGTTGAAAGGGAGCATCCTAGAGTTGGAAAAAGGTATAAAGTTTGGCCGATGCTTGAATTTTCGTGGGCTGTTGACGATTTACTACTAGGAATTACGCACATATTAAGAGGAAAGGATTTGATAATTGAAGATATGGTTGAAGAATTCATTTGGGATAAGTTAAAAATTGAAAAAAAGCCAAAGTTCATTCATTACGGATTATTAAGCATAAAGGAAGCTAAGCTGAGTAAAACTTATGCAAGGAAAGCTATAGAGAGTGGCGAATACTCTGGATGGGATGACCCAAGAACTTGGAGCTTGCAATCTTTGAAAAAAAGAGGAATACAACCAGAAGCCTTAAGAAAATTTATTTTGAGCATGGGTCTAAGCTTAGCAGATGTTAGCGTTCCTGCCGAAATATTGTATGCAGAAAACAGAAAAATAATAGACCCTATAGCAAACAGATACTTTGCTGTTTTAAATCCTGTAAAAATATCAGTAGAAAATGGGAAAGAAATTAGAGAAGTAGAAGCTCCTTTACATCCAGATTTTAAAGAAAGAGGATTTAGAAAAATACCTTTTGACTCAAGGAAAATTTGGATCGAAAAAGAAGATTTTGAAAATTTGGAAGGAAAGGAAGTTGGGCTAATAAACTTGTTTACAGTTAAGCTTGGAAAAAAATCTGAATTTATAAGCGAAGAAATAAGGTTTGAAGATCCAAAAATTCAATGGGTTTCTGAGCCGAATGTAAAAATAAAAATAGTAATGCCAGATGGTTCTTTAAAAGAAGGAATAGCTGAGCCAGCTTTAGCAAATTTGAGCGAAAACTCTCTTGTCCAACTTATTAGAATAGGTTTTGCTAGAGTTGATAAAGTAGGGAAAGAAATAGTTCTTTATTTTTCTCACAAGTAAAACAAACAAAAGATATATAAATCTTCTCTAATTATATTCATAAGATGAGGTGATGGAATGCCTAAAAGTTATGTAAAGTTTGAAGTTCCAAAGGAGCTGAGCGATAAGGTTTTGCAAGCTGTTGAAATGGCAAAAAATACTGGAAAAATTAAAAAAGGAACTAATGAAACTACAAAAGCTGTTGAAAGAGGAGCATGTAAGTTAGTTGTTATTGCAGAAGATGTTGAGCCAGAAGAAATAGTTATGCATTTACCAGGTTTGTGCGAAGAAAAAAATATACCTTATGTCTATGTTCCTAGTAAAGCTGAACTGGGAAGGGCTTCAGGATTGGATGTTGCTGCAGCTGCAATGTGTATAGTTGAAGAAGGGGAAGCAAAAGATTTGGTTAAAGAAATTATTGAAAAAATCGAAGAAATAAAAAAGTGAGTTAAATGGATGCATATCCAGCAGAAGTATTGCAAATAATAGGAAGGAGTGGAGTTAGGGGAGTTGTACAAGTTAGGTGTAAGGTTTTAGAAGGTCCTGATAAGGGAAAAATTTTAATAAGAAATGTAATAGGTCCAGTAAGGAATGGAGATATTTTAATGTTGAGAGAAACTGAAATGGAAACTGCACCAAAGCTTGTTGAAAGGTAATTTAAATGAAGTGCAGCTTTTGTGGAAGAAGCTTTAAGCCACCAAAGGGTAAAATGTTTGTTAAGAACGATGGGAGCATTCTCTATTTTGATTCTTCTAAGTGTGAAAAGTATTACTTCATGGGAAAAAACCCGAAGAAGCTTAAGTGGGTAGTTAAAAAATAGTGTTTTTATGAGAGTTGGTGTAGAAACTTGTGAAAAAGAAATTTATCAAGTTGCTGAAATCCTTAATTCTAACTTAGGAAAAGAAATTGAGCTTGAAGATTTGTTACTCCAAGCTTTAATGAAGAACGTTTATTCTTCTGACATAATTTTTTTACTTCTCCAGAATCTTGAGGAAATGGGTTTTATAAAAGGTAAAAGGGGTTCTTTAATCGTTAAAGAAGAAATAGGAAGCGAAGTTTTAAAGGATATTTCAAAAAATATATGGGAAAAAATTTCAAAATCCAAAAAGCTTTTTGTTACTCCTCTTGAAGTTGCAAAATTTTTTCAATGCCCAAGAAGATTGTTTCTTGAAAAGATAATTTTAGCTAAGCAATACAAGGAGGAAGTTGGCAAAACTTGGGATGGAGAAGCTGTTCATTACTCAGTCAACATCTTCATTAAAAATCTTGCTAAGATGCAAGTAGAGCAATTGATGGAGGAAGCTGCTAAAAGAGCATTAAAAAAATTCAACAAAAAAGTTACAATTTCTCAGGAAGAAATAGTAGATTTTCTTGAAAGATTTTACGAGTTAATTAAAAAAGAAGGATTTACTCACATCCTTATTGAAAAAAAGTTTGAATCTTTTAAAGCAGGTTTAACAGGAACTCCTGACATAGTTGGAATTAAAAAGAGTGAAATTATACCAATAGACATAAAGCTCGGCAAAATTAGTGAAATGGGTGTGAAAGAAGAGCACTTGCTTCAAAGTATAGGGGAAAGCATTTTAGTTGAGGAATTTTTTAGAAAAAAAGTAAATTTTAGTTATTTGATTTACTTCACTTCAAAATCCCTAGTTAAAGTTAAAATCACGAACGAAATGAAAAAGAAATTTCTCTATTATAAAAGGGGGATAGAAAGAATGTGTAAGATGGGAAAAATACCAAGCAAAGGAAAATTACCTAATTTGGAAAAAAGAGTTTGCTTGGGATGCCATGTTAGGCCAAGTTGTGAAAATATTGAAATGGTAAAGAGAATAGAATAGTTTATACATGATTATTTTAAAATTCAGAATGATGGGCCGGTAGATCAATGGTAGATCGCCGCCATGGCATTAAACCAAAAAGGCGGAGGCTCCGGGTTCGAATCCCGGCCGGTCCATTTAACTTAAATTTAAGGAAAAGTTTTTTAAACCTAAAAATAATAGTTTTTAAAATCAAAAACCGAATAGTGATTTTATGGGAGTAACTAGAGTAAAGGTAGAAGGGGCAGAAGAGAAAAAAGAAAAAGAAGAGAAGGTTAAAGAAAAGATTAAAGTGCTTAAACCAAAAAAAGCAAAAGCTATAGTTAGAGTTGCTGGAACTGATTTGGAAGGAGAAAAACAGGCTTGGATTGCTTTAAAGAAAATAAAAGGTATAGGATTTACTATGAGCAGAGCTATTTGTAAGGCTGCTGGAATCGATCCTAAGATTAAACTTAAGGATTTGGATGAGAAGCAAATAGAAAAAATAGAAGAAGTAATAAAAGATCCTGGAAAGTTTGGAATACCTCCTTTTCTTTTTAATAGAAGAAAAGATTTGGAAACTGGGAAAGATTTGCACTTAACATCCTCAGAATTAGAAATAGCTAAAAAGTTGGATATTCAAAGGATGATAGATTTGAAAACTTATAAAGGAATAAGGCACATGCTTGGTTTGCCTGTAAGAGGGCAAAGAACAAGAAGCTCTTTTAGGAAAGGTAGGACTGTTGGTGTAGTTAGAAGGAAAGAGGCAGCAAAAACTGAAAAGAAGTGATTGAATGAGAAGGTTAAGAAAAAAGTATGAAACACCAAGAAGGCCTTGGGATAAAGAAAGAATAGAGGAAGAAAAAGTTATAATGAAGGAGTATGGGCTTAAAAGGAAAAAAGAACTTTGGAGAAGCGAAGCTCTGTTAAGAAAATGGAGAAGAATAGCAAAAAGTCTTGTAGGAAAAAAGGATGAAAAAAAGGAGAAAGAATTAATTCAAAGGTTGAATGTGCTCGGAATTTTAAATGGAGGAACTTTAGATGATGTTTTAGGATTAACAGTTAGAAATATTTTAGAAAGAAGGTTGCAAACTATTATTTTTAGGAAAGGTCTTGCAAATAGCCCAAAACATGCAAGACAACTAATAGTTCATGGTCATGTTAGAATAAACGGGAGAAAAATTTTATATCCAAGTTATTTAGTTAAAAAGGAAGAAGAAGATAAAATAGAGGTGAAATGATGGAGAAAAAAGAGGAAAAGTGGGGGATTGCGTATATTTACAGTAGCCCTAATAATACAATAGTTCACATAACAGATATAACAGGAGCAGAAACAATAGCAAGAGTTTCTGCTGGAATGATGACTGATAAGGATAGAGAAGGAGGAATGCCTTTTCCTGCTATGCTTGCTGCAAAAAAAGCTGGAGAAGAAGCACTAGCAAAAGGAATTACAGGTGTGCACATAAGGGTTAGGGGACCTGGAGGAACAAAAGGAAAAACACCAGGAGCAGGAGCCCAACCAGCCATAAGAGCCTTAGCAAGAGTAGGTCTGAAAATTGGATTAATTGAAGATACGACGCCTATTCCACATGGCAAGATGAGACCAAAAGGAGGAAGGAGAGGGAGAAGAGTTTAGAATTTTGTTAAAAATTACTGATTCTATTTTTGCAGCTAATATTGCAGTATAGCCTAAACCTCTTCCATATAGAATCAAGCTTACGGTCAACTCCTTTAACTTTGAGAGAATAGAAAATAATTCTTAAAATTGTGCTGAAGTTTAAAAATGCGGGGGGTGGGATTTGAACCCACGAAGGCACTAAGCCACTGGTTTCTGAGACCAGCGCCCTTGACCAGACTAGGCGACCCCCGCTACAAAACCATAAAATCTATACAAACTTTATATTTTCTTGGAGCATAAGGCAAAACTTTTCTCTTTTCTAAAATTTTTATTTTTTTCTTCAATTTTTTCGCTTCCCTTTCTATAATTTTTATCCCTTCACTATACAAATTTTCCTCACTTCCCAAAGTATAAAAATGTATTTTGCCACCTTTTTTTATACATTTAAATGCTACATCCAAAAAATTTTCTGAACCAAAAGGTAAAGGCATTATTATCCTATCAAATTTTTCCTTAATTTTTGGACAAACTTCTCTCACATCACCCTTTATTAAAACAATTTTATCGCTTAAGCCATTCATCCCAGCATTAATTTTAGCATACCTATGTGCTTCTTCATTTATTTCTACACCATAAACTTTAACATTTCTTTTCTTAGCTATTGCAATGCAAAATGGTGCAACACCAGAAAACATTACAAGAACTTTTTCATTATCTTTAACCTTATTAGCTATTCTCTGCCTTTCTGTTGCCTCTCTTGGAGAAAAATAAACTTTTTTAGGGTCAAGCTTAAGCAAGTAATTATATTCTTTATGAATTACTTCTGTATTTTCATCCCCAGCCAAAAGCTCGTATTCTCTTAACCTTTCTACTCCTTTTCTCTCAGAAGCCTTTTTTAGAACAGACTTTACATTTTTATTCAATTTCATTATTCCTTCTGCTATAATTTTTTCCTTACCTTTTAGCTCTTCTGGAATTTCTATTATAGCTACTGCCTTTTCCCTAGAACCGATTATGTCAAAACTTCTTGGCAAAATTTTAAGCTCTTCTTCGCTCAACTTCCCCTTTAAAATTTCTTTTAATCCCATCTAAATTTAAATTGAAAGTATGGATTTAAGAGAATTGGTAGAAGAGAGCAAAGCCTCGAATAAAGAAATGATTTTAGAAAAAATAGAAAATGTTTTAAAAATTTTAAGGAAGGAAAAGAAAAATGATTTGCTTTTAATAGAACCAAAAAATTTTTTAATAGTAGTTGGAGACTTGCACGGCGACTTTCAAAGCTTAATTTTTATTTTAAACGATACAAAATTTTTTGATAGTAAGGATAAAATAATTTTTCTTGGAGATTATGGAGATAGGGGAAGCGAGCAGGCAGAACTTTATTATTTTTTGCTCTCGCTAAAGGAAAATTTTCCAAGAAGAGTTTTTTTCCTCAGAGGAAATCATGAATTTGTAAAAGGATTGGAAGTTTATCCTCATGACTTGCCTTTTTTCCTTTTAAAAAAATATAAAAGCGAGGAAGTTTATGAAAGAATAAAAGAAGTTTGGAGCTATTTTTACCTTTCAGCTTTAATTGAAAGAAAATAC
Source organism: uncultured archaeon (assembly GCA_964506615.1). Taxonomy (GTDB): domain Archaea; phylum Aenigmatarchaeota; class Aenigmatarchaeia; order CG10238-14; family SCSR01; genus CALIKW01. Next base: position 9,118 of record CAZDLC010000022.1, read on the forward strand.
TTGTTTTTGCATGGCGGCTTACCTCTTTTAAATTCTTTAAATGAACTAGAAAATGCTTCTAAAAATGAAAATTTAGTGGAAGAGATTCTTTGGAATGATCCAGGAGAAATAGAAGGCTTTTGCCCTTCTTTAAGGGGAGCTGGAAAAATTTTTGGAAAAGATATAACTGAAAAAGTGCTTGAAAATTTGAAAGTAAAAGTTTTGATAAGGAGTCATGAGCCTGTTGGAATAAAGCTAAACCATAATGGCCTAGTACTTACAATTTCTTCTACAAAAGTTTATGGAAATCTTTCAGCTTATTTGAAAATTAACTTAGAAGAAAGAGCAAAAAATGGGTTTGAGCTCGAAAAACTTGCTAAAAAATTCTAAAAAGGAAGAAAAATTGGAAAGGATTTTCAGGAAAAATTATTTTTTTCAAATAGTAGTAGAAAAAGCAGGCAGAAAAAAGTGCTAAGCCTAAGAGACAAACTACTATTCCAATTTGCCTTATTCTTTTTGTTTGGCTAAAATTCCAGAAAGAAAAGCCAATCAAGCTTATTGCGTAGTAAAAAGAAGGTTCAAAGCCAAGTAAAAGAGCAGTTATTAGCATTATAGGCAAAGCTGCAAGGATTATACCTATATCCTCCATAATTATTTTTCTCTTTTCCTTATAGTTAATTATGCTTTACTTCATAAGCTTAGGATTAAGCGATGAAAAGGATATTAGCTTAAAGGGTTTGGAAGTTGCAAGAGAGTGTGAATTACTCTTTGCAGAATTCTACACAACAAAACTTCAAACAGAAAAAGAGAAAATAGAAAAACTAATAGGAAAAAAAATTGAAATTCTTTCGAGAAAAGATTTGGAAGAAAATTTCCAAAATATTTTGAATCTTGCAAAAAGTAAAAAAGTAGGAATATTAGTTGGAGGAGACGCTTTTGTAGCAACTACTCACTTAGCTTTAAAATTGGAAGCTATGAAGCAAGGTATAAAAACAAAAGTTGTTCATGGCTCTTCAATAATTTCTGCAGTTGCTGAAACAGGCTTGCATATTTATAAATTTGGCCCATGCATTACAATACCATTTCCAGAAAAAACTAAGGGAAAATTACCAGAATCTGTTTATGAAGTAGTAAGGATGAATAAGGCAAGGGGTTTGCATACCTTATGCTTGCTAGATATAGAAGATGAAAGACTTATGAAAATAAATGAAGGGATAAAAATTTTGCTTGAAATTGAGGAAAAAAGAAGAGAAAATGTTTTAAGTTTGGAAAGTGAAGTTGTAGTTTTTGCAAGGGCAGGGAGCGAAGATCCTTTAATAGCTTTTGGTAAGGTTAAGGATATTATTGAAAAAAATTTTGAGGATGTGCCTGCAGTAATAATTATTCCTGG
>CAZDLC010000023.1:0-2160 GCA_964506615.1 uncultured archaeon
TAATTTGATTTTGTTTTCCAGGCTTATTATAAAAAATGCTATAAACTTGCTTTTACCTATTTCAAGAGGAATTTGAACTTTTTCTGTCTCATTTTTATAATTAGAGTAAAAAATTTCAAGTTCGTAGTTCGAACCTGAACTGATATTAAAGAAAAAGCTTGTTTGTATTTTTTCACCATCGCTAACAGAGTAAAATATTTTTGAAGAATTATCATAGCTAAACGTAAGATTCAAAATTTTAAGCTGAAATCCAAGTAAGTTTAAAGCAGTTATGTTTAAGCTTGTTTGCTCATTTTCTTGAATTTTTGGATAATATACTCCCACAAAAAAACAATTTAAAGTTTTTCCTCTAGAATTAAAAGAATTTCTTGAAAATCTTAAGAAATCTTCTATATTTTTCGAAATATTCCAATAATTTGGAAAAGAAAATGAAGCAATGCTTAAAACTTCCTCTTTAAGATTTTTAAATTCAAGTTCTTCAACCTGCCTTTCTGAAATCAAGTTTGAGCTTAAATTTTTTACTAAAAAAAGGATTAGGACAAGAAAAATTGAAAGAATTATAAAAGTTTGTCCTTTCATGTCATCACGTAAACAATTATTTGTCTTGGATCAAATTTTCCAAAATCTCCTGCTATTAAATAAGTTATAGAGAAAGATTCTTCTGTAATATTTAGCTTTTCGCATTCAAGCCCGCAAATTTTTACTAAAAAATTGTATTGTGGCAATTTATAAGAAAGCTCCTTTTCTATTTCGCTTGAATTATTGCTTAAAACATAACTCCTTAGCTTACCCTCCAAATCCATTTCTTTCAAGATATTAAAAATTTTTGCTTTATCTTCTTCGCTCCCATAACTTTCATAATCTTTAAAAAACAGCACAAGAGCTACTGAAATTATTGCAATAGCAACTATAACCTCAAAACTTTTTATCATATGCCTACCTCAAAATAGAAATTGTAATCTCCCAAAATTTGTGAAACAATTTCATAGCTCAAATTTCTTAGAGCTTCAAGTTTTGAAACAGAAATTGAGCTAAGCTTTTGCTCTGGCAAAAAAGTAATAGAAAAATTTTGTGTTTCAGAAGGTTGTAAAGAGTAATTTGAAGGTAAAATTCCTCTATCATCCGAGAAATATATTAAGAAATATTTTTCCTCATAAGCATTAAAATAAGAAGTGAAAAGCAGAGTTGAGTTTTTTAAGTATTGCTCTGAGCAAAAGTTTTGGCCATAAAGCTGGAATGGGATTTCGCTTCCATTTTCGTAAACTCTTACAGTATTATTCCAAGCCCTATTTAAACAATTTGGATCAAATTCAACAGAAACATTTATAGTTGCAAACCTAGAAGTTCCGTTTTCTTCTTTAACTATCAAAGGAATTCTAAAAAGCTCTGTTTGCAAACCAATTTTAACTACTTTTCCTTCCTTTTCCCAATTAGCCGGCACACCTTTCCCTGAAAAAAGAGCTGAAATTATAAAGCTCTTCTCTTCCTTTTCTAAAATTGAAAGATGAGATACAGAGGAAAGCCTAAAGCTTGTTAAGTAAGAGATTAAAGCAGAAAAAAATATCAAGAAAATCCCAGTTGCTATTACAAAATCAACCTGCCAACTCATCTAATATTAGTTATCTTAGCCAGAATATTATAGTTTCCTATTAATAAAAATTCAAAAGTTTTGCCGTCAATATTTGCCCTATAGTACTTTAAATCGTAATTTCCTCCACTCTCTATTTTACCCCCTACAATAACTTCCATATTCGGCAAATTTATTTCTACTTCAACTTTCGGCTCTTGGTTTGTTCTTGCGATTAACTTTATTCCCCCCGTTTTTATACTCGCTTTTACATCCTTTCCTTCAGAAGATATGTTATTTATACTTACCCAAATTGGGTTTGCACTTATTAAATAAATTTCATAATCCCTTCCTTTTAAACTACTTGGTAATTCCAAATCTTTTTCATAAATTAGAAAAGAAGAAAAATTTTCTGGAATATAAGAAACTTCTTTTGCAATTCCATAAGCTTTAATAATTTCATTAGAAACTCTTAAGGAAATTAAATTTAGCTCAGCTCTTAATTCTTCCATTAGCCACTTCCTATAAATTGAAAGTGAGATAGAATAAATTGAAATTAAAACACCTATGCTCAAAAGTGTTGCTAAAAGGAA
>CAZDLC010000023.1:2260-9985 GCA_964506615.1 uncultured archaeon
GCAAACTTTAATGTTTTGTTAAATACTTTTAATGTCACAGGCAATAACGAATTAACTATAATATTGCAAAATCTAGCTAGATATCCTGTTTATATAACTGGCATTTCCTTTATTTGGAAAAACGGTACTATATTAGAGAATTCAACAAGCCTGGAATTAAAGGTAGGCGAAACTTTTAAGTCTTATACAATAACCCATGCAAGTGGTAAGCCAATCGAAAAAAATTGGGGATGCGACTATTACATAATCCTTACAGATTGTCCAGGATTATCTAAAAGTCATGCATGCGATTGGTAGTTTAAATGAAAGGGATTTCACCTTTAGTTGCTACAGTACTCTTAATAGCTTTCGTTGTTTCTGTAGCTGGTATCTTAAGTATATGGCTCAATTCCTTAACAGTTTCAACAACTCAATTAGTTGGAACTGAAGCATCGATAGCTATAACCTGCTCTTACGGAGGAATTAAACTTTCAGACTTATCTTTTTCAAACGATTTTTTAACTGGAGGTATAGAAAATACAGGCTCTATAACTCTTGGAGATATAAGCTTGCAAATAGTTTACTTAAACTTAACTACAGAAAAAATTCCATTGTGCTTAGAAGGTGGAATAGCAAGAAATTGCTCTTCCTCTACTTTAACCCTTTCTCCGCGAGACCTAGTTTATTTTAATATTTCTGCCTCAAGCAATTTTGATAAAATAAGGGTTTTAACAAATTGCACTTCAGTTTACTTTGAAGCCCAAAGGAGTGATGTTAGCCAGTAAAAGTAAAAACTAGCAAGCCAACAAAAATCATGAAAATGCTATGTTTTATTCCAGCTATTAAAGCTCCTTCTGACATCTTTCCAACGCTTAAACCAGCAAAAAGGCCTTGAATTAATATTATATTCCTAAATAAGTTTCCGTATTCTTTCATCAGCTCTTCCTTAGGTATATTTGCACCCAGTACTTCAGCTGCTGTAGTTTCAGTTAAGCTTGGTAAGAGGAAAATTTTTAAGCCAATTAAAACTGCTATGAAAACAAAGTATATTATGTAACCTGTAATCATTTGGGAATGCATGTAAAGCCTTCTTTCTGTCCTAAGCTTTTCTGTTTCTAGTGCTGTAGACCTTAAAGATTCTAAAGTATCTGGAAGATTTCCACCAAACCTATGGCTCTCTATTACAGAAGATACTATCCTTCCTATTAGCTTTGAATTCGATTCTCTTGAAAAGTTTAGCAAAGCTTTTTCAAATGGAATTCCCCAATCAAGTTGTGAGCTCAATTTCTTTATATAAGGCGATAAACTTTTATAATCATTTTCAGAAACTGTTTTGAGAGCTACGGGTAAAGTCATCCCACTCCTTATTGCTTGGACAAAATCCCTGAGAAAAACATGGAACATCTCTTCCATTTCCTTTATTTTCCTGTGCCTAAGGTACTTTGAAATTATTAAAGGAGAAAAAAGGAGAAAAATAGAAAGGAAGTTTAAAAGATAAAATATGTTTTCTTTTTCTTTAAAAATGAAAAAATTTACTAAAATTACTGGCGCAGAAATCAAAAGGCCTACTCCAATTGGTTTAATAATCTCTTCAAATTTCAACTTCCACACCCCTTAAAAACAAAAGAAAAGCTATGTTTAAAACCGGAATTATCCCATAAACGCTAATCCTCATTAAATTTAAAATGCTCATTCCAGCTATGGTTGGTTGAATCATGTACATAACTGCAAATAAAGAGATTATGAAAAGAGGAGCTGCAATTAAAATTCCTGTGTAAAATTCTGCATAAGTTGAAAGTTGCTGCAAAAACCTTTCCCTCTTTATTCTCCACTCGAACAAAGCTTGCTCGCCTGCATTTTTTAAATATTCTTTAACATTTCCTCCACTTTCAGTAGTTGAAATAAAGCCGAGCAAAACTTGCTTTAAAGCTGGTGAAGGAGTTCTATTAGCAACTTCTCTTGTTGCACTTAAAGGGTCTAAGCCAAACTCTTCTATATTCCTTGAAATTTTTTCCATTTCCTTTGCAACTTCTCCATATTCCTTAAAATAACTTATGAGCTTGAATATCATGTAGGGAGGAACTCCTGATTCTGCTACAGAGCCCATGTGGATTAAAACAAAGGGTAAGTTTGTCTCTATATTTTTTTTCCTTGCGCTAGCAATCTGATATGGATAGAAAATTATTAAAAAAAAGGATATAAGAAAAGTTAAGAAAGGGATAAAAATTAGAAGAACTGTTTTTAAAAGAAGTGGGTAACCTAAGAATGAAAGAATAAGGTAAGAAATTGGAATCGAAAAAACGGAAAAAAGAATTGAAATGAAAAGACTTAGGCTTAAATAAACTCTAAAAGGTGTTTTGATATCAGCCTTTTGCAAGCTTTCCTTCAAGAAGTCAAAAAAATTTGCTAGGTATTTATCCACAAAATTACCAAAAATTCTTGTTGCCAAACCTTTAAGCATGCTCCTCCCTTATAACCTTATAGCCAAGCATTTCCAAGAAAGTTTTTCTTTCAATTTCCTTCGGCTTATATTCAACTTTTACCCTTTCCTTCATCATTTCTTCAACTTTTTCAGGTTCTTTATAATATGCAACTATAAACTTAGCAACTTCATCATAATCCTTAACACCATTCTCCAAGAGCCAATTTAAAAACCTTTCCCTTCTTTTTATCTCGCTCAGCTCCTTTTCAAGGTCAGCACCTTTAAGCAAAGCAATTTTTTTAACCTTTGAACTTTCATTAATTTTTTCGTATTTATCAAAAGCAGGATTCCATCTAAAAACAACGTTTGTTTTAACTTCAAAAGTTTTTGGGTCAACTGATTCTATTTCAACAATTTCTTTTATTCTTCTAGCTGACTTGCCTTTTTCCTTTGCATGTATCATAACTATTATTAAATCCAAGCTCTCTAAAAGAGTTGGTGAAAGCTCTATGGGAGGAGTTGTAAGCCTTTTTATAACAGAATCTACAGAACCTGCATGGAAAGTACTCAAGCTAGGATGACCTGAGCTCATTCCTTGAAACATAACATAAGCTTCCCTTCCTCTAACTTCGCCAACTATTACATAATCAGGATTCTGTCTAAAGCTTTCTTTAAGCAAATCAAAAAGCGAAACTTCGCCGTATTTTTCTCCTGTTGGTTTTGGAATTCCAAAACCAACTCTTGCTAAGCCAGGAACCCAATGCTCATGCGGTATTTTAAGCTCTCTTGTATCTTCTATCGAAACTATTTTAGCTTCTGGGAGAATGAAAGTACAAAGGGTGTTTAGGAAAGATGTTTTTCCAGTTGCTGTTCCGCCGATAATAAGCATAGAAGCCTTGTTTTCTATTAAATACCAAAGATAGGCTAAAATTTCAGGTGAGGCTGTTTTAAGCTCTATTTGCTCTGTTGGAGAAAAAGGCCTTTCAGTAAATTTTCTTATAGTAAAAACAGGACCTCTTGTTGCTACATCAGGAGCTAGAGTTGCGCTAACTCTTGAGCCGTCTGGCAAAGTCCCTGCAAGAATGGGCTCTGCATAACTAACATATCTTCCACACCTTTCTGCAAGTTTTACTATAAAATCCCTTAGCCTTTTTTCATCTTTAAAAATTATATTAGTTTTTAAAGATCCGTACTTTCTGTGAACTATGTAAATTGGTGTGTTAATGCCATCGCAACTTATATCTTCTATGAAAGGGTCTTGGAGCAAAGGCTCTATTTCATCATAACCAATAAAATTTCTGTAAATGTAGTACATCATCTTCAAATATTGAGCTGGATTTAACTTTATGCCAAAATCCTTAATTATTTTCTTAACATTTTTTTCCAAATGCTCTAAAGCTTTTGAAATATCCTTGAAAGAAGAAAGGCCTACTTCCATTATCTCTATTAGGCCCGAAGAAATTTTTTCCAGAATTTCTCTTTCCTTTTCGTTCAAGCTCGGCTCGATTACAAAATAAACTAAATCTTTTGTATCTTCATCCCACTTTATGTTAGCAAACGCAAAAGGCTCTATTAAAGAATAAGTAACATTCAGCTTTCTTATTTGCTTAACATCTGGTAACTTAGCTTTTACTTGCTTTTTTATTTCAAACTTAGGAAACCTTAATTCCTCTTCCTCTATTAGCTTTCTATACAATATCCCCCTTAATCCCTTTATTTTTTCTATTAGCTTCATAATCTCAAGTGCTTTTTCCTCACACTTTTTCCAGGTTTTACAATTCCATGGAATCTTGCACAAGCCGGACAAACCCTTATCTTTTTCCTAAGTAAGTGAATCATTCTCTTATCAATTTGCTGTCTTATTAAAGGGTCGTCTATTCTAAGCCCCTTAACTATAACAAAAGTTTTATACTTAGGAACTTCCCTTCCACAAACTCCACAACTTACAGTTGCTTCTCTTCCCCTTCCTTTTGTGTGCTTATAAGTTCTTTTATAAGGTGCTGTACTTATAGGCAAAGCATCACCTAATAATAATTAGGATTTTTCAAATTAATTCTTGAATTAGCTTTTTTGGATTAGAAGGTCTGAGAATAAATTCATTCCCTCTTTTCTCATATCTTTCCAAAACATTTTCTGTTCTTGCTTGCTCAAACTCAAAATCTTTTACTTCCTTTAAATTTAAAGGAAGAGAAACTAAGCCAGTTTTAGAATGCACAGAATAAGGAGCTCTAACTAAACCTAAAGGCTTCATGCTCGAAGGATCAAGAAGGATTTTATCTTCTCTTTCTTTTTTGCTTAAAGTTTCACAAGTTGTTAGTTTTGGTACTTCCTTTTCAACTTCCCTTTGAATTACCCTAACAAAATCAGAAAAAAGGGTAAAGTAGTTTTTTTCTCTTTTCCCTCCTTTTAAAACTATAGGCTCATATTCAGCAGGAAACTCAAAATCTTCTATTAAAGCCCAAACTTGAAAACCTCTGGAACCAGAAAATTTTATGGCAGGATTTAAATCAAAGTTCTTAAAAATTTTATAAGTTATTTCCGCAACTTCCTTTGTTTTCTCAAAATCAACTTTTGGGCCTGGGTCTATATCCACAACCAACCAATCTGGTCTATCAACATTAATTCTATGAACAGAAGGGATTATATCTATGCAATGGATATTGATGAAAAAAAGCAATTCTTTCGGGTCTTTAACTACAATTTTTCTTCCTCTAAAATCTCTTCTAAAAAACCTTTTCTCCGTAAAAAGACAGTAGAAACCAACAAATCTATCTTTGCAAAATTCAAAAACTGTGTTAATAACATAAGGATAATATTGCTTTGCTTTATAAACAATTAGCCAAGGCTCGTTAATTTTTCTCAAGTTATTTTCAACTTCTTTTACTCTTTTAGAAAAAAACTCCATTCCTTTTTTTGTTATTCCATAAAATCCTTTAACTTCTTCTAAAAAACCTTTTTCTATTAGTGAATTCAGAAGATTTTTTACTTCTTCTTCAGAAAACTTTTTTAAATCGCGAGAAAGCTTCTCTTTAACATGATTTAAGTCAACTCTTTTTCCAAGGCCCTTCATAGAAAACATTAAAAGAAGATAATCCTCTTCTATTCCCATAATTAAAAAATTTTAAAGTTATATAAAATTATTTGGTGATTGAATGGTCTTGGTAAGGGTAATTGAAGTAATAGGAACTTCTGAGAAAAGCTGGGAAGATGCTGTAAAGAGCGGTTTAGAAAAAGTAAAGGAAGAAGGAAAAGTTACTGGAATAGATGTAAAAGGCCTTAAAGCTGTTGTAAAAAATAATGAAATAGTAGAATATAGAGCGAACATGAAAGTTGCATTAATAAAGGAGTAAAAACAAATAAGAAATCATGAAAAAGCTTTGGATAATAGGAGCTACTTTCAGCATCTTTGGCATACTTTTAATTTGCCTTCTATTCACTTTTTTCCTCGATTTTACCTTAGGATTAACTCATGAGCCGAGTAGAATTGAGGAATTTGGGAAGAAAAAGAACGAAATAATTCAGGGCATAATTTTAGGAAGCCTGTTCATAGGTTTAGGAAGTATTTTAAGCTTTATTTCCGTAAAGGAAAAAAGTTTAAAATAAAAAGCCAAAAGAGATTTATGGAGAAGTTTGAAATAGCAATAATTTTTCTGTTTTTGCTATTCGTTTCATTTTATTTTCTTGGGATTGAAAAAAGCATAAAAACAATTTTCTCTGACATTTTCTTCTTTTCATTAGCTTTTGCAGCATCCTACTTTTGCTTTTCTAATTATAAAAAATTTGGAAAAAGTTTAGAAGGAAAAACATGGTTTTTATTGGGAGCTGGTGTTTTTTTCTGGGGTTTTGGAGAACTAATTTGGGCATATTATGAGATTATAAAAGAAGTTTACCCTTTTCCTTCATTTGCAGACTTCTTTTACATTATTGGATACTTTCCAATGATACTAGCAACTTTTTACTATTTTTCTTATATTAAATTCCCTTTTAAAATTAGAAAAATTTACTTGGCAGCTTTAGTTTCTATAATTTACGGCTTGCTTTCCCTATTTTTTGTTCTTCTACCATTAGCAACTTCTAATTTAAGCCTTTTAGAGAAATCTATTTTAATAGCTTATCCGGTTTTAGATGTTTACTTAATATTTAGCGCTTTACTTTTAGTAGAAGCCTTCAGGGGAGGTGCCCTTTCAAGAGTTTGGTTTATTATCTCACTTGCGTTTTTGTTTACCGGAATTGCCGATACTCTATTTTCTTACTTCAGCTGGAATGGTTTATATGAACTTGGCCCTCCTTACAGCTACATAGATTTCTTATGGATTGGAGGTTATCTTTGTTTTATTCACGCATCTATATATGAAAGAACTTCTATAGAAGAAATAGCAAAAAGAATAAAAAAAGAAAGCAAAAGATTTATTTACTGAGGAACAAGATGAGTTAAGAGGTGAAAAAATGGGATTAAAGGAAAAATTAAGAAAAATTGGCCCTTGTCTATGGGAATTACCAAAGGAAGCAAAGCCGGGAATGAAAGTACCAGCATGGCTTTTCTTGTCAGAAAAGCTTTTAAAGCAAGTAGAAGAAGGAGCGATAGAGCAGGCAGCCAATGTAGCTTTCTTACCAGGAATTTACAAACATAGTATAGCACTCCCCGATATGCATTTCGGCTATAGCTTATAAAGCGGCTAAGGATTTCCTATCGGGGGGGTTGCAGCTTTAGATTATAATGAAGGGGGACTAAGTCCAGGAGGTATAGGCTTTGATATCAATTGTGGCGTGCGTTTGCTTAGAACAAACCTTACTGTAGAGCAAATAAGACCAAAACTTAAGGAATTGCTAGACTCAATTTTCCATAACGTTCCTTCGGGTGTTGGTGAAGTTGGAAAAATTAAGCTAAGCTTTTCTGAGTTAGATGAAGTTTTAGTTAAAGGTGCAAAATGGGCTGTTGAAAATGGTTATGGAACTGAAAAAGATTTGGAGCATTTGGAAGAGCAAGGTTGCATGAAAGGTGCAAACCCAGAAAAAGTTTCTAATGAAGCTAAAAAAAGAGGAGCTCCTCAGCTTGGAACTCTAGGAGCAGGAAATCATTTTCTTGAAATTCAAGTTGTGAATAAAATATTTTTACCAGAAGTTGCAAAAGTTTTTGGAATTGAAAGGGAAGGTCAAGTATGTGTAATGATTCATACAGGGTCAAGAGGTTTTGGTCATCAAGTTTGTACTGATTACTTAAGAATTTTGGAATCAAGGTTTAGAGATGAGCTAAGAAAGCTTCCTGATCGTGAGCTAGTTTATGCTCCTGCTGGAACTCAAGAATGTGAAGATTATTTTTCTGC
>CAZDLC010000024.1:0-9885 GCA_964506615.1 uncultured archaeon
TTTAAAAGCAAGAAATAAGGGAACTTTTACTTAAAGTTATCGGTTAACTTTATATCCCCACTTTTATCTTTTATTAATGACCCCTTTCCTTTAAAAGGATAAAAATAAAAGAGGTGAAAAAATGGCAAAGAAAAAGAAGAAGGAAGAGCCTAAACCTGAAGAGGCACCTGCCTAAATGTGTGGCAGGTCTCCTCTTTTTTTATTTTTTTAACTCGATGGCTTTTTGGAAAATATTTTTTAGTTAAAAGAGGATTTTTTGTTAGACGTCTAACATTTAACAGCAGCAAAACCTTTTTTCATTCTTTAATCTCCTGCTCCAGAAATTCTTTAAGATAAAAACTTGCTAAACTTTTTTAAAAACAAACCTTAAAACTATGAATATCCCTAAGAAGAAAAGGAAGAAAAATATTACTACTGAAAAAATTCCCAAAGCTGAAAATAATGCTACTACGATAAAAGTAAAAGCTCCAGTTTGCAAAACAAATAGAGCAATAAGAATTGAAATTACCACATTAATTCTATTTTCCGGAAAAATTCTTGCATTATTTAAAGTTCCATAAATTATTGAAAAAATGCTTAGAAAGGGGATGAAAACATACTTTAAAAAAACCCTGGAATTCATCCATGCTCTTGGTATCCCTAAAGCTTGGCCAAAATTGCAAAGGAATTCTGATAAATTACATTCTCCTCGAGTTAATTCTTCTAAATCCTCTTGCGAAACACTTAAAACAGCATTAAGGATTATGAAAAATAGAAAAATAAAGCAGAAAATTAGGATAATTTCTGGTATTTCCATGAAATTATTTTTTAGGCTTACTTTATTATCCTTTTTCCCTGTTCCCAGCTTTCCCACTCTAATTTACATTCTGAACATTTTAAAACGTTAAAAGCTTTAAAGTAGCTTGCAAACCCAGTACAAGTATCGCTTTTTGTGTGCGTAAATTGATCTAACTTATAGCCATGCTCATGACAAACTGCTCTTCCGCAAGCTATGCATACTCCTCTAGCATCTTTATCACAAAACCAGCACTTCATGCTTTTAATTTGAGAGAACTAACTTATAAAATTATCTTAAAACTTCCTCGTAAACTTTTAAAGTTTCTTCTGCTACTTTATCCCAATTAAAGGCTTTTTCTGCTGCATATCTTCCGTTAGCTCCCATCCATCTCGCTTTTTCAGGATTTCTTAAAATCTCTTTTATACCCCAAGCTATTGAATTTGGTGCTTGGTAAACCCTTAAGCCAGTAACATCATGCCATATTAGTTCTCCAGCACCTGTGCCGTGAGTAGCTATTACAGGCTTATAACAGCTCCAAGCCTCTAAAACAACAATTCCAAAAGGTTCATTCCTGCTTGGAACTACTATACAATCAGCAGCCTTCATTATTTTAGTTTTCCAATCATCAGGAACAAAACCAGTAAACCTTACAGCATGCCATAAATTAAGCTCGCCTACCCTTTTTTCAAGTTGCGGTTTTAAATAGCCATCTCCCACAAAAACAAATTTTGCATTTGGAAAATCTTTTAAAACATCTGGTATTGCCTCTATTAGCAAATCAGGACCTTTTTGAACAGTCATTCTTCCTACAAAAACTATCATTGGATCAAGAGGTGCAAAGCCAAAATGCCTTTTAACATCATTCCATGCATCTACAAAACCATCGAAATTCTTTGCCCATACTCCATTATGTATTATCCTAATTTTCCAATCAGGAACTCTGTATATTCTCATAATTTCATCCTTCATAACATTCGAGCAAACTATTACTCTATCAGCAATGTAAGTTCCGAACCACTCTATATTTCTTATATCACTTGCAGCCCCATCATGGAAATGATTTCCATCCCTTCCGAATTGAGTTGAGTGAAGAGTAAAAATAACCTTTTTGTTCCTTGCTTTTTTTATTTCATCCAAAGCATTAACTACATGCCAGTCATGCCCATGAATTATGTCAAAAGCTCCTGAAACATTTTCTGTTTCAAAGAAAAAATGTGCCATAGATTTGCACATGTTATTCGTCATCTCATAAATAAAATTTGAGTTAAAGGAAAATGGACATCTATGGTAATGCACGCCATCTATAACTTCATATATTTTTTGGTTTGGTCCGATCCGAGTAAAAACATGAACTTCATTCCCTTTTCTTTGCAGGGCAGCAGCCAATTCTGTTACGTGAACTGCTAATCCTCCTACTGGTAATGAATGCAAAGATTCCCAGGAAAAAATTCCTATCCTCATTTAAAAACCTTAATTTTAAATTCTTTTCCCTATATGATATAAATATCTTTCTCTCAAGTTATTAATTTTTCCCCTCAAAATTTCCATAACTCTTTCTCCCTGCTCAAACCAAAAATCAACGTTCCAATAAACATAGCAAGAAGTTTCTGAAATTAGCAAGAGCCTTCTCGCTTCTTTTATCTCATTTACTTCACCAAATTTTTCCAAAATTTCTCTTTCAACTTCATGAAATTCTTTGCTTAAAATTTCTACTTTCTTAGCCATTTCTATTCTTCTCGAACCTTCTAGCCAAAACTTATGGCCGTTTACCCAAGAAGCACCCAAAACCTTTAAACTTATTTTACTTTCCGGTTTTATTTCGCTATTTTTCTCGTAAAATTCATGCAAAAATTCTGTTATAGTTAAGGAAGAAAACTCGCTTGAAAAATTTTTAAACAAGGGCTCAAAAGTTAAAGGAAAAAACTCATTCATCATCACATTCCCATTTTCTCCATCACTTGCAGGAACTATTATAGGAGGCTTTTCTGATTTTTGAAAAATCTTTTCTACTTCTTTAATTTTTTCCAAAATTTTTTCAGGCAAACAACCTGCTTGCTGATCTATTAAATAGTGAGGGGCTCTAAAAACTACTGGAATCGATTCTCCCTGAACCTCAAGCAAGTGAGGCTTACAACAAATTTTTATTCTCTCCTCATAACTTAAGTTTTCATAATTCTCAACAGCCTGCAAAGGAAGGAAAAGCCACTCTATGTTTTCCTCCTTTAAAATTTTTATTAAAAATTTAAGCTTGTCACCAAATCCAGGAACTCCCAATTCAGGAAGCCAAAAACCCTTTACCCTTTCCAAACTTTTTTTACCAAAAATTCTTGAAAAAACATTTTTCCATTCCTCTATTTGCAGCTTCCAATCTTCTTGAGGAGTTGCTGGAAAGTAGCAATGAGAATAAGCTGTTGCAGCAAATTCAACACAATCCTCATATTTCTTAACCATTTCCTTTAAACTCTCTATTATATTCCCTAATTTTTCGCCCTGAACCTCAAAATCAAAAAAATTTCTTTTGCTAAGTTCTTCCAAGCTCTCGAGCAAAATTCCTGAATAATCAAGCATTATTTTTGGTTTTAAGCCTTGCTTGCTAAGCTTTTTAACATAAGTAGCAGGATTTTTGTAAGCTCTTGCTATTAATTTTCCGTCCCATGCTTCTTTAGAATCTTTTGAAATTATCATTTTTTCCAAGTTGCTTTTAAGCTCATTTCCAAGAAAAATTAAAGGCTGATGCATGTGAAGCCATGGAACATAAAAAACTCTCATAATTTAATTATTTCAAAACAAAAATTAAATATGAAAATTGAGCTTGGATTTGATTTTAAGGAAGTAAAAGAAAACATATATCTAGATTTAAAAGAAGAAATTCCAAACTGGAAGAGGTTTGCATCCCAGCTAATTAAGGATAAAGTTATAATGGATTTGAAAAATGGAAAAGAGCTTCTTAAATTTTCAGGAGATTTTATTGTTTACGAAGTTTACAATTTGTGGAAAAGTGTTGAAAAATTTAAAAGGATTTATGAGAAAACAGGAATAGTTTGCGATGTTACCTTATTAAATCATGGAATTTTTTCCTTAAGTAGTAAAGGAGAACTTTTTTCAACTTATGGGCATGCCCATGAAAAAGATCTTGGAGAAGCTTATTTAGTTTTGAGCAATAAATGCCTCTTAATTCTTTCCGACAAAAAAACTTATGAAACTTTTATAATCCAACTTAAAAAAGGTGAATTCATTTATATTCATCCTAAATTTTTACACAGAATTACAAGTTTTGGAAAAGATTGCCTTTTAATAAGCTTTGCCCCAGAAAAAGCTGGGCATAATTACCTTGTAATTAAAGATAAAGGTTTTCCTTTCCACGTTTTTTACGATAAGGAAAAGAAAAAGATAGAAATTAGAAAGAATAAAAATTACAGAAATGGTAAATACAAGCTTGTGAGAAAAGTTAAGTGCAAGCTTAACCCTCTTAAACTTTTGATAAAAAATCCTGAAAAACTTAAGGATATACTTGAAAATCCTGAAAAATACAAGAAAATCTATTTTTGATTTGAAATTCTTCTTTAAAGAACTAATAGAGAAGTTTACTTAAAAAATACCTTAGCAAGCTGTTTTAATGAAAAAATGCTTGGAAAAAACTAGAAAAAAGCCTAATTTTGAAGAAAAGCATAAAAATTTATTTGAGCTTAGAATAAATTCATAGTATGAAGCCAGAAGAAGTTTTTGGCGTGAATGCAGGTAAAGTTTGGCATGTTTTAAAGGAAAAAGGTCCTTTGAGTGCTAATGCTATAGCAAAAGAAGCAAATTTAAAATTGAACGAAGTTTTTGGAGCCCTAGGATGGCTTGGAAGAGAAGGTAAAATAGAAATTATTCAGGATAAAAAGACTGTGCTTTACAAGTTAATCTAAGCCTGGAGATTTAATTATCTTGTACTCCTTACCTTTCTGGCTTTTATAACTTACTTCCACTCCTTTCCCCTTTCTCTTAAAAATCAAATCAACCAAATCATTCCCTATTCTTTTCCTTCTTAAAACCTTCATCCCTTCCTTTAAAAAAGGAGAAACGAATATCTTATTCTCAAAAGCATTTATTTTTATTCCAAGCATGAATTCGTCTATGGCTCTTATTGCTAAGCTACTCCAAGCCTGAAGATAAGCACCTTCTTCAATTTTATTTTCCTTCAAAAGCATTAAGCTTCCGTTTTCAGAATTCCATGCTTCTTCTATAGTACAAACACAATTTTTTTCCAACCTATCAGCTAAAATTTTCAAATATTCAAATGCTTTTTCTCTTTTATGCAAAAATTCTACTCCGGAAAAAAGAGCTATTATCCATGCCCAGCTCGAGCCAGTATGATAGCCAGAAGGATTATAAGTAATTTCATTTCTGGAAATTGTCCTCAAACCAAAATCTGTTGTAAATTCTTTCTCGATAATTTCTAAGACATCCTTCCAATTTTTTGAAATTCCAAAAAGAAGTGGAAAAATCGCATTCACAGTTTTTTCTCCGTATTTTTTTGAATTAACAATTCTGTCAAAGTAGAATTTTTCCTCTTCATTCCAAAACTCCTTTTCCAAATTTTTTTCTAAATCTAAAGCCATTTCTTCTAATTCGCTCGAATCTTTTCCAAGAATTTCAAAAAGTTTTGAGCAACATTTTAAAGCTTTTGCCCAAAAAGCTTGGACTTCCAAAACCTTTCCTTCTCTTGAAAGAGTGTCCATCCAGCTTTCTTTTTCCTTAGAAAAAACAAACCCCTTTTCATCCTTATTCTTTTTATAAAACTCTATTGCTTTTTCCAATTTATTTTCAATATTCCTTAAAAAAACAACATCGCCAGAATTCATAATGTAATGATACAAAGCAATTAAAGTTAAAGGTGTAGAATCAGAAGAATTGTAGCTTGCTTTTCCATCTAAAAAAATTACATTTGGCATTTTACCGTTAGATTGAAAATTAAAAATTGTCTCTAGGCTTTTCCTAGCCTTTTCGAATTCGCCATAATCTATTACTGCAGGCAAAACCCAAGCTAAATCCCTAACCCAAATTTGTAAAAACCAGGGATAGCCTGCAAGATATCCCGAAACTTTTGAATCGAACCAAAGCTTTTCAAGATTCAAAACGCTTGCGTTAAAAAGCTCTTCCAAAAAATTTAAGTTACACTTAAAAAGGGAATTATTCTTTAAATTTTCCAAATTTTTCTCCTTTTCCAAGTAGCTAAGGGAAATGTTTTCAATTTCCTTCTTCAAATTCTCCAAACAATCTTTTTCACTTTCTCCTGGAGAAAAAATAAAAAAGACTTCATGCCCAGAATCTGGGCCGATGTAAAATGATATTTTATAATTACCCGGAATAAAAACCCTTTCCCTTTCTCCTGAAGGAAAGTGATCTCTATAAACTTCTTCATGCTCAAAAATTGCAAAAGGAAAGCTAGTTAAAACTAAGGAACCTTTTTCCGAACTTATTAAAAGCTTGTTTTCAAAAAATTTTACTCCATATTTTCTATCATGCCAATCTTCTTCCCAGCTTCTTATGTTTACTCCAGCCTCAAGCCATAAATCTATTTTTTTCCTTTCAGGAGATTTGTTCTTAAAGGTAAGCAAGCAAACTAAGCAACCTGTTTTATCAGATAAATATAAAAATTCTTTTACATCCAAATCATTTAGCAAGAAAGTAAGGGAAGAGGAAATATGGTTGTATTCAAAAATTTTGCAATTTTCAGGAGAAAGCCATTCTTCATTAATTTTAAAGGCAAAGTAATCTAAGAATTTAAGCCCGTTAAACCAATATCCGCACCACTTATTTTTAAATCCACTATCGCAAAATCTTAAGAAAAATGAGTTTTTTCCGGATAAAATGTAAGAATGAGAAGCCAAATCTTTTGCTAAAACATAATCCATATTTTTTCTTTATATTTTCTTTAACTAAAAGTTTTTTTAAGTAAAAAATATTTAAAGCAGCCTAAAAAAATTATTAAAAGAAAGGATGACTTCGATAACTCTGAATTTCCAAGTTCACCAACCTTTTAGACTTTCTACTTTTCAGCCAAACGGAAATATAAGTAGCGACAAAATTTTTGATTATTACTTTAATCATGGTCTAGATAAATGGGTTTTTGATAGGGTTTATCAAAGATGTTATTTTCCTGCAACAAAGACAATTTTAGAATTAATAGACAACTTTAAAAATGAGAAGAGGAAATTTAAAGTCAGCTATTCTATAACAGGTGTTTTCCTAGAAATTTGCGAAAAGTATGGTAAGGATTTAATAGAACTTTTTAAGCAGCTTGCTGAAACAAAGTGTGTTGAATTTATAGGCGAAACTTACTTCCATTCCCTTTCAAGCTTGTTTGAAGATAAAACAGAATTTATAGAGCAAGTTAACATGCATAGACAAACAATAAAAGACCTTTTTGGCTTTAATCCAACAACTTTTGTTAATACTGAAATGATTTTTAACAACCTTATAGCAAAGATAGTAGAAGATTTGGGCTTTAAAGCAATATTTACAGAAGGTGCTGAAAGGATTTTGGGATGGAGAAGTCCAAATTACGTTTATATAAGAAAATATTGCTTTCCAAACGACCCTAGGCCTGAAAAAAGGATAAGAGTTCTTTTGAGAAATTATAGGTTAAGCGATGACATTGGCTACAGATTTTCAGCAAAGGATTGGAATGAATGGCCTTTAACTGCAGATAAGTATGCTGCATGGCTTGCAGCAACTCCTGGCCAATGCATAAACCTTTTTATGGATTATGAAACTTTTGGCGAACACCAATGGCCTGAATCAGGAATATTTTGGTTTTTAAAAGCTTTGCCTTATGAAGTTTTGAAATACGAAAATCTTGAGTTTTGTCTGCCAAGTGAAGTTATAGAGAAATATGAGCCTATGGGAGAGATTGATGTTTTTGAGCTCAATACTTTATCCTGGGCTGACATGGAAAGGGATGTTTCTGCCTGGCTTGGAAATAGAATGCAGCAAGTTTGCTTCGAGGAAGTAAAAAATTTGGAAAAATTCGTTAAAAAACTTAACAACCCTTACTTCCTTAAAATTTGGAGGTTACTACAAATAAGTGATCACTTATACTACTGTTGCACAAAGTGGTGGCAAGATGGCGATGTTCATAAATATTTTTCCTGCTTTCCTACTCCTCAAGATGGATTTGTAAATTTAATGAGCATAATTTCTGATTTTAAAGCAAGAGTTTTCACAGAATTGGCAAAAAGATATTAAAATTACTGTCGAAGAGAATAGAGTTTTTTTCGACACACAATTCTTGACTTTGTTATACCTTCTTCCTCCATTTCCTTTAAATATTCATTACACCTCGTTCTCGACAGTTTAAGGATTTTGCTTAGTTGTTCTGATGTAAGTTCTCCATGCTTTTTCAAAATTACCTTTATAGCCTCTTTTGTTTTTGTCGACACGCTCCTCGACTGAAACTTTATGCCACGAGAAATCATTTCCTCTATTTCCATAATTTTTGAGTTAAGTTTTTCGATTTTTTCATTCAAAATCTTAAATTTTTCAAATTCCATCGCTAAGTGAGCATATTGAGTATCAAGCCTTTTAATTATATCTTCGACACTTAATTCTTCTTCTTTCTTAGAAAAAAAGTTTTTAATCATCAATATAATTTTACTTTTCTTTTAATTAAAAAGCTATCTTCGACAAATTTTAATCATTCGAAAAGTCGAGAACTTACGAAAATTTTCTAAAACTGCTTGCTTTATCGCAATCGACAAACATTTTCTTAATTAAAGCTTGTCCGAATTTGTTGTACGCTAGCGTACAAAAGTGTTTGAATGAAAGGAAAAAGCCCGAGAGAGCTTATATTAGATACTTTAATGAAGCATCCAGAAGGCTTAACTATAGTTTCCTTAGCAGAAATTACAGGCTTACATAGGCATACTTCTTCAAAATATCTTCACGAGCTAATGGGTGCAGGAGTAATTAAACAAAGGAAAATTGGGCCTGCAAGACTTTTCTATTTGGAGAAAAAAATTAGCGAAAGCGAAAAGAAAAAAATTGTCGAAAGTTTGGAGGAAAGATGGTTAGGAAAAAAATCTCAAGCAAAGCTTATAGCTGCAATTTTGCTAATAAGCTTGATTTCAGCTTCTTCGCTAGTAATTGCTTCGAGCGTAATTAACGAAACTCATTCTGGTTTTGAAGTTTTTCCCAATTTTTCGTTTGAAAATCAAACTGTCGAGCCTTCTAATGAAAGTCTAGAAAAGCCTGTAATTCCAATTATTCCTGAGCCAAAAATAAATGTCGAAATAGAAGCTCCTGAAAGAATTGTTAGGGGAGAAGATTTTAAAGTTAAGGCTAATATTAAAAATTCTGGACCTTCTCAAATTAAGATTTTGGAAGTAGAGTGGAAATTGCCTGAAAGTTTTAAACTAATTTCTGAAAAAACGGATTGCCAAATTCTAGAGCCTGAAAGCTCTTGTATTTCTGAAATTTTTGTTTCTTCTTCACTTTCCACAGAACTCGGACCTAATCAAATTAAAGTAGTGGTAAATTA
The DNA here is from genome assembly GCA_964506615.1 of uncultured archaeon. Taxonomy (GTDB): domain Archaea; phylum Aenigmatarchaeota; class Aenigmatarchaeia; order CG10238-14; family SCSR01; genus CALIKW01. The sequence goes on from CAZDLC010000024.1 coordinate 9,300, forward strand.
TGAGGAATAAATCTGAAACAGGTCAAAGCCAGTTATTAATTTCATTCCTTATAATAGCTTTTGGAGCAGCAGTAGTACTTGCAACAAACTCAACTATCAACGGATATTTTTCAAAACCTCTAAATTTTAATAAAATTTTCGAAAAGGAATTTTCAATAGAGGTTTTTGCAAACACTTCCTTAGTAATAGAAAATGGGGAAAAAGTTAAAATTACTTTGCTTTTAGATAATGGAACTGCTTTGCCTGAACAAGAAATTAAGGCTTACTTAAACAATTCTCAAATTTTTTCTGGTATTACAGATTCTGAAGGAAGTGTCGAATTTGAATTAAAAGAAAGTGGGATTTTAAAAGCAGTTTTTGAAGGAAATTCTTCTTTGTTTTTAAACCCTTGCTTTTCAGAAATTGAAGTTAAAAAAGTTGAAGAGAATTTAAGCGAAGAAAACGTAACAATTCCTGAGGTTAACTTAAGCTATTTGACAATTTTCACTGATAAGGAAGAGTATAGTTTGAACGAAACTGTTAATGCTTTTGGAGAGCTTATTTTTGAAGGAAGAAGAGAAAATGCTAAGGCTAATTTAAGTTTAGA
>CAZDLC010000025.1:0-9852 GCA_964506615.1 uncultured archaeon
TAGATCCAGAGTATGTTGCTTGTGGATTAAGAGTAGACGATGAAGAGAGATGCCCCGATTGTCCGAGCCTAACACAAGGAAAAAAATAAATATTCTACTAAGTATGAAAATATGTGATGAATTTGGAAAAAATTAAAAAAGATTTAGAAGAGAAATTGAGTGTTGAGGAAAGGATTAATCTTTTAAAATATACCTCAGGTAACATTATAACAATTCTTAGTAAATATTTAATCCAAACATCTGGTTACGCCACAATGACAAAAATTTTATTGCGAGAGATAAAAGAATTAGGAAAAAAGGATGCAGAAAAAATAATGGAAGTTTTTGGAATAAAGGAAAAAACTCCTGAAAATGCGTCTAAAGTGCTTAAAATTCTTGCTATATGCTTAGGCCTAGAGCTAAAAGAGGAGAACGGCGAAACTCATATTGTAAAGTGCCCATACGGAGATTGTGTTAAAAAATTTAAAGAACCTTTTATATGTAGAATTTGCTCAGAATACAATCAGGGTGTAATAGAGGAAGTAATAGGGTCTAGATTTGTACTCAAAAGGAATAAGTATTTACTTGAAGATGGATTTTGTGATTTTCAAATAGAAAAGAGATGAGAAGATGGGTAAAGTAATAATAATAGGAGGAGGTCCAGCAGGATGCTCTACTGGAATAACTATAAAAAGACTTATGCCAGAGTTAGAAGTAGAGCTCTTTGAGCAAAGACCAAAAATAAGTAAGGTTGAATGTGGCGAAGCATTGAGCAAAAAGGCTGTAGAAGAAAATCAAGATATTATCGGCAGGTTTTTTAACAAATGTATAAGAAGAGGGGTAAGAGAATTTGACGTAATAATCAATGATAATTTGGAAAAAATAGTAAGTTCTCCAGGCTATATGATTGATAGAAGTATTTTTAATAAAAGCTTACTTAAAGAGACAGAAAGAGTTGGATGTAAGGTGAAAATGGGGCATAGGGCTGTGCCTATAGGTAGAAAAAATGGTAAATGGAAAGTGAAAGTTGACAATCGTTACACTCATAAAAGCTATATAGAAGAATGCGATATGCTGGTTTTGGCAGGTGGTAGTTCATTCAAAGGGGTTGTAGATACAGGGCTTATAAGTGAAAAAGATTATGAAAAATGGAGCAGGAATCATGTTTTTGGTTATCAATATAAAGTTCTTTCCTCTTATAATAACGAAAGATTATTTATAGATTTTAGGCCAAATCCAACTCCTGAGGTTGTTTACCGTTACGGATTTTATCATCACGACAATGAATCAAATTTTGGACTTTTGTATAGAGGAAGATTTGTTACTAAAAGTTTTTATGATAAGCTTTTAAACGAGCTCCTTAGAAAATTGAAGATAAAAAGAGTTAAATTTATTGAAAGGCCTGTAGGAAATTATATACCAGGCAGCGGGCCCTTACCAAGAACATATGATGACAATGTGATAGCAGTTGGCGATAATGCAGGTTTTGCAAATCCTATCTTTTTTGGTGGAGTTCATGCTGCATTATCGAGCGGGAGAATTGGAGGAAAAATCATCGTAGAAGCTTTCAAAAATAAAGATTTAACTAAAAATTTTCTTAAAGAATATGAAAGCGAGTGGAGAAAAATGCCATGGGGGGATCCTATTCTAATAAAAGGAAGAGAGATACATGAGAAAGTAAGGAATAAGGAACCTGTTACGCAAGAGGAGCTTGAGATATATTCGAAAGCTTTAGATATAACAAAAGATTATGGTTGGTAAGCTGGACACTTTTCACAGATTTTTTTATCTTTTAAATAAAGATTGCATACATAAACATTTTTTTCTTTTTCACTAATTATTTCTGTTGGAGGACGATCACCAAATTTATCAACAACATCTAACCATATTTTTCCGAGCTTTTCTCCCAAATCTCCTGGAGTTTCTACATATATTCCTATATCTAGCTTTAATTTACAATGCGACTCTTTCTTTTCAGACATTTAAGCCTATTTTAAAATAGAGGTTAAAAATTTAAAGCTTAATGCTAACTTTAAATTTTCTTTCCAAATTTTTTATTTCCCTATTTACAATTTCTGTAGCTAAGTTGATTACATAGAATAAATCTTCGTATGGTGAAAAAACAAGCTTATCATATTCTTCCATCAAATTATCCCAGTAAAAGTTAAACATTTCAGAAATTTTTTGGCTGTTTTTTCTCAAGTAATTTTTTAACTCATTTAAACTTAAAAAGTTATAGCCATCTGCCACCATACTTAAAGCCAAAACATTTGCCGGATTTTCTATTCCAATCTTACTTTTTTTGTCTGGGTAAAAATCCTTTTCTATTTCTTTCAAATCATCACCTGCTAGATTTAACCAACTTGTTACATAGAGATAAAAATTTCCTAAGCTGTCTAAAAATTTTTCCTCTCCTCCTGAAAGGATATGGCTAACTCTAGCCCAAGTTGCACCTATTTCCCCCAATTTCCTTTGTGTTTCCAAGATTTTTTCGAGCGAGGTTAAATTTTTTCTCACTTCTTCTATTCTCCCCTTTCTCAAGCAAAACCTATAAAAAAAGTCCTTTGCTTGGATTGGATCAAGTCTATTTTCTTTCTTCTCTACATATTCTTTAAATGCTCTTTCACTTCTATTCTTTAACCTACTACTTCCTTCTTCTAACAAAGAGGCAGTAGCTTTAGCTATAATAAAAGAGTCTTTACTTTTATGCTGCAGCTTTAACAAATTATTTTCATCTTTTAATAAAGAGAGGATGTTTGAAAAACTTTCTTCTTGACTAAGCAAATCTTCAAGATAATTGTCTGTAAAGTCATCTTTTAAATCCCCTCCTAAGTAAAGAATAGTTCCTATTGCCATATCTTCTATGCATTCTTCAGAAAAAGTTGAGGCATAGCCTTTATTAGAATTGAAGGATGAAAGGTTAATGTTCCTAACAAACCACGGTGGCCTCGTTTCTTTTATTTTTTTATTAATAATTTTAAGAATTTGGGGCTCATTTTTATATTTTTCTTCAATAATCCTTTCTGCTTTCCTTGCTCCGATTAAATTTTGTAAATTGTATTTTTTTGCCAAAAATTCAGCGCTTTTGCCGTATTTAAATCTTATCCCTAAAATTTCAAGTTTATTCCTCAATTTTAAGCTTAGGCTCATGATTTCAAATATAAAAGTAAGCTTTAAATTCTTTAAAAATTTAAATTTTCAACCTAATTTTAAATGGTGAAATTCAGCATACTTTTTGATCCAGATAAGTATTATTTAACTGCAAGAATGTTCGAAGAAACTGTGAAAAACAAAGAAATTCTAGAAAAAGTTTGCGATTTCTGGGTTGGTGGAACAAGAGCTTCGTCAAAAGATATTAGTTTTTGGTTAAAGAAACTTAAAGAATATGGTTTTGAGGAAAGGTTTCTCTTTCCTGCTAAACCTTCTCATGCTTTTAGCGGAAAATATGCTAAATACATTCTAAGGCCGGAACTACTAAATAGAACACCTTCTCTCAACAATCCAATAGTTCATTTATTCACAAAAATAGGAAAAGCAGCAACTATGGTATTATATCCAAGCGAACCTCCTTTTAAATTAGATTTTGGCTATTTAATTCTTGGCCCAGAAAGTAGTGTTGGAAAGTTTACAGGAGCGGCAAAAATTTGTGACGAGTATGCTTTAGAAAGAATTAAAAAATACGTTAAAGCAAATGAAAAATGTCATGGAATTTATATCGAAAGCGGTTCAGGAGCAAAAGTATCGATAACACAAAGGAGCAATTTGTTAAAAAAAGCAAGGGAAGTTGTTCCTTCTAATAAAGTAGTTTATGGTGGTGGTGGAATTAAAAGTATAGGTGAAGTGCTTTTCCTTATGGAATTAGGTATCCATCCAGTAATAGGTACTCACTTCGAAAAAAATCCGAAAGATATTTATAATTTTGCAAGAGAAGTGTATAAAAGGGCGTAATGCTTTTTAAAAAGATCCATGTAATTAAAACTTCATGGAGAATTTGTATAGGAGAAGGAGCTAATAAGATTATTCCAAAATTTCTAGAGGAACTAGGAATTTCTTCTTCCTTAATAGTTTGTGGAGAAAATACTTTTAGGCTTGCTGGAAGAAAGGTAGAAAAAAATTTAATAAAAAATGGCATAGAAGCTAGTTTTGCTTTAGTAGAAAAGCCTGATTTTGAAAATGTTAAGAAAGTTTGGAAAAAGGCAAAAATAGAAAAAGTTCAAGGCTTAATAGGAATTGGCGGCGGAAAGAACATAGATGTAGCTAAAACAGCAGCTTTTAAACTTAAAATACCTTATTTGAGCGTTCCAACCATTCCTTCTCATGATGGAATTGCTTCTCCTTGCTCGAGCATATTTAAAGAAAAGAAAAAATTATCTTTATTTCTCGAGCCACCTGCTGGTATAGTAGTTGACATGAATTATTTAAGTAAAGCTCCGCTAAGATTTTTTTCTGCAGGAGCAGGAGATGTTATTGCAAAATATACTGCTGTAACAGATTGGGAATTGGCAAAGGAAAAGAAAAATGAATATTACGGTGAATATGCAGGAAAAATATCTTCCTTAGCAGCTTCTATAATAATTGAAAATTCCTCAAGGTATAAGGAAGATTATAAATCTGCAGTAAGGCTTTTGGTAGAAGCTTTGATAAGTTGTGGTTATGCTATGAGTATAGCTGGATCTTCAAGACCTTGCTCAGGTTCAGAACATTTATTTGCTCATGCAATAGATTTTCTCTATCCAGAAAATCAAGCTTTACATGGCGAAAAAGTTGCTCTAGGAACTTTAATAATGAGCTATCTTCAAGGAAAGGATTATGAGTTGATAGGAAAAACTATTGAAACTCTAAGATTGCCGAGGAATTACGAGGAAATACAAATTCCAAAAGAGATTTTGGTAAAAGCTTTAATTAAAGCAAGGAAGATAAGGAAAAGGTATACTATTTTGGATGAAGTTAAAATTAAGGAAAAAAGTGAAGCAGAAAAAATTCTTAAAAAAGTTGATATCATTTAGATTTTTTTGTAATTTCAACGAAGAAATATGTTTTTGAAATTAAGTTGAATACGTGCATTAAAGAAAGGAATAAAGATATTACAAAAGCTTCTAAAATAAGAAGGGGATAATTCTTTAAAACTATTTTTGAAGCAGAAACTACGTTAGAAATTTTTGCTCCTTGGGAAAATGCATAGTAAAGATCTCTTACTTCGTAAAAAATGGGAAATAGAACTATGGAAGAAATGAAAATAGAAACAATAAAAATTAAAAATATTATAAACCTTGTTAGGGCCCAAAAAGAAAATGTGGCAAAAATATTTTTTCTAACTATGTTAAAGCTCCTTCCTAATGCAAAATCAAACGAATCTTTTTTAATTATGACTGCAGGAAAAGCAAACAAAAAGACCCAATCTATTAAAAGCTGAAGAATGAAAGAGAACTCTCTGAAGAAAAAGGTTATAAGAACTAAAATAGAAATTACTAAGCAAAGAGCAAAAATTTGAGGATAAATTTTCTTGGAGAAATTTAAGCATTTCTCAAAACCCTTTTTCATTTTTAAATCAAAAACCAAAGCACCGCTGAACCATATGTTGATGAGAAGTGTTGCTATGAGAGCTATAATTATCCCTGCTAAGCTTAAATAAAGTATTTGAAAATCGAGAGAAGAAGGATTAGCAAAAAGCGACGGAGCTCTTGCGATTAAGGGAAGAAGAAGGATTAGCGATATAAGGGAAAAAATTAAATAGAGAAGGAAAAAAGGCAAAAACCTTTTTAAATCAAAAGCCTCCTTTAAACTTCTTAAAATTACTTCTATTATCATTAAATGAATTAAGAAAATTTTTATATTTAAACATTAAAAAATCAACAGTAGTTTTAATGATAGTAGGATTGGTAGGAAAGCCAAATAGCGGGAAATCTAGCTTTCTTAAAGCCTTGACTTTAGCAGAAGTTGGAATTTCTCCAGTACCTTTTACCACAATTAAGCCGAACATTGCAGTTGGATATGTTTCAATAGATTGTGTTTGTAAAGAGTTTAATGTAAATTGCAACCCTAGAAAAGGATTTTGCAAGAATGGAAAAAGATTTGTTCCTGTTAAGCTTATAGATGTTGCTGGCTTAGTTCCTGATGCACATAAAGGTAGAGGATTGGGAAATCAGTTTTTAGACGATTTAAGACAAGCTCATGTTTTAATTCATGTAGTTGATTTTTCTGGTTTAACTGATGAAGAAGGAAAGCCGACAAAAAATCATGATCCTCAAAAGGATATAGAATTTTTGGAAAGGGAAATTGATCTTTGGTTTACTTCTATAATAGAAAAAGCAGTGAAAAAATTTGAAAGGCAGATAGCAAAATTTTCAAAAGCAGATTTGATTCAAATTTTAACTGAACAACTTTCTGGACTAGAAATTAAAAAAGAGCATTTAGAAAAAGCTTTGCAGAAAGAATCTCTTATGGATATACAAAATTTTGCAAGAGTTTTAAGGGAAATTTCTAAGCCGATTATAATAGCTGCAAACAAAATAGATTTAAAAGAGGCTCAGGAAAATTTTGAAAAGTTGAAAGGAAAGTATGATTATATAGTTCCTACAAGTGCTGAAGCAGAAATTGCTTTGAAAAAAGCTGCAGAAAAGAATTTAATAGATTACTTGCCTGGAAATGGATTTGAAATTTTAAATGAGAGCAAACTAGATGAAAATCAGAAAAAAGTTTTGGATTTTATAAAAAGAGAAATAATAGAAAGATATGGGTCTACTGGCGTGCAAGATTGTTTGAACAAAGCAGTTTTTGAATTGCTAAATTATATAGCAGTTTATCCTGTTGCTGATAGCAAAAAACTTAGCGATAATGAAGGAAATGTTTTGCCAGATGTTTTTCTTATCCCAAAAGGAACTACTTTAAAAGAATTTGCATTCAAGCTTCACACAGAAATTGGTGAAAAATTTATTTGTGGTATAGATGCAAGAACAGGAAAAAAACTTTCTGCAGATTATCAACTTAAGGATAAGGATGTAGTAGAAATTGCTTTTGGAAAATAGACTAATTTTTGAGCAAATGGTAACAAATTAATAGAGGAGCCTTCAATATTTATTAGGAAGGGTGAATGCTTGTATTCTAAGGAGATAGAGTCACTACTTAAAAGTAAAAAAATTGAAGTTGGAGATAGGGTAATTGTTTCTAAAAAAGGAAGAAAATATGAAGGAATTTTAATGCCAAGAATAGAGCTTGGCAATACTTCTTGCTTAATTCTTAAGTTGGATAACGGATATAACATTGGAATCAAGTTCGAGAAAGGAGTAAAAATAAAGAAAGTAAAAAAAGAGTGGAAGCTTGAAGAGCCAAAAGTAGAAAAAGAAAAAATTTTAATATTTGACAAAAAGCTTCCTTTGATTTCTATTCTTGGAACAGGAGGAACTATTGCAAGCAGAATAGATTATAGAACTGGCGGAGTTTATGCTTCTTTTTCTCCCCGCGACATAGCAATGCAAATTCCTGAGTTAAAAGAAATTGCAAACATAAAAGTTGAGCAAGTTATGAACATAATGAGCGAAGATATTACTCCAGAAAAATGGGTAGAAATAGCAAAAGCAGTAGCAAAAGAAATTAACTCTGGCTCAAAAGGAGTAATAGTTACTCACGGCACAGATACTCTGCATTATACTTCTGCTGCTCTAAGCTTTATGCTAAAAGATTTGCCTTGCCCTGTAGCTTTAGTTGGGTCGCAAAGGTCTAGCGATAGGCCAAGTAGCGATGCTGTAATGAATGTTAGTTGCGCTGCAAACTTTGTAGCAAATTCTGATGTAGCTGAGGTTTGCATAGTAATGCATGGTAATATAAGCGATGATTATTGCTTTGCTATAAGAGGAACAAGAGCAAGAAAAATGCATGCTAGTAGAAGAGATGCTTTTAAGGCAATTAATGAATTGCCAATAGCAAAAATTTACTGGGAAAGTAGAAAAATCGAAATTTTGAACCAAAATTATAGGAAAAGAAGTGAAAAAAAAGTAAAGGTTGATGATAAAATTGAGAAAAAAGTTGCTTTGATTAAATGCTATCCTGGTCTTAACCCTGAAATTTTTGATTTTTACATAGAAAAAGGCTATAAGGGTTTTGTTGTAGAAGCAACAGGCTTGGGACATGTTCCTACTTTAGGAGAAAATTCTTTATTACCAAAAATTGAAAAGGCTGTAAGTCTAGGAATTCCTGTTGTTATAGCTTCGCAATGCTTGTACGGAAGAACTCATCCGACAATTTACCATAATTTAAGGGAGCTTTTGAAAAGAGGGGCAATTTTTGCAAGCGATATGCTTCCTGAAGTTGCTTACGTTAAGCTGATGTTTGTTTTAGGGCATGAGAAAAAAATGGAAAAAATAAAAGAGCTCATGCTTTCTAATTTAGCTGGCGAAATCTCGGAGAGAATTGAGTATGAGTGAAATAAATTATAAAAAAATTGGTTTGAAGGCTGGTTTGGAAATTCATGTTCAGCTTAACACTAAGCATAAGCTTTTTTGCAATTGCTCTACTGAGATGAAAGAAAAAGAGCCTGTAGCAATAATTAAAAGAAAGCAGCATCCTGTTCAAAGCGAGTTAGGAGAAGTTGATGTAGCTGCTCAGTACGAATACTTGAGGAACAGAACTTTCTATTACCAGGTTTTTAGGAATGAGGTTTGCTTGATCGATTTAGATGAAGAACCGCCTTTACCTTTGAACCAAGAAGCCCTAGAAATTGCTTTGCAAATTGCTTTGCTCTTAAACTGCTCTATTCCAGAAGAAATTCATGTCATGAGAAAAACTGTTATAGACGGCTCAACTCCAATGGGCTTTCAAAGAACTGCAATAATTGGAAAAGATGGTTTTATCAAGTACAAAGGAAAGAAAATTGAGATAAAGCATGTTTGTTTGGAAGAAGATGCAGCAGCAATAGTTAAGGAAGAAGATGGTAATGTAACCTATAGGCTAAGCAGGCTTGGTGTTCCTTTAGTTGAGATAAGTACAGGCTTATTAGAAGGTTTTTCTCCTGAAGAAATCCAGGAAATTGCTTATTTTATTGGGTTAACTTGCAAGTCAACAGGAAAGGTTAAGCGTGGAATAGGAACAATAAGGCAGGATTTGAACGTTAGCATAAAAAAAGGAAAAAGGGTTGAGATTAAAGGGGTACAAGAGCTTGGTTTAATAGCAAAGGTTATTGAGCTAGAAGTAAAAAGGCAGCTAGAACTAATAGAAAAAGGGCAAAAAATTGAAGAAGAAACAAGAGCTGCTTTGCCCGATGGTACAACAAAATTCTTAAGACCTTTACCAGGAGCTGCTCGCTTATACCCTGAAACAGACATTGCTCCTATAATAGTTTCGAAAGAGTTAATAGAAAAAATAAAGAAAAGCTTACCTGAACCTTGGACAAAAAAATTAGCAAGATTTAAAACAAAGCTTAAGCTTTCTGATGATTTAGCAAAACAAATAATAAGGTCTGATTATCTGGAAATTTTTGAAAAAATTGTTGAAAAGAAAAGAGTTGAGCCTAGTATAGTAGCAAACACTTTTGTTTCCACTCTTAAAGATTTGGAGAAAAGGGAAAAGGTGAAAGTTGAGAATTTGACTGAAAAGCATTTCCTTGAAATTTTTGATTTTTTGGCTAAAAAGCAATTAATAAAGGAGGCAATTCCTGAAGTTTTGAGTTATTTAGCTAAGAATCCTGAGAAGAATGTGAAATTTGCTATAAAGGAATTGGATTTAAAACCTATAAAAATTAGTGAACTAAAAGAAATAGCTAAAAGTATTGTTACAAAAGACATGCCTTTTGAAAAGGCTGTTGGCTTAGTAATGAGTAGAGTTAGAGGAAAAATAGAAGCGAAAGAAGTTATGAAAGTTGTGAAGAAACTTTTAAAGTAA
>CAZDLC010000026.1:0-9520 GCA_964506615.1 uncultured archaeon
AATATGCTTTAAGTTTAGTGCTTCTTCTTGTAGTTTAGTTAATTCAATACAAGGAAAATGGAACATCCAAGATTCTTTGTTTTTTGGAGAAATTGTAATTAAATATTTTATTTCATTTTCTCTTGCCAAGTACAAGGCATATAAAGAATCCTTACCTCCTGAAATTAAACATGCTACTCTCATAAAACCCTTTTTAAAGAATTATTTTCTAAAAAGTTTAAAAATTCTATAAAAGAATTTCCCCTTAGGAGGTTTATATTCTTTTCCAATCAAGTATGCAGCGAGCCTTTCTATTTCAATACTTGCAGGAGAATATGGATCAAAAATGACTACGGGCATTCTATAAATCAAGCTTTTTTGAACGTTCAAATCAAAAGGAATTTTTGCCAAAACTTTTAATTCAGTTAGCTCTTCTACATCACTTTCATCAAGCTCATTCAAATCTTTTCTATACATATTTAAAACAATTCCTAAGGGCTTTAAGTTAAGATATTTTGCTACTTTGTTGCATTTTATAACATCAGAAATGGAATTCATGAATGGAGTTGCTACAAAAATTAATTCGTTGCATGCATTTAAAACTCCCATTGCTTCTCTTCCTAAGCCGGGTGCTGAATCTAGCAAAACAATTTCTGTATCCCCAAAATCCAAATCTTTAATTTTATTTATATCAACTCCCATAAGCTCTTCAACACTTAAAGCTGCTGGAATTATTTTAACACCTGAATTATGGTAATAAGTTGCTTCCTCTAGAGCTATTTCTCCCCTTAAAACTTGATTTAATGTTTTTGGATAGTACAAAAAATCAAAGTAGAAGCCTAAATGGGAAGTTGTTATGTTACAATCCACTATTGCAACTTTCTTTTCAAAATTTGAAAGCGCAACTCCTAAGTTTGCAACTAAAGTTGTTTTTCCCACCCCTCCCTTACCAGAAACTATTCCAATTATCCTAGTCATCTAATTACTATTTGCTAATTTTTTCATATATCTCTAACGTTCTCTTTGCAGCAATCTCCCAAGTAAACTCTTTAAGAACTCTCTTTCTCCCATTCTTGCCCCATTTCTTTGCTTCCTCAAAATTTCTTAAAACCTCTTTTATACCCCAGGCAATATCTTCGCTTTTATTTCCATCTATATGAACACCAGTTCTTTCAGGACCAGAAGGAATTACCTGCTCTCTTAAACCAGAAATTCCAGAAGCCCCTACTACTACTGGCTTTTCCATAGCCATAGCTTCTAAACTAACTATTCCAAAAGGCTCGCTCAAAGAAGGGAAAACGCATAAATCAGCAAGAGCATAATGTAAGATTCTTTCTTCTTCTGAAACCCATTCTGACCTAATGTAAACTTTTTCTGCTATGTTAAGCTGTTGAATTAAAGTTATTAAATCTTGGTATTGTTCGCCTTTTCCAAGAATTATAAGCTTCGTATTTGGAAATTCTTCAAGTACAAGAGGCATAGCTTTAACCAAATTGTAAACTCCTTTTACAGCTGTTAACCTTCCGACAAAAAGTATTACTTTTTCTTCAGGTTTTATCCTATAAAGTTTTCTCAAATCTTCAACCCTTTCCTTATTAACCTTTTTTGGATTATATTTCTCTGGGTCGCATCCGTTGTAGCAAACGTTTATTTTCTCTTGTGGATAGCCTAAGGAAACTAAAAAATCTTTCATAGAGTAAGAAACTGTTATTATAGTATCTGCACCTTTTGCTGCTTCTCTCTCTATTTCCTTTATTATTTGAGAGCCACCACCCAAAGCTCTTTGCTCTTCTATAGAATGAATATGAAAAACTGTTGGCAATGAAGGCATTTCCTTTTCTATAATCGCTCCAGCAAAAGCAGAAAGCCAGTCATGAAAAGCTACAACATCAAACCTTTCCCCATTTTTTCTTATTAAAAGATTGATAAATTTGGAAGCAGAAAGATAATTGTAAGAAAATATGTCAGAGAAAAATTTAAGATGGGTTCCCCACCTTTTTAAGTCCTCTCTTATGAAAAGTGGAAAAACTACGCTTGAATCAACTAACATAGGCCTATGAATCTCTATTCCATTCCATTTTTCCAAAGTTTTTAAATTTCCATCGTTTAAAGTAAAAACAGTAACTTCATGCCCAAACTCTTCAAATTTTTTTGTTATTTCTATAGCATAAGTTCCCAAACCACCGACAAGTCTTGGCCAATATTCCCAAACAAAAAACGCAATTTTCATAAATATCAATTCTTCTCTTTAAATCTTAAACTTTTAGCTATTTCTTCGGGTAATGTTTCTATAACTGGTTCAGAATGAAGCAATTCCATAAAACCTATGTCTGAAACATAGAATTTAGATATACTTGGCCTAGAAACAATTTTCATGTTAATTAAAAAATAATCCGATAAATCTTCCTTTAAAGGACCTGAGAATATTGAAAAGTTTATTGCCTCAACTCCGTTTTTGTGCAATTTTTTGAAAATAACTTCCAAAGATAAAGATAGGTCTTTAATATGCTTTCTTTTCATATTATCAAAACTTGAAATCCTTTCGTTAATTATGCCAGAAATTTGATAGTTTTTAAAAGGAGCAAAGTCAGCTATCCATGAAAAACTTCCAATTTCACCCAAAAATCTTTCCTCCCTTTTTTTCTCTTCATCTATAAGATCGAGCCAAAAATTTGAATTAAACTTTTCATGATATTCTAAACTTTTTTCAAGCAAAACTTTTGTGAAGAAAGTTGGTTTTTTATCCAGGGTTATTTGGAAGTGAGGATGGAAAATAGAAGCTCCTGCCGAAGGAAGAAAATTAAAGTTTATGCTTGGGAATTTAAATTCAGGATCTTTTTCATTTGCTATTTTAAAAAACTCTATACTTGCTTCAAAAGAATCCAAAAGCATTTTTGAATCAAACTTGTTTAAATTAAAATAATGCCTTTTTTTATTTAGCACTACAACTGCATGATATTGGCCAAAAGGAAAAAGGTTAGGAAAAACAACAGAATTACCTTTTAAAATCCTTTCTTTTATACCGAAAAACTTTGGAGTCAATTTTTCTATGTTTTTTTGGCAGAAAAAACACTTACTTTTTGTTTTTTTAACAACATTTTCTATTTTAGTTTTAGTAATCTTAATTTGTTTAAATCTCTTTGCTCTCTCAACATTTATTCTACAAATCCTTGAAGTTAATGGATCTTTTCTTATTTCTACTTCATTTTCAACAACAGAAAAATTCGCTAAAGGACTTTTAATTTTTGCCTTTATAATTTCTTTTTCAAAAATTATCATTAAAATTAGTTTATAGTTTAAGAAAATAAATTTAATATCGTGAGCATATTTAGAGCTTATGATATTAGGGGAATTTACGGAAAGGATTTAACTGAAGAATTAGCATTCAAAATAGGTAAAGCCTTAGGGACTTTTTTAAAAGGAAGAAAAACTGTTGCAGTAGGGCATGACACAAGACCTTCATCTCCTTCCTTAACTCAAAACATCATTTCTGGATTAATTTCTACTGGTTGCAACGTGATTTTTCTTGGATTAGTTCCAAATCCTGTTGCTTATTTTTATGCATGGAAGAAAAAAATATTCGGCTGTTACATAACTGCAAGTCATTCACCAGTAGAATGGAATGGAGTAAAAATTTTTAAACCAAATGGTTTAAGCTTTAGTGATAAGGAAATAAAGGCTATCGAGAAAATTGTTAAGTCAGAGAAATTCATAGAAGGAAAAGGTAAAGTTAAAAATGAAAAGAATCCACTAAGAGATTATTCCAAATTTTTGAAAGAAAAAATAGGAAAGGTTAAGGGAAAAATTTTGATAGATTTCCTTGGTGGAGCTGGAAGTAAAGTAGTATTTCTATTGAAGGATATGGGCTTGGATTTAATTGTTCTTCATGAAAAGCCTGATGCAAGCTTATATGGCTTTCATAAGTTTGAATCTGGAGAAGATATTTTGAAGTTAGCGATAAAAAATGTAAAAAGAGAAGATGTTGATTTTGGTGTAGCTTTAGATTGCGACGGAGACAGAAGTTTTTTCATAGATCCAAAAGGAAATTTAATAGACGCAAGCTTAATGTGTGCAATTTTTATAGAAGATTTACTTAAGAAAAATGGAAAGATTGTCCTAACTCATGATTGCGCAAGCGAATTGGAAAAACTAGTGAAAAAGAAAAAAGGGAAATTGATCTGGAGTAGAATTGGCCATAACTTTATAGAAAAAAAGGTATGGGAAGAAAAAGCTTTGTTTGCCGGAGAAGAAAGCTCCCACTTTTACTTCAATATTTTCTATCCATTTTCTGATGGTATTCTTTCTGCTTTATATTTATGTAAAATTTTGAACAAAACTGGGAAAAGGCTTGATGAATTGGTAAGCCAATTTAAATTAAACCCTATAAAGAAAATTTACATAAATGCTTTAACGGACGAAAATAAAGAAAAAATAGTTGAGAAATTGAGAAAAAAATTTTCAAGAGCTATTGATGTAGGTGATGGGATTAAAATAAAACTCAATAAGTCTGAGTGGGTTTTGATAAGGATGAGCCAAACTTTACCTGAAATAAATTTGTGCGCCGAAGCAATGAATGAAAAAAGATTAGAAAAAATTGTGGAAAAATATTCCAAAATTATAGAAAAATACTTGAATTATTATAGAAAAAAGGGAAGCAAATGGTTGAAGTAACTGTTGTTGGAGATGTAAATATCGATTTATTAACATCTCCAATCGAAGAATACCCGAAAAGGGATTCTCAAATTTTAATAGATTCGGCAAAGCTTGAAGTTGGTGGAGGAGCTGCACACTTTGCGATGGCAATTTCTAAACTTAAAATTAAAACAAAATTTATCGGCTTAATTGGTTCTGATTTTTTCGGGAATTTTATAGTAGAGAAAATGAAAAATTTTGGGGTTGAAACAAAAATTAGAAGGATAAAAAAGGAAACAGGAATTAGTATAGGAATTCACTTTAAAGATGGTTCAAGGTCTTTGCTAACTTTTAGAGGAACCAACTCTTTATTCTCTTTAAAAAATTTCAGGCTTAAGGAAATAAAAGGAAAAGTTTTGTATATAGGAGGCTATAACTTGCTAAACAGTTTTCAAAAAGATGTAAAAAAAGTTTTGGAATATGCTAAGGAGAAAGGAATTATAACTTGCTTGGAGCCTGACTTAAAAAGTGGGATAAATTGCAATTTGGAAGAACTAAAAAGGAATTTAAAACTAGTGGACTTTTTCTTCCCGGATTTTGAGGAAGGGAAAATTTTAAGTGGAGAAAAAAAAGAAGAGGAAATTGTAGAAAAAATTTTGAGCTTTGGTTGTAAAAATGTTGCTTTAAAGTTAGGTAAAAAAGGCTGTATAGTTGCTAATAAAGAAGAATTTTACAGAATAGGCGGGATAGAAACAAATGCTATAAACCCAACTGGAGCAGGAGATTTTTTTAATGCAGGCTTTGTTTTTGGTTATTTAAAGTATAAAAGAATAGAAAGAGCAGGAGCATATGGAAATGCTTTAGCTTCTTTTGCAATTTCAAAATTTGGAGAAGAAAGGTTTGCTGAAAGAGAAGAATTGGAAAGGATTGTAAGGAAAGAGTATGGATAAAGTTAAAAGAGTTTTAAAAATGAGTATAAAAGTTTTTAAGGAGTGCTCTTTAAAGAATGGTGCAATAGTTGCTTCAAACATTTATGATCCTGATTATCCAAAAGGGGTGAAAAATTATTATTACGTTTGGCCTAGAGATGCAAGTTTTGTTTGTTATGCTTGTGATTTGCTAAAAATCAAAAAAATTCCTGAAAGATTTTTTGAGTGGTGCTGGAATGCTGAAAGATTTAAAGAAGAAGGGATATTTTACATGAGATATTATCCGAATGGGAAAATGTATGGAAGACAATTTCAACCTGATCAATCAGGAATTTTAATTTGGGCAATTTACAACCATTCTGAAATTTTTTCAACTAATAAATTTAATGATTTGGCTGAAAAAATTGCTAATGGCATTTGCAATTCCTGGAAGGGAGAATGTTTTAGAAGGCACTATGATTTGTGGGAGGAAAGAGTAGCTACATCAAAAAATAAAGAAAATTTTACTTATTCGTTAGCTGTTTGTACAAAAGGTTTAGAATGTGCTTTAAAGCTAGTTGGACAAAACAAAAAATGGGAGGAATGCTTAAAGCAAATGAGAGTAAGGATAAAAAGGGCTTACGATGAAAAAAGCAAATGTTTTGTTAGAAAATTTAACTCGAAAAAAGATAAAACTGTAGATTCTTCATTGCTAGGCTTAGTTTGGCCTTCTGAAATTTTTGAACCAAAAGATCCTAGAATAATTTCAACTGTTGAAAAAATAATTAGAGAAAATTCTGTTGAAGGAAAAGGAATTATGAGGTATAAAGGAGATAAGTATGCAGGATTTTTGAGAAGAAAAGAAGGAGGAGCTTGGCCAGTTTTAAACTTCTGGCTTTCAATTTATTTTTGTTTAGCTGGGGATAGAGCTAAAGCTTTAGAGTATTTTAATTGGGTTTTGGAAAGGATAGATGAAAAACTACCAGAGCAAATAAAAAACGGAAGGCCAGCTTCTATAATTCCTTTGGCATGGAGCCATGCCATGTTTGTAATAGCCGGAAAATTTTTAAAAATGTTTTAATTTGGAAAAAGTATTACTGTAAAAAAACAAAGTAAAAATTATGAGTAAAAGGTTGAGGTTTAAGGATATAGAGAAAATTGATGTAGTAGCTGTTATTGTTATAATTCTCCTTCTTCTATTTTATGTAGATTTTTTTGATTTGAATGAAAGATATGGCTTTCCTATAAACATTTTAGACGAGCCTTTAATTTTAATTATTGGTATTTTACTTGGCTATCTCTTAGCAAAATTCAGGCTTAAAAGGATTTTTGAAAAAATTTAAACTTATTTTTCAAAATCAAAAGTTAATTGATGAAAAGAAGAAAACCAGAATGGCAAAGGAGGATAGCAAAAGAAAGAATAAAAATTCTTTTTGACCTTGCAGAAAAGGAGTTTAAACTTCATCCAGAAAGAAGTAGAAGATATATCGAATTAGCACGAAAAATTGGATTGAGATATAATATAAGATTTCAAAAGGATTTGAAGAGAAAATTCTGCAAAAATTGCAATTCTTTGCTAATTCCTGGTTTAAGCTCGAAGGTTAGGCTTAAAAATAAAATTTTAGAAATCAAATGTTTGAATTGCAGTAAAGTATATCGCTACCCTTACTTTAAAAAATAAATTTGAAAAATTTTTAAACTTAAATTTTCATATCGATTTAAATACAACTTAAAATAAAAGGATAAGTATGGTAACAGTAAGGGATGTTGAAGCGCAAAAGCTGATTGAAAAATTAAAAGAGGAATTAAAAAAATTTGAAGAAATTAAACCTCCACCTTGGAGTTTCTTTGTTAAGTCTGGCGTCCATAAGGAAAGACCCCCAGAGCAAGAAGATTTTTGGTTTATAAGGGCTGCATCTATTTTAAGAAGATTATATTTAAATGGTCCTGTTGGTGTCGAAAGATTAAGAACATATTATGGAGGTAGAAAACAAAGAGGAACTAGGCCTGCAAGATTTAGAAAGGCTTCTGGAAATATAATAAGAAAAATTTTGCAACAATTAGAAAAAGCTGGATTGGTTGAAAAAGATAAAAAGGGGAGGAAATTGAGTAGAAAAGGAATTTCTTTTTTGGATAGAATTGCTTACGAGGTGAAAAAAAGTGAATGAAGAACTGGAAGAAATAAAAAAAGATGTTTTGAAAAAAGTTTTGAGCAAAGAAGCTTTTGAAAGATTAGGAAGGATAAAGTTAGTTAAGCCAGAAGTAGCTTCTCAATTAGAGTTGTACTTAATCCAGCTTTTCCAATCAGGAAAAATTAAATCTCAAATATCGGATGAACAACTTAAAGCTATTTTAGAAAAATTAAGTTCAAAACCAAAATTTAAAATTATTAGGAAGTGAAGATTATGGGGAGAAAAAAAGAAGTTGGTAGTGCAGGAAGATTCGGTCCAAGATACGGAAAAAAGGTTAGAAAAATTGTTAGTAGTATAGAAAAAATTCAAAAGCAAAGAAGCATATGTCCAAAATGTGATATGCCATATGTTAAAAGAGTTGCAAAGGGTATTTGGGAATGTAAAAAGTGTAAAACAAAATTTGCTGGCTTGGCTTACATGCCTGGTGAAATGAAGAGGGAAGAAAATGTATAAGTGTGTAAAATGTAAAAAAATAGTCCAGAAAATTGAGGAAAAAATTAGATGTCCGTATTGTGGCTACAGAATTTTTGTAAAGCTTAGGCCAGAAGTTGTGAAGAGGGTAAGAGCAAGATGATGGATGAAAAAACAAAGAATTTGATAGCTCAATTTCAAGCTTATCAGCAACAATTGCAAACTATTTTAATCCAGAAGGAAAGCTTGAGGTTGCAAAATCTGGAGATTGAAAAAGCTCTAGAAGAATTGGAAAAAACGAAGGAGAAAAAAGCATTTAAGATTGCAGGACAAATAATGGTTTTGAAGTCAGTTGAAGAGCTTAAAAAGGAACTTAAAGAATTGAAAGAAAATACAGAATTGAGAATTAAAAGTTTAGAAAAAAGTGAAGAAAGAATAAGTGAAAAATTAAAAAATTTACAAAAAGAAATAAAGGAAAAAGTGGGAGCATGAAAATCGAAAATATAATTTCGTTAATGGATCAAATAATAAACGATAGAACTGTTCCAAGAAATATAAGAAGAGCTGTTGAAGAATCCAAGAAAGCTTTAAGCAGTAACGATCCGCCAGAGGTAAGGCTCAGTGCTGCAATAACTACTTTGGATGAAATAATAAACGATCCAAATATGCCAATTTATGCAAGAACAAAAATTTGGAATATAGTGAGCTTGCTAGAAGAGGAAAGAAGAAATTTAGGTTAAATATTTAACTTTAAATTGCAAATTATAATATAAGTGAGCAAATGGATTTCAAAAAAATTCTAGAAAAGTTCAAGCCAAAAGAAGAGGAAGGATTCATAGAAGTGGATGAAAGCCTGCTGGAAGAAAAGGAAGAGGTAAATTTGAAAATAGAAAATTTGAATTCCTTAGCTGATGTTGAGAGAATTCAAGAAAGTTTAAGGGAAGGAAATGTTGTTTTTGTTAGGATAAAGGAAATAAGAGATAGAAATTTGGAAGAACTAAAAAAATGTGTTGATAGATTGAAAAAGACTTGTATGGCAATGAACGGCGATATGGCAATAGCCCATGATGACTTTCTCATTCTAACTCCAGAATTTGTAAGAATATATAGAGGAAAAGCTGCTTAAAAACTAAAACTTCCTTCTAAAATTCTCCATAAAATATTAACTAAATCTTTTTCATTTACTCTAACCTGCTTTGTATCATTTCTGTTCCTCAAAGTTACTGTCCCATCTTTTAAAGTTTGGTAATCTATTGTAATTGCTACAGGTACGCCAATTTCATCTACTCTAGCATACCTTTTTCCTATTGAGCCTGATTCATCATACAAAACATCGTAGCACTTTTTCAAATTCTCATATATTTCCTTTGCTTTTTCTGGAAGTTTGTCCTTTGAAAC
>CAZDLC010000027.1:0-9424 GCA_964506615.1 uncultured archaeon
AAGTGGCTGGAATGTTAAAGACAAAAGTCTTAACTCTTTTTACCTTCCTGAATTTTTGCTCCAGGCTAGAGCAGAAGTAAAAATTCTCTCGGGTTTCGGTAATAATACCAAAAATGAAATTTTTCTAAACAGCAAATATCCTGTTTGGAATAACGATGAAGATACACTTTATTTGAAAGATAAGGAAGGAAAGCTGGTGTTAATTTATTCTTATCCTTGATTTGAAAAAAATCCATGAGCAGAGCGAGAAATATTGTCAATTGCTATAGAAAAGTTTTGATGAACGAATATGAGCTCATGCTGACATTTACAACTTTCTCTATGACCTTAACTTAGAATAGTTTTTAAGATTTAAAAAACAAAAATTCCTTGTGTTTGTATGAAGAAATTGGTAAAACAAGCGTTAGTCTTGATAACAATTTTTGGTTTAGTTAGCTTGCTTGGAGATATAATTTATGAAGGGGCAAGAGGAATTACCGGTCAATACTTGCAAATTCTTGGGGCAAGTGCAGCAATAATTGGTTTTTTCACTGGTTTGGGAGAATTTCTTGGTTATGCTTTGAGAGCAGTTTCTGGTTACATTTCAGACAAAACAAAATCTTACTGGCTGTTAACTTTTCTTGGTTATGCTTTGCTTGTTTCCATTCCTTTGCTTGCTCTTGCAGGAAACTGGCAGCTTGCCATATTTTTCATAATTCTAGAAAGAATCGGTAAAGCAATCAGAAATCCTGCAAGAGATACGATAATTTCTTATTCTGCAAAAAAAGTTGGCACAGGCTTTGGTTTTGGAATTCATGAATTTTTGGATCAAATTGGTGCTTTATTAGGTCCTTTGTTGATTTCAATTTTTTTCTTGAATTTTAAAACAGTAAGCTTAGCAGAATATAAACAGGCTTTTTCTCTCCTTTTAATTCCTTTTTTTGTTTTGATGATTTTTCTTCTCTTTGCTTATCTTTTCTTCAGACATGCTAAAATTGAAAAAGAAAGAAAAAAGGAAAGTAAAAAATTAACAAGAATTTTTTGGATTTATGTTTTATTTGTCTTTGCAACAACACTCGGCTTTATAAACTTTGTAATTCTAGGCTATCATTTCAAGTTTAATAAAATAATTCCTGAAGCTCAAATTCCTTTGCTTTATTCCTTAGCCATGATAGCTGATGCAATAATTGCTTTGCTAATAGGAAAGGCTTACGACAAGCTTGAGAAAAAAGGTAAAAAATTAGGGTTGCTTCTTTTAGTTTTACTTCCTTTGTTAACTTTAACGATTCCGTTCTTAGTTTTTTCTTACAGTTTTGCTTTAATAATCTTAGGAGTTGTAATTTTTGGCATAGTTATTGGTTCGCACGAAACGATAATGAGAGCCGCTATCGCTGACATAACACCAATATCAAAAAGAGGTTCAGCTTACGGGATTTTTACCGCATTCTATGGTTTTGCTTCGCTTATTGGCTCAGCATTAATTGGAATCTTTTACGAATTTTCAATTTTCTACTTAACAGTTTTTGTTCTCGTAACACAAATTTTTGCTTTATTAATTTTTCTTGTTCTTAAAAGAAGAATAAGCTAAAACTATTTCTTACTTTTTTTCTTTTCTCCTCCGTTAACATCAAACCTTGGCTTCACTATGCAATACTCCAAAACAGAGTGACATTTTGCGCATAAAGGAGTATGATCTTTTATTACAATTTCCTCTAAATTCAGCTTCCCATGTTTAGGACAAAAACATCTTGCTTTCATTTTTAGCCTCCTCTATAACCTGGAATCTTAAGAGAAATTAAGCTTGCTATAGCTTCTATTAGCTTTGGTTCAGCAACTATTATATCGCTTGTTGTAACAATTCCAACTATTTTATTTCCTTCTTTAACAGGAAGCCTTTTAATTTTATGTTTAAGCATAAGATCAACAGCATCATCTATCTTTTTATCAGCTTCTATAGTAATAATATTTCTTGACATAACTTTACCTACTTTTATTTCATCCAAATTTTCATCTCTTGCAACAAGGTTTAAAATATCCCTTTCAGTTAAAATGCCAACAGGATTATCATCTTCCACAACAATTAAA
This sequence comes from uncultured archaeon, assembly GCA_964506615.1. GTDB lineage: Archaea > Aenigmatarchaeota > Aenigmatarchaeia > CG10238-14 > SCSR01 > CALIKW01. The sequence continues at coordinate 2,065 of CAZDLC010000027.1, forward strand.
CTCCCTATATCATACTTAGACATAATTTTGGAAGCTTCTCTTACACTTATGTCTGGAGTTACAACTACAACCTCTCTTTTCATTATATCTCTAACTAACATGCTCTCAATATATTTTTGATTTTAAAATTAATTAGTTTATCCGATGTAGCCCATTTTTTCTCTTTCTTCTTCCTCAGCTTCTTTTATCTTCTTTGTTCTTTCAACAAATTTCTCATAATATTTCATCATCTTTTGATCTATGCTTGGAGTTATTTTCTTGAGCGCTTCTTCAAAATGCTTTTTAGTTACTTCCTTTGCTTTTATATTTTCTCTTAAAGCATTCATGGCAGCTTCTCTGCATAATGCTTCTAAGTCAGCACCAGAAAATCCTTCTGTCCTTTTTGCCAATTCCTTAAGGTCAACATTTTTAAGTGGCATTTTTCTTGTATGAACTTTTAGAATTTCAAGCCTTCCTTTTTCATCCGGTGCGGGAACTAAAACAAATCTATCGATTCTTCCTGGTCTTAGTAAAGCTGGATCGATCAAATCCGGCCTGTTGGTAGCAGCTATTATTACAACATTTTTCATTTCTTCTATCCCACTCATTTCAGTCAGCAATTGAGAAACAATTCTTTCAGTAGCTTCATGCATTCCAAGCCCTCTTCTTGGAGCTAAGGCATCTATTTCATCGAAAAATATTATACAAGGACTGACTTGCTTTGCTCTCTTGAAAAGCTCTCTTATTTTTTTCTCGCTTTCTCCAAACCATTTGCTTAAAAGTTCAGGTCCTTTAACAGAAATGAAGTTAGCTCCACTTTCATTTGCCACAGCCTTTGCAAGCAAAGTTTTTCCACATCCAGGAGGCCCATAAAGCAAAATTCCCTTTGGCGGAGTTATTCCCAATTTTTCAAAACTTTCCGGATATTTAAGCGGCCACTCAACCATTTCCTTTAATTGTTGTTTAACTTCTTCCAATCCTCCGATATCATCCCACTTAACTTTTGGAATTTCAACTAAAACTTCCCTCATCGCAGAAGGCTCAACAACTTTTAAAGCATTTTCAAAATCTTCCTTTTTAACTACCAATTTTTCTAGCACATCCTTAGGCAATTCTTCGCCTTCCTTCCATTTTATCTCTGGTAATACCCTTCTTAAAGCATTCATAGCAGCCTCTTTACAAAGTGCCATTAAGTCTGCTCCGACATAGCCATGTGTAATATCTGCAAGCCATTCTAAATCAACATCTTTATCAAGTGGCATGTTTCTCGTATGAATTTTTAAAATTTCCAATCTTCCTTCTCTATCAGGAACAGGAATTTCTATTTCTCTATCAAAACGGCCAGCCCTTCTTAATGCAGGGTCTATGGCATGGGGAATATTAGTTGCTGCTATTACTACAACTTTACCTCTTGATTTAAGTCCGTCCATCAAGCTCAAAAGTTGTGCAACAGTTCTTTTCTCAACTTCTCCAGAAACTTCTTCTCTTTTTGGGGCAATAGCATCTATTTCATCTATAAATATTATGGAAGGAGCATTTTTCTCTGCTTCCTCAAAAATTTTCCTTAAATTTTCTTCAGTTTGGCCGTACCACTTGCTGTTGTGAAGTAATAATAGAGATTCTCCACAAATAAAATTAGGACTCTCTCTTATTCCAAGATCAATTAGGTAAGACTCTTTTTCTATCTTTTCTATTCTTTTAATTTTCATCCATCCTATGTCGGAATTTGCGAGCTTCTGCGCCTTTTTGAAAAGTTCTTTTCCTTTCGCGGTTTTTACAAATTTTTTAAAGATTTTTAGAATTTCCTTCACTTTATTTTTTGTCAAGATTTTCCTACCAGAGAGATAAGGTTCTATGCTGCTTTCTTTAATGTCTTTTCCGTATTTAATTTTTTCAACTTTTTTTATTTCCCTCAATAGCTCTGGGATTGGTAGCCAAATAGTTGTCTTTGGCATGTTTTTCTGCTTAAGGATTGAAAACTTTTTCTCTGGTTTAATAATTTTCAAAAACTTTATTCTATCTTCTCCTCCACTAACACTCAAAACATAACATCCTGTTCCTTTATAAATCTTACTTCTTATACCAAAGAATGCTAACAAGAACTTTAAGCCAAGTACAACTTTCTTGGAAATTGAGTAAAATTCGATAGAAGGATATTTATCCTTATTTAATCTTATGCTTCCATCTCCATCTAAGTAAGCTTTAAGAAAACTCTTTATTTCCTTACGGCTACACTTGAAAATTATTGGAGACAAGGCCAATTCTTTTCCTTTTCTGCCTATAGGAAAACCAAAAACTTTTGAGAGAAAATGTGCAAGAATGTAAGAATAAACTTTTATTCCATCATTATTTTCGTTAATTCTTTCTGGCTCTATTTTAAAGACATCAATTAGCAGCTGTTTAATCCTATTCTTTATCCTTTTATTTTTATTAGAAATGGAAATTTCTTCACCACTTATACAACCTTCAGAATAAAGATAACCTAAAAATTCTAAGAGTTGAGGAGAAGTTCTAATTGGCAACTTTATGGGCTTCATTTTTTCTATGTTTGATTTATTTTTGCAAAATCCAACTTTAACGTTTTTGAAAGTACCTCTGTAGTTTTTAAGTAACCATTTCTTGCCTTTTGAAAAGATGTATGTTTTCTCTTTATCTAAGAGCTCCTGCCAATTTATTTTTTGTGGTTCTCCTGAAGGTAACTTTAATGCGAATGCAACAAAATCGTTCTTACTCAATTCATTTGCTTTTTTCCACTTTAAATTTCCTTTTTTATCGATTGTTAAGAAAGGTTGATTACATGAAACTTCGACAAGACTATTATCTTCAAGAGTAACTCTATAAATTTCCTTTACAGGAACTTCAGTTACTTCTTCTACTGTTTTTTTGCCAATTTTCATGTTAGAATTTAGTGAAAAAACTTTGATTGGAGTATTTGGTTTAAAAGTTCTAATTCCGTTCCTTTCTTGAATAAGTTTAGAATTACTAAGTAAATCTCCTGCTGTAGTTATTCCCATATTATTTAAAAAGATTGGTGTATCTTTTGAAACACAAAAAATTTCTGGCCCTGAAATCGAATAAAAGTTAGCTCCACTTTCATTTGCCACAGCCTTTGCAAGCAAAGTTTTTCCACATCCAGGAGGCCCATAAAGCAAAACACCTTTTGGTGCATCTATGCCCAATCTTTCAAATAATTCAGGATATCTTAAAGGTAATTCAATCATTTCCCTAACTTTTTGTATAACATCCTTTAGGCCGCCAATATCCTCATAAGTTACAACAGGTATTTTTCTCTCTTCTACTAGAGCAGAAGGAGCTTCTGGCAATATTTCAATTTCAGTAATTTCACCAATTCTAACTATCCCAGGAGGGTCTGTATTAGTTACGATAAACTTCGTTTCTCCTGAGAATGGGAAGAAAACTTCTGGAAAGAATTCTTCAAAGCCAACTCCAAACATACTTTCAAATATATCCTCATGTTTACTTTTTTTAACAACAGGAGAAGGTATTATTATATCTCCTTTTGTTACAGGTCTCATATATAGATTTTGTTTTATGAGATTCGGAGAAACATGAACTATTACGCCCTTTTGTGCAGGAGCGATTACAACTTTTCTAGCTTCTTTTACATCGGCCTTTCTCACCTTTACATATTCTCCTACTCCTGCATTACAATTCCTTCTCATTATACCATCCATTCTTATCAAGTTTAAGCCAACATCGGCAGGATAAGCTCTTATTGCTATTGCTCCAGTTTTTCTCTTTCCCTCTATTTCAACTATATCTCCTTCCTTAATTCCTAACTCTTGCATAACTTTAGAATCTATTCTGACAATACCTCTTCCAGCTTCTTCCCTTGCTGAAAGTTCACCAACTTTTAACCTAACTTCTTTTTCTGCCATCAAATCCCCTCTTTAATTAAATCCTCAATATCTTCATCTAATAATACTTTGAAAGTTTTCCAAATAACTTTATCTTCCCACTCCTTTAAAAATTCAATTACTTTTCTAATATGAGCTTCTGGGATTATAAAGCTGCTTTGGTCTACTTTCAAATGCGGGATTTTATCTAGTAAGCCATTCCTTTCATAAGAATAAACTTTTTCTTCTTTTCTTATTATTTGTTTCCATCCATAAAGGTGTCTAAAGAATTTGTTTCTTTCATACTTATTTTCAAATTTTTCTGAATTTACTGAAAAGCAGATTAAAATTGCTTTTTTACCCATAGTTTAGATTATTTACACCCTAAATATTTAAGCTTTTTGGTTTCTAAAAACTTTAATTTCAAAAAATTTCATTTTAACTTGCTTAAATATTATTAATGAAAATCCCTGGTTCAAGCCTAATAGTTGCAATAATTTCCGCAATTCTGGCAGTAATAGTATTTCAAGCAATTCAGAGTGCTCTATTTTCTGAAATGTTGATAAACGCAGGAATAGGTGAATATAATTTAAAGTACCTTTCAATTCAAATTTTAAATATAACTCAAGAATATGCAAGCTTGGGAATAAAGAAAAATTCTGAAGTAGAGTATTGCAATTTAAAGGAAAGAGAAAGTTGTTATACTGGATGCTTCAGAATAACTGTTTCTGATATAAAAGTAAGCTCAGTAGATTTGGAAATAACTGACGAAATAGTATGCGAAGTAGGAAGAATGGCAAATAAATTTGGTAGCTTGGTAAAAAATTTTGTATTTAAATCTTTTTCCTTGCCTTCCTAAAGTATTCTTCAGCTAATTCTTTTACAACATCCTTTACTCCAAATCCTATTGCAATAGCTAAACCTATACCAATGCAAGCTATTATTATAAGGAGAATGTTATTTACAAGATAAGGATCTATTTTCCAAAGCGGCAAAGCAAGAGCTATAGAAACATATATTACAAAGAAAAACAAGACATTTGCAACAATTTCAGAATATATCATTTTGCTTTTTTCAACTTGCTCCTTTATATATTCTGCAAGTATGTAACCAACTATAATTATTACAACACCTTCAAGCAAACTTGGAATGAACGAAACAATAGTTTTGGTTATTTCTGATAAAATCGTTATTCCCAAAACTTCTTCACTCAAAGCGATTTGAATGAATATAAGATAAATTAGCCATGAAATTATTAAAGGAAATATTTCGCTTACTTTAAAAATCCTTCCTTTTTTTATAATTCTTTCATCGATCTTATACCTTAATAAAATCTTTTTAATAATTTTTCCAAACAAGGTTCCTATAACCCATCCTATAATTAGTAAAATTATTGCTCCACCAAGTCTTGGTAAGAAATTCATAAAAGAGATTAGGAACTGATTTAATATTCCCAATATTCCAGGGTAGCTCATAATTAAATTTTGTTTTTTTATATTATAACTTCTACTCCCAATAAGCTTGCTATGAAAAAGGCATAAATTAAAAGTAAGAGAATTCCTTCAACCTTTTCAAGCTTTTCTCTTTCAAAAAATATCCATAAAGCTATGTTTGCAAGTAAAAGATTTATGAAAAGTGTTGAGAATATGGGGACTTCTGAAATTGAGAGTGAAGTTATAATAAGGTGAAAACCTAAGACAAAAGTTAAAACTGTGAGATTAGAACCTATAATGATGCCAATAAGAAGGGAAAATCTTCTTCTTTTTAGGCAAGAAATGGAAAGGGAGAGTTCGGGTAAAGTTGTTCCAAAAGATAGGATTGTTGCGCCTATCAGCGATTCAGAAATTCCAGCCTTTCTTGCTATATCTGAAGAAAGAACTACGGCGATGCGTGAACTTATAATAACAACTCCTAACCCAATGCAAACCAAAACTAAAAGTTTAATTAAGCTTGCCTTCCATACAATTCCTTTACTAGTTAAAATTATCTTCTTTTTTGCAGAATAATAGCAGAAGTAAAGGAATATGAAAATAAGAAAAATTCCGATTATTCTGCTCGGAATTAAGCCAGTCATAAGAAAAAATGGAATTGCTGATGTAAGAAAAAGGATTATTGAAATATTTTTGAGTTCATACTTTGGCACTAAAATTGTTCTAATAATTGAAAACAGGCCTAGAATTAGTGTTATCCTTTGAACGCTTCCCCCAAGAATATTCCCTAAGCTAATTTCAAAAGTTTTTTCTGAAATTGAAGAATATGCAACTGCCATTTCTGGAATAGAGGCTGCAACTGAAAGTAATATAAAACCCAAAACCATTTCTCCCAACTTTGTTATTCTAGCAATTTTTTCCGTATTTTTTATGACCAAGTTACTTGAAATGCCAAGTGCAATAATAGAAGCTAGTAAAATGCCAACCTCTGTTAAAATATCGATTGGCATTAAAAATAAATTGATTTTTAAGAACAAATTTTTTATACTGTATCAATTTCTTAGAGCAGCTAAAATTTAACAAAAATATTTTTAATGAAAAGGTTAAGATTTGGTGTTCCAATTTTCTTTAGTTTTACAATTCGGGTTAATGCACATTTTAAAAGGTCTTTTTCCCTTTCTCCAAACTTGGATCATCGGTAAACCACAAACTTCGCAGTTTTTGTTCAAAGAAGTTATTTGCCCAACTAAAGGCAAAGGAAATCCTGTTTTGCATTTTGGGTAATTTGAACAACCAACAAAACGCTTACCGCTTGCTCTTGAAAAAAGTATTCTTAGCTCACCTTTGCAATTTGGGCATGTTCCAAGCCTTCTTTCTTCTTGTCTAGAAAGTGTTAGACCTTCGAGCAATTTTTTCCCGATTTTTTCTTCCTTGCTTTTAAATTCTTCCAAAATCTTGCTTAAAACCTCTTTTGCTTCCTCTACAACCTCTTCTCTTTTTTTCTTTCCATTAAAAACCTGTTCCATTTCTTCTTCAAAATGTCTTGTTAGTTCTTCGCTAACTATGCTTGGGACAAATTCTTTCAAGGTTTTAGCAACAACTTCCCCAAGCTTTGTAACTTGAATGCTTTTTCCAGAAATATATTTTCTATCATAAAGTGTTTGTAAAATTTCTGCTCTTGTCGAATTATGTACAACAACATTATTACCAAGAATGAAATTAGATGAAGGCGGATTAGTTATATCATATACATAGCCATCATAGTTTACTTCCTTAATGTTTTTAACAGTTTTTGTAAATAAGGTTGGGGATATCACCTTTTCTCCAAGTAAAGAATAAAACGTCTTATGACATTCTTTTAGTGGAATATAAAGTATTTTCTTTTTAGGTGGTTTAGAAATACCTACAACTTTCATGCTTACATATCCGTATTTTCTCAAGTTTTTCAAGCAAGTTTTTATAGTATTCGGAGATAAACCAGTTATTAAGGCTATTTCTTTAAGAGTTGCACCATCTTTTGGCAAGGATGCAAATACTTTTTTTTCCAACAAAAGATATGGTTTTCCACGATAAAAATAATTTTTACTTAAATTC
>CAZDLC010000028.1:0-6553 GCA_964506615.1 uncultured archaeon
CCAAAAGGCTTTTGGAAAGTGGACGGTGATGAAAAGTTTGTAGTAGATTTTCCTTTGGTTATAGACGGAGAAAATAATTTAGGATGCTATGCTCATAAAGATGGAGAAATACTTTTTGGACATGAATGGGGAGAAGACTGCGAGAATTTAAGATATCTTAAGTCTCCAAGAAGAGTTATCGAATTGGCTCCCTAAAAAATAATTTCCTTTATAATCCTTTTTCTTTAACTAATTGATTAAAAAAGATTCAAATCTCACTCCTTATCGAGTTGGATTTATAGCATATAGAAGAATAAGATATGCTGAGGAAGTTTTGCTTGCTTATTAATATGCCAAGTGGGAGTTGAAGAAATAATCACGCCCGGGCTGGGATTCGAACCCAGAAGGGGCAATGCCCCACTAGCTTAGCAGGCTAGCGCCTTACCATTCGGCCACCCGGGCTCTATATTTATATGACAAATTTAAATTTATAACTTGTGAAATGGAAATATAACTTCTTTAATTTTTTCCACATTTTCCTTCACAATTTCAAAAATTCTTTCATCTTTTTCAACTTCTTCCTTATCCCTAAGCTCTTCAACTTTTTCTTCATTTACTTTAACCTGAGAAATTTTTAAAAAAGCCAAAGCCCAGCAGTTTACAGTTTTTTCTATATTATAACCACCCCCTCCCAAAATCAAATATTTCCCTTTACAAATTTTGTGCGCTAACTTATGCATCCTTTCAGCAATTTCCTCATAAGCTTTACTAGTTAAGGATAAATCAACTAAGTAATCCTTAAAATGAGCATCTATTCCAAACTGATTTATCAAAATTTCAGGCTCATACTTTTCTATTAAAGGCAAAACTACTTCATCAAAAGCATACATAAAAGCTTCATCAAAAGTTCCTGCTGGCAATGGAATATTAACAGAATATCCTTTACCCTTATCTTCCCCAATTTCCTCTATATACCCACTTCCTGGAAAAATCCCAATTCTATGGAAAGAAATTTTTAATATCGGCTCAGAATAAAAAATTTTTTGCACGCCATCAGAGTGATGAGCATCTATATCAACTATCGCTATTTTTTCTAAACCATAATTTTTCTGCAAATATCTTACTCCAATAGCAATATCATTAAAAACACAAAATCCAGAAGCAGAATTTGGCAAAGCATGATGTAAGCCACCTGAAAAATTGAAAGCATGCGAAGCTTCCTTTTCCATTATTAGCTCACAACCTTTTAAAGTCCCTCCAACCACATAACAAGCTCCTTCAAAAATTCCTTTTTTTGCTGGAGTATCTCCATAATCTAAATAACCGTAACCCTTTTTGCTCATTTCTTTAACAAAATTTATGTAATCCTTTGAATGCACAAGCTCAAGCTCTTCTTCGCTTGCTCTTCTTCCTTCAAAAATTTTTGCTTTTGAATCAAAAGCATTTAATTTCTTCAAAAGTTCTAAAGTAAGTTTTGATCTTATTTGCTGGAAAGGATGCTCTTCCCCAAGAAAATATTTTAAGTAATTCTCGCTATAAACAAAAGCTGTAATTCCAGACATGCCTCACTAACTATTTAAATTAAAACTTTCAAATTTATATTAAACTGAAAGGAGGAATGAAAAATGCCAATAACAGTTAAAGATATTCACGACATGTTCGGCAAGGACGTTTTCACATCAAAAGGATTTTACTGTGGAAAAGTTTCAGATATAGAGCTTGACTTATCAAGATTTAAAATAAGGTCCATAGTTATAGAAGCAGCTAAAGATACTTTCCTAGGAAAGCTAGTAAAAGGGAAAAAAGGTATAATAATACCATATCCAATGATAATGGCAATTGGGGATATAGTAATAATAAAGCACATATCAGGACCACCAGAAGAGGAAGGAGTTGCAGAGGAATAGGGAAAAAATGAAGGACAAAAAACCTAAGAGAGTAAAAGAATTGCAATGGACAAAAGCAGGAAATTTATATATTCTAGTAGATGAAGATACTAAAAAAACTTATACCTTAGACCCTATTTCTTTTTTAGTTTGGATTCAGTGTGACGGAAAAACTGATATAGAACAAATGGTTGATGTTTTTTCTGTTAACGGGAATAGAGATATAGTTAAGGCTGCTATAATTGGAATTTTAGAAAAATTGGAAAGCTCTAAACTTATAGAATGGGTTTAAAAAAATAAAAAAAGAGAAAGGCTATATCTCTTCGATATCTTCCTCATCATCATAGGTTAGTGGATCGTAAATATCTTCCTCTTCTTCCACTCCTAATCACCTTGCATTCCTAAAAAAGGAATTGCTGGATTGCTGAAATTCTATCTTATTATGTCAATACCTAGAGTTTGACTAACTTCTCTTGTTACAGGTTTTTCAAAACTTATAGGTCCTAAAATGTATGGGGATTTTACACCAGTTATTATTGCAATAACCTGAACCTTTCCCTCAAATTCTGGCAAAATCCTTGCTCCCCAGAAAACTGTTGCACTTGGGTCTAAATGCTGAGCAACAGTTTCTCCTATAAGGTTTACTTCATCCAATCTTAAATCAGGTCCTCCTGTTATGTGCACTAAAGCACCTGTTGCTCCTGTATAATCTACTTCAAGCAATGGGTTGAGTAAAGCCTTAGTTATAGCATCCTTAGCTCTATCTGAGCTGTTTGATTCACCAACTCCTATCGCAGCAACTCCGCCAGAATGCATCACAGCCTTTACATCTGCATAATCCAAGTTAACCAAACTTGGAAGAGTAATGGTTTCTGTTATTCCCTTAATCATGCTAGCAATCAGTTCATCAGCAACTGCAAAAGCTTGTTGAATGCTCAAATTACCTGCATACTTCAATAACCTATCATTCTCTATTACTATTGCAGTATCGCAAACTTCCCTAAGCTTTGCCAAACCTTCTTCTGCCTTTGAAATTCTTGCCCCTTCTAACTTGAATGGCATGGTAACTACAGCAATTACTATAGCACCCATAGATTTTCCAATTTCACAAACTACTGGAATGCTACCTGTTCCTGTTCCTTTTCCTAGACCAGCTATCGCAAAAACCAAATCTGCTCCTTCCATTGCTTCCTTAATTTCATTTCTTGATTCTTCAGCAGCCTTTCTTCCAATTTCAGGATAGCCTCCGCAACCCAAACCTTTTGTTAGTTCCTTTCCTATTAGTATTTTTCTATCAGCCTTTGCAACTGCCAAATGCTTTGCATCAGAATTTAAAGCTATGGTAGTTGCTCCCTCAATCCCCATTTCTGTTAATCTTGTTACTGCATTTTGACCTGCTCCTCCACATCCTACTACAACTATCTTAGCTTTCTTAACAGAAAAGCCAAACTCCTGCTCTGCTAACTTGTAATAGTCTACATTCGAAAAAGTTGCACCAGATGTTGTTTGTAGCTTAAATCTTGTTAAAGGTGATTCCTCTTCTCCTGTTGTTCTCCTTAATGCACTTCTAATTATAGTTTCCATTCAATCCTCCTATTTTCTTCAAAATGTATTTTTTCTTATCGAAACCTTTATATACTCTTTTAACTAAACATTTCTTAGAATTAGCCCGAATAAATTTAGCCCGAAACTAATTTAAGCCCGAATTAAGCCCTGTAAAATTCTTTTAATTTAACTAATTTAAATGTATTACTGTAGAATTTTGTATATTTTTTTATAAATAATTTCTTGATTTGAAGCGCTTGAATCGCTCAGCTCAAAATTTTTAAGTTGAGGAAATTGAATTTTAAACTTTCGATTTTGTAGTCACTTTTCCCATTTTCTTCAAGGCATTTTTGCTATTTCCTTTGGTTAATTTTTCTTCCGAATAAAATTTCTACTATGCGCGATTCCTTTCCTGTATTAAGTTCTGAGCAACTTTTTTCTATTTCGATCTTACATGTTAACAAAAATCCCATTTTTCTTAAGATTAACTTTAAATATCTGAGCAACAAAAAAGAAATAAGGTGAAACTTTGGGCGATCGTCAAAATTTTAGAGCATAAATTTCTTTGTTTTACTCTTTTCTGTAAAAAACTTTTGGCTTGTGTTTCTGGAGGAAAAAAACCAAAAAAGTTTAATTTATATTTCTGGAAAAAGGTGAAATCATGGAACTAAGTGAAATAAAAGAAATATTGAGAGGAAAGGAAGGAAAAGTTTTAATTAGGGGCTGGCTTCATCATAGGAGAAGCTCTGGTGGAATTTTATTTGTTTTAATAAGAGATGGAAGTGGAATAATTCAATGTACATTCAAAAAAAATGAATTAGGAGAGAAATTTGAAGAAATAGAGAAGCTTCCTGTTGAATCTGTTTTGGAAATTGAAGGTGAGGCAAGAAAGGATGAAAGAGCTCCTGGAGGATATGAAATTAAAGGAGAGAGCTTTAAAATTATTTCAAAAGCAGAGGAAGGCTTTCCAATAGCTAAAAAATACCATGGCCCAGATTTTCTCTTAAATTACAGGCATCTATGGCTAAGAAGTGAAAAAATGCAAACTATTTTAAGATTCAGAGCTAAATTTTTAAAATTTGCCAGGGAATGGTTTGATAAAAACGGATTTACAGAATTTCATTCTCCAATCTTTACTGCAGCTGCATGCGAAGGAGGCTCAACTCTCTTTCCAGTAAAATATTTTGACAAAGAAGTTTATTTAACCCAATCCTGGCAGCTTTATGCAGAAGCCGGAATAGCAAGCTTAGGAAAAATCTATACGATAGCTCCTTCTTTCAGGGCAGAAAAGTCAAGAACAAGAAGACATTTAACAGAGTTTTGGCACTTGGAAGCTGAGATGCCTTTTTGTGATTTTGAATGTTTAATAGAAACAATAGAAGATTTTATAACTTATGTTTGTCACAAGCTTGCTGAAGAGGCAAAGGAGGAGCTTAAAAAATTCGGAAGAAAAGAAGAAGATCTACTTAAAATCAAAAAGCCATTTCCAAGAATAACCTATTCACAAGCTATAGAGATTTTGAAAAAGGAAGGAATAGAAATAGAGTTTGGAGATGATTTTGGTGCTGATGAGGAAAAGGTTTTGACTAAACATTTTGATGTTCCATTTTTTGTTACACACTTTCCAAAAGGGGTAAAGGCATTTTACCATAAACCAGATCCAAAAGATCCTAGATTTACTTTAAGCGTTGATTTACTAGCTCCTGAAGGATATGGAGAAATAATTGGAGCTGGAGAAAGGATAGAAGATTTGAACGTTTTACTTGAAAGAATAAAAGAGGAAAAACTTGATCCAAAGAATTATGAATGGTATATTGATTTAAGAAGATATGGTAGTGTGAAGCATGCTGGATTTGGCTTAGGAGTAGAAAGGACTATATGTTGGATTTTAAAGTTAAAGCATATTAGAGATGCTATCCCATTTCCAAGACTAATAAATAGGGTTTATCCATAGTGTTTGACATGAAATTTTACTTTAAATCTAAACAGAAAAATTTATTTAAAGATTTTAAATTATTTAGCCCCCGTAGCTCAGTGGTAGCTTCGCTAAAGAGCACCCGGCTGTTAACCGGTAGGTCGTGGGTTCAAATCCCACCGGGGGCGTGACTATTTCTTCAACTCCCACTTAACATTTATTAGCAGAAAAATTTTGTGAAAACTTAAGTTTTGTCCTTAGTTTTTTTAACCATATCTATACGCTTACAAAAAGCACAAATTTCGCTAGATGAAGGAAAACCGCATATTTTGCATTTAGTAAGCTCAGGCTTTTGCGCAATTTTTTCAATTACTGGCATGATTTCCAAAAAGCGCTTTAAAAGTTGGTGCTTAAAAATTGGATTATGTTTTGATAAAATCTCTAAAATTTTTGCTCTTTTTTTCAAACTACTTCTCTTCGCATAGGGACACTTAGCTTCTGAAAAAGGAATGTTGTTGTAAACACAGTAAAGCAAATTCTCATTTTCTGAAGATTTAAAAAGTGGTTTAACTTTTAAAGCCATATTCTCAAATAAAGGAGAAAGAACAGGTTTGAGCCTTATAAATTCATCCCACCTTCCATGAAGAAAGTTGTTGAGCATAATGCTTAAAACATCTTCTAAGTTATGAGCTGTTGCTAAAACTTGAACACAATTTTTTATGGCTAACTGCTCAAGGACGCGACGCTTAATCGTTCCACAAACAGAACAGATTTTTAATTTAAAAGGAGTTTTCTTAAAATCTTCTATGGTTATTCCTAACTCTTTCTCAAGGTTAAAAACATGCAACTCAACATTTAGCATATCAGCAAGTTCTTCAACTTTTTGTTGGCAATGAGCTGAGTATTCAGGTATTCCTAAGTTAATGTGAAAAGCTTTGAGCTCAAGATTTGGATAAGCTTGGCGCAAAAAATGCAAGAGTGCTGCGCTATCCTTACCACCTGAAACAGCAACTCCTACTCTATCATTTTTACCGAACATTTTAAATTCTTCAATAGTTTTTTGAACTCTTGCTTTATAGAAATCTATAAAACAATCTCGGCAAAGGCTCATTCTTGCATACTCAATTCTTATCTCGCTATTTTTTGATTTGCATTTGTTGCAAAGTACCATGATATACTTATCTTAAAGAAAAATTATTTAATTTTCTAAACTAAACTTAGAGTAGGC
>CAZDLC010000028.1:6653-7998 GCA_964506615.1 uncultured archaeon
CTTAGAGTAGGCCCCGTGAGGTAAAGGATAGCCTGGCTGGCTTCGGACCAGCTCGTCTGGGTTCGAATCCCAGCGGGGCCAAAATTTCTTCTACAAATTTAAGTTTTGAATAAAAAAATGATTATATGAAAGGTTTAGAGAATTATCTCTTTAAAGAAACTGCAATAGTAATCCATCATGGTGGAGAAGCAAGGAGACTTTCTCACTTAACTAAACAAAATTTTCCTAAAGGTATGTTAGAGCTTGGTTCAAAGTCAAGGCCTTTGTTTGATTGGGTTTTGGCAAAGTATGTTGATGCTGGTATTAAAAAATTTTACATAACTCTTTGGTTTAATCCCGAAGCTGTGAAGAAAAGATGTGAAGAAATAAAAAAATATGCTGGAATTGAATTCATTTTCATCGAAGAACCAAAAAATAAAAGACTTGGAAGAGGAGGCTCTATAAAGTTTGGAATAGAGAACGGAATAATAAAAGAAAAAAACATAATTTCTGTAAACGGTTCTGATGTAATTAATTACGATATAAAAGAGTTTGCTCAGTTTCACTACGATGGATTGAAAAAAGGATATTGGGCTACAGTCCTTGGAAGCCCATACGATCAGAGCAAAGGAGGAATAATATTTTGTAACGAATATAATGTGTTAACAAGATTTGAGGAAAAACCTATAAGAAGGTTGAAAAATGGTGAATTTTTGAATACCGGGATTTTTTACTTAGATAAAAATTCATTAAAATACTTATTCGAAGTTAGTACATTTCCATTTGATTTAGAAAGTAGAGAATTTATGTCTCAACTTGAGAAGAGCAAAAAAATGAGATGCTACTCGCCTAAGAATGAAATAAAACTAGGAGAAAATTGGATTTGGGTAAAAGATGGAAAAGATTATGATACCTGGAAAAATCTAGATCTTGAAAGATTTTTGGGAATAAAAAACATAGAGGAACTTTTAGGCCCTTATAGCTCCAAAAATTAAATTTAAATTTCAAAAATTAAAAGAAAATAGGATGCCCCCATAGTCTAGTCCGGCCAAGGATGCGAGCCTCTCGAGCTCGAGACCCGGGTTCAAATCCCGGTGGGGGCATGCTTATTTTTTCAATTCCCATTTAGTATATAAAGAAAATTTTGAAACCTTGTGGTTAAAAAACCCTACAATGTTACAAAATGTATATAAAATTTTTTTCGTCTAATTATTTGCCGAGTTTAGGAAGTAACTTTTCAAATGTCCTTCTAATAAGGACATTTATTTAAATAAATTTCCTTATTATGATGATAAAAGGAGCTAGTGAGTTGAAATGTAATAACTTACTCTTCCTTACTTGGGATTATGAAGAGGAAATAAAAGTA
>CAZDLC010000029.1:0-7918 GCA_964506615.1 uncultured archaeon
ACTACAATCAGCTAGAAGTTAGGTTAGAAGAGAGTAAACCAAAAATCTTTTGGTTTCCGATTCCGAGCAAATCTACGATGCAATTTTGCAAAGAAAATTTCAAAGATATTGTAAAAGTAATCGAAGGGGCTTAGCCATAATTAAAAATTAAATTTTTTGACTTTAAATCGAATTTTGCTTCTCGAATAAAGCCAACTTAAATCGAAAGGTATAACTTTTCTAAGTGAAAAAGAGAATTTAAAATCTTAATAAAAATTTTAAACTCTTGTGTATGCTTTTTTGTTATTCATTATATATTCATTCAAAATTTTTTCTCTTAATTCCTTCGTCTTTTCCCAAGCTTTGTCGCACCTTTCATATTTGCAATGTTCTTGAATTTCTTTAACATCTTTTTCATATGGCTTAAGAGATTCTTGCAATTCGCATAAAAGTACTATGCCTATACCGTTTCCCCCTCCAGCTAGTGTATCTGCACATTCTGTACAAAAGCCAGATAAGTGAGAGTTTCTCTTAGGCTTTCCTCTAAGATACTCAATTAACTTAGTTAAAAAACCTCTATTTTCTTCAAAATCTTTAAAAGCAAGTTGTGAACGCTTACAGTGATCCTCTAAAATAGTTAATCCATTGAGTAGTTTAATTATGGCATCTTCATCAGTGGGTTTAAGGTATGGCATAAATTTTTAAAATGCAGTTAAAAATTTAAACTTAATTTTTGTACTGAAAATTTCAAAATTCAAGTTTATCTTTATTTGGTAAGTTTTCCAAAATTAAAATTAGGGAAAGGATGAAAGTAAAAGATTTGAGGATAAGAGAAATTCTTGCAACTAATGCAGAAAAAACAATTGAAGTTGAGCTTGAAACAGAAAAAGGATTAGTTAGAAGTTCTGTTCCAATGGGTACAAGCAAAGGAAGTTATGAAGCAATTTCTTTGCCAAGTAGCGAAGTGATAAACAAGTTTTTAATAATTAAAAGGTATTTTACTACCCAAGATTTTCTTGATTTGGAAGAAGTTGATTATACTCTGAGAGAAATAGATAAAACGGAAAATTTTAAGTACATAGGTGCAAACTTGGCTTTAGCAATTTCCTCTGCTTTTTTAAAAGCCTTTGCCTTAAACGAAGGAAAAGAAGTTTTTGAATACCTTTTAAAAGGAAAGCCTGAAATGCCAAAACCAGTTTGCAATGTTGTAGGAGGATGGAAAGGTCAATGCGATATTCAAGAATTTTTGCTCTTGCCTGTACATCAAACATCATTTAAAAATTCGATAGAAAAAATAGCTTTTTCCTATAAGCAAATAGCAAAACTATTAGTTGATAAAGATCCTACTTTCAATTTTGCAAGAAATTTAGAATCTGCATGGGTTACAAAGCTAAACATAGAGAAAATTTTAGATTTAGTTAAAAAAGTTGCTGAAGAAAATTTATTGAAAATAGGAATAGATATGGCAGCCTCTCAACTTTGGGACGGTAACTTTTATTTTTATAAAAATTCTGGGCTTAAGTTTAATAAAGTAGAACAATTGAGCTTTGTTGAAGATTTAGTAAAAAGGTATCCGATATTTTATATTGAAGATCCTTTTCATGAGGATGATTTTGTTTCCTTCAGCGTTTTGCTTCATAGGCTAAGCCAAAAACTTGTAGTGGGTGATGATCTAATAGCAACGAACTTGAAAAGATTTAAAAAAGCTTTGGAGCATAAGTCTGTTAATGGAATAATAGTAAAGCCAAATCAAGTTGGAACTATAAGTGATGTAATAAAGCTTGTGGAAGAGGCTAAGAAGAATAAGGTTTCTTGCATAGTGTCCCACCGCTCGGGTGAAACAGAAGATACTCTAATATCTCACTTAGCAGTTGGATTGAATTGCGAGTATATTAAGCTTGGAATAGGTGGGGAAAGAACTGTAAAAATAAACGAGCTCATAAGAATAGAAGAGAAAACTAGCAAATAGGTGATTGAAATAAGTAAGGTTAAGATGTTTCTATCAAATACTAACTCCCACAAAAAAAGTAAGTATTCTTTTGAAAAATCAAAAAGCAAAAGAAAACTTGAGAATGCTGGAAAAATGCTTAAGAAGTTAAGATGGAGATATAAAAATTCGATAACTTTGATTTTAGTGTTATTACTAAGCTTTCTCTTAGCAAAAACAAAAAAATTCCAAGAATTTATTCTAAGTCTTGGAAAATTCGGCTATGTAGGATGTTTTTTAGCAGGTATTTTTTATGCCTATTCATTTACAATAACCCTTTCTCTTTTCGTATTTTATTTTTTGGGAAAAATTTTAGACCCATTTATAATAGCTTTAATCGGTGCTATCGGAGCTGTTGCAAGCGATTATGCTATATTTAAATTTGTTAATCAAAACCTTTCAAAAGAAATTGAATTTCTCGTTCAAGATGTAAAATCAATTTACTTTAGAAGCTCTTTCTTTTTCAAAATTTTTCCTTTTTCGAATTTAATCTTTTCAGAAAAATTTGAAAATCTTGCAAAAAGAGTTTATACTTCAAAAACTTTTAAAATTTTAACAAACCTAATTGGTTATGTTATAATAGCATCTCCCTTGCCAGATGAAATCGGAGTAACTTTACTTGGAATAGTTAAACATAAGAAAGAGGAATTTATTTTCTTGACTTTTTTCCTAAACTTTATCGGAATACTTTCTTTCCTTCTTTTAACTCAAAATCTCTAGCTTTAAAGATTGTTTAAAAAATGCTAAATTTTAAAGAAAGTTTAACGATAATTATTTAGGTGAGTAAATGGGCTTTTTGAAGGAATTCATGGACTTTATGAAAAAACAGAACGTAATAGCAGTAGCTTTAGCTTTTGTCTTAGGCATTGCCACAGCCCAACTAGTTCAAGCCTTAGTAGCAGACATAATAACCCCAATATACAGCCCTTATCTTGATTTCTTAAATCCAGAGTTAGCAATAGAAGTAGGAAAATCTAAGTTTTTGGTAGGTGATTTCATAAGGCAGCTAGTTAATTGGATTGTTGTTTTAATAGTAGTCTTCATAATAGGCACAAAAATAGCGAAAACTATGTAAATTCTTTCTTTTCTTTTTTTAAACTATAATAGCGAATGAATTAAAATTTATATTTAAATTTTTGGAAGAATAATTGAGGAACATGAAAGTGCCGAAGGAGATAAGGACTTTTTGTCCGTATTGTAAAAAGCATACCTTGCATACTGTGGAGAAGGCTAAAAAGAAACAAAGAAGAACTTTAGCCCAAGGCCAAAGAAGATTTTTAAGAAAAATGAAAGGTTATGGAAGCTTTCCGAAGGAAAATCCAAAGGGAAGGGAAAAACCAACTAAAAAAGTTGATTTGAGGCTTAAATGTAAAGAATGCGGAAAAATGCACAGCAAAAAAGGATTTAGAACTAAAAAGCTTGAAATAAAGTGATGGCATGAAAGTTGTAGAATTGCCTGAAAGCAGGTTTTTGAGAATTCAGTGCAAAAAGTGTAAAAACAAGCAGATAATTTTTGATAAAGCTTCTTCTGTTGTTAGGTGCTTGAAATGTGGCGAGATTTTAGCTCTGCCAAAAGGCGGGAAAGCCGAAATTAAGGCAAAGATTTTAGATGTGCTAAGTTAAAAATTTAATTATGAAAATTAGAG
This sequence comes from uncultured archaeon, assembly GCA_964506615.1. GTDB lineage: Archaea > Aenigmatarchaeota > Aenigmatarchaeia > CG10238-14 > SCSR01 > CALIKW01. Next base: position 3,613 of record CAZDLC010000029.1, read on the forward strand.
AAATTCTGGCTCATAGACCTAATGTAGAAATTCATTCAATGGTAAAAGATTTTGAAAAATTTTCTTGGAAAGAAATGCCAACTCTAGAAAAATTGCAAAAAGAGCATGACATGCTAATCGAAGCTTTGCGCGAAGAAGGGATAAAAATAAACTACACTCTCAAAACAATTCAATCTAAGCCAAATTTAGTTTTCATAAGAGATTCTGCTTTTATCTTGGATGGGAAAGCATTAATTTTAAGGTTAACTAGCATAAGGCAAGGAGAAGAGCTTTTGGTTAAAGAAAGAATTTTTCAGCTTGGAATAAAAATAGTTGGCCAGCTTATATATCCTTGTATCCTAGAAGGAAGCAATATTTTTCTTATAGACAAGAAAACTGCTTTAATTGGAATTGATGAAAGAGGGAACTTAGATGGAGCAAACAAATTTAAGGAAATTTTTAAACTTGAAGTTTATCCAATAAGACAAGAAAAAATTAGTGAGAATTTCAATTTGATAGATAAAACTGCTGTGATAAGCGAGGAAATAGTAGATTCTCAGCTTTATAATTTTTTGAAGGAAAATGAGTTTGATATAATTATTGCAAATAGAAAGGAAAGTGAAAGTGGAGCAATAGAATTCTTGCAAATAGATTCAAACAAGTTGATTAATTTTAAATGTAGCTTGAACAAAAAACTGGAAAAAAATGGGTTTGATGTTGTTGAACTAGAATTTAAAGAATTCTTGAAAAGTTCAAGAGGAATTAAAAGCTTAGTTCTTCCCTTAGATTATACTTGAGAGGTTTTAGAAAAATTTATAAATTAGTTTGAGCAAAAAATTTTTAGATTATTTAAACTCTAAAAGGTGAAAAAATGATATGGGACCCTTTTGACGAAATAGAAAGGTTGCACAGAAGAATTCATAGGCTAATGAGAAGAATGTGGGAACCTATAAGCGAGGAATTGCTAGAACCTTTAGAGAAATTTGAAAGTTTTCCAGTCGACATAAGTGAAACAAAAGATGAAATAATAGTAAGAGCAGATTTGCCAGGATTTGAAAAAGATGAAGTAAGCATAAGAGCTACAGAAAATACACTAGAAATAGAAGCTCAGCATAAAGAAAAAAGAATTGAAGAAGGGGAAAAATTCTTCATAGCAGAAAGAAAGTTTGGCACTCTAAAGAGATTTTTAACTTTGCCTGCACCAGTTGATTACGAAAAGACAAAGGCAGAAATGGACAAAGGAGTTTTAATAATAAGAATGCCTAAAAAAGAAAAGAAAGGAAAAGAAATTAAAATAGAATAGCAAAAGAGAATTAAATTTTTAAAATTTAAAAGAATTTTATGCTAAGGCCAGTAGTTATACATAGAGGAAGGAAAAGGGAAGGAAAAGGATTTAGTTTAGCTGAACTTAAGGCTGTAGGAATAAATAAACTTTATGCAAAAAAGCTAGGGATTCCTGTAGATGAGAGAAGAAAAACTTGCTTAGAAAATAATATAAATATGCTTAAAGAACTCATAAAGAAGTGAGCAAAATGTTTGAAAGAAAAAGATGCCCAAACTGTGGAGAAAAAGTTAAGGATGAGTGGGAATTTTGCCCGATTTGTGGAGAAAGGCTAGAAGAAAAAGAAAGGGGATTTAGGGTTTTTGACATATTCGAAGATATAGATAAAGAGTTTGAAAGAATAGACAAAATGTTTGGGTTTGAATTTCCAAGAATTAAGTTCAAGCCAGAAATCAAAGGTGGAGGGATAAGCATTACAATCCATTCAGTAAGTGGAAGAGAACCAAAAATTGAAGTAAAAACAAGCGGAGATTATAAAAAATTGGAGCCCGAGATCAAAAGGAGACTTGGAATTAAACCAGCTGTAGAGGAAGTAGAAGAAGTTACAGAAGAGTATAGAAAGAAAAAAGTTAGAGTGCCAAAAGTTACAGAAGAACCTGAAGCAAAAATAGAAAAAATAGGAAATAAGCAAATAATAAAAATAAAGCTTCCTGATGTAAAGGAAGAAGATATTGAAGTTAAAAAGCTTGAGCAAAGCATCGAGGTTAAAGCTTTTGCAGGAGATAAAGCTTACTTTAAACTGATTCCAATTTCACCTAACGCATATATTGTAAAAAAAGAATTTAAGAACGGAGTTCTAAATATAGAAGTTGAGAGGTGAGGAATTTTGGCTGAAATAGCCGAAATTCCTGAGTCTCTTCGCGAGTGGGAAAGAATAGCAGCGCACTCTCACATTCAAGGTTTAGGTTTAGATGGTTTAAAAGCTAAGCCTGTAGCTCAAGGTATGGTTGGCCAAATAGAAGCTAGAGAGGCTGCAGGCTTAGTTGTTAGATTAATTAAAGAAGGAAAATTTGCAGGAAGAGCAGTTTTATTAGCTGGTCCTCCTGGAACAGGAAAGTGCGTGAGTGGAGATACGCCAGTTCTCCTAGCAGACGGCACAGTAAAAGAAATAGAAAAAATATACGAAGAAAATAAGGAAAAAGGGAAAATTATAAAAGAAACAGAAGAAGAAACAATCATAGAGTGTAATGGAGAATTAAAGCTTCCTTCTATTAATCCAAAAAATTTAAAATGTGAAATAAAGCCAGTGAAATATCTGTACAAGCAAAAAATTAAAGAACCTCTTTTCACGATTTTAACAGCTTCCGGAAGAAGAATAAAAGTTACGGGAGAACATCCTTTACTTGTAATAAGAAATGGACTGAAATTTGTAAAGGCAAAAGAGTTAATTGAAGGAGATTATGTTGCAATACCAAGAAGAATAATTACTTTACCTAAAAATTCCTTAGAGATAGATCCTTTAACACAAGAAACAGTAACAAAATTTGTTGATGCTGTTGAATCTAGAATAGGACTAATAGAATATGCTAATTTTCTGAATGATGGAGGATTTTCAATAAGCTCAATAGCCCAAAATTTAGGCATACCTCGTGAAACTGTTAAAAAATGGATAAGTAACGATCTTCCATATTATCTTCAATTTACCAAATTAAAAAGGCCATTCGCAGCCGGTAAGTCCATAAAATACACAAGAACTTTCCCGATAGAAACTCCTACAAACCTAACTCCAGAGCTTGCAGAGTTCTTTGGTTATCTTATCTCAGAATGTGACGAATACTGGAACAAGAAAACAAACAGTTATTATGTAAGATTTTCTAATAAGAACGAGAAACTGATTAAAAGGTTTAAAGAATTAGTGTGGAAAATTTTCAAAATAAAAGGGAAAGAATTCGAAACAAAAAATGGAGTAAAAACAGTAAGAGTAGCATCTCAATACCTTGGTAAATTTTTAGAATCCATAGGATACGAGACAGGTAAAAAATCTAGAGACAAAGATATACCTGATTTTATAATGAGAGGGTGTGAAAAAGTAGTAAGTAAATTCTTAAGAGCTTTTGCAGATGGCGAAGGAAGCTTGAACAAAGAAGGAATTGAAATTTCAACCTCAAGTGAAAAAATAGCAACAAAACTTTCATATCTTTTATTAAGATTTGGAATCGTTAGTAGAATTAGAGTTAAAAATATTAATGGAAAGAATTACTTCCGAATAATAATTTCTGGCAACGAGTTTTTGAGAATTTTTAAAGAAAAAATAGGATTTCTAACAGAGAAAAAGGCAGAAAAGCTTCAAGAACTTTGTGACAAAAAAGCAAATACAAACGTAGACATAATTCCAAATATTGGATTACTTCTCTCTAAAGCTAGAAAGAAGAGAAATTTAACAAAAGAAAAGTTTTATCTTTCAAAAAAAGGGTACATGTACGAGAACAATTACAAAAGAATTACAAGGAAGAAGCTACAAGAAATAATAAGTAAACACGAATTAAACGGTGCTTTATTCAACTTAGCCAACTCTGATATTTTCTGGGACAAGATTAAAAAGATAGAAGTTAGTAAAACAGAAGAAAATTATGTTTTTGACTTGTGTGTAGAAGATAACCATACTTTTATAGCAGGTTTTGGCGGTATTATAGTTCACAACACAGCAATTGCGATGGCTATAGCAAAAGAATTAGGGCATGACGTTCCTTTTGTTCCTTTGGCTGCAAGCGAAATTTTCTCTACAGAAATGAAAAAAACAGAGTTTTTAACCCAAACTTTAAGAAAAGCTATAGGAGCAAGAATTCACGAGATAAGAAAAATTTATGAAGGTGAAGTGAAAGAGATAAGTATAGAAAAAGCTCAGCATCCTTACAATCCATACCAACAAATTCCAATAGGAGCAACTATTAAAATCGCGACAAAAGATGAAAGTAAAAAATTAACTATGGATCAAAGTTTTGCAATCCAATTAATTCAGCAAGGCGTGGAAACTGGAGATGTTAT
>CAZDLC010000030.1:0-4954 GCA_964506615.1 uncultured archaeon
AAAAAATTAAAATCTGCTAAATCAAGCTTCTCTTTTAAGTCTTTGAACCAAATCGCTCAAAGCCCTTACAGATTCTATTAAAGCAGGCAAAGTTTCCTTAAAAGCCTTTTCCAAACTTCCAAGCCTAGATTCAATTTCGCTTATGCTTTCCTTAAAGCTATCTATTTTGCTTATTATACTTTCTTGCCCCTCTGCCCTAAGTTTTATTACTTCATTTATTTGAGCATGTATCGAAGCTATTTTATTCTCCAATTCCTGGAATTTCAAGTTAAACTCATTTATCTTTTCATTCACGCTTGCCATTTTTTCAGAAACCAAGTAATCCAAATATTCTTCAGTTGCATATCCCTGATAATATTCTTCAGGTAAAGAAGTTTCTGGCAATTCAGGCACTTCCTTTTTTTCTTCTGCAGGAAAAGAAGGAGTTTCTTCTTTAACTTCAACACTTTCCTTTAAAGCTTCTGTCAAAGCCTTATCTATTTCCTCTGGAGAAAACCCTTCTTTCCTTAAAACATCTATCATTTCAATTTCAGAAAATCCCTTTGAGCTTAAATCCCTTACCCTTTCAACAGGAATATACCCCTTTCCCTTTATTTCTTCAGGCTTTTTTTTCTTAAAAAGAATCATCTTCTCTAAATATTATTTCTGCTTTTAAATTATTAAAAAGGTTATTGAACCTTAGCTTTCTTTGGAATTTTTTCTTCAACAATTCTTTCTACTTGGTCCAAAGTAACAAATTTTGAAGTTATTGGATTTATCAAATCTATAAAATTCTCAAATTCCTTAAGCTCTGCTTTACTCGCTTTTTTTTCCAATTCTTTATTAATTTTAGCAATTTCCTCTTCAACAAACTTAATTTTTTCAAGAACAGAATTCATCTTTATACTAATCTTATCAAACTCCAGCTTCAAATCACTTAGCTTTGATAAAACGCTTTCCTCAACCTTAGAAATTCTATCTTCCATCCTTTCAAAACTTTGCTCCAAAACTCTTATTCTTCTAGTATTCTCATTAAGCCTTCTCACAGTTTCAGAAATCATTTGAGAAAAATCTTGCTCTGCCATTAATAAAGAATTTGTTTTCAAATAAGAAAAATTTAAATAGGTGTTTTCTTGGTTGAGTATGAACTTAGAAACGGAACTTTAAGAATAAATTGCAGGAATTGGATTATAGAGCCGAGTATAGAAAATTCTGATGCATGCATGGCTGTTGTAATAGATTTGCTAAAGGAAGTAAAAAATGCTGAAAAAATTGTTCTTGTTGAAAAAAGAGAAATTGAATATGATTTTGAACAAGTAAAGCTTTTGAGGGAAATAGCAGAACTTTTAAATAAATTAGAAGAGGAAAGGTTTTTGGAAAAAATTGAAGTTGGGCCTGAAGAATGTAATAAATATTATCCTGAGAGAATAAAAGAACTCTTTTTTATCGTTAGAGAAGTTTTAAGGAAAGATCCTGTAGGCGCATGGATAAAAATTAATAGGATGATTAAAAGAACGAAATTTTTAATTCAAAAGCTTGAGCCAAATTGCAAAAAGTACTTCATATCGTTTTTAACAAACCTTGAATATTTGAAAAGAAGTTTGGAAGCCTGCTCCCTAATTAAAAATTCCTTACACTTAATTAAGTTAAAACCTGATAGAAAAATTTACAAGGAATTTTTCAAGCCAATTATTAAGCCAGTTTTTATGTTTACAAGATTTAACCTTTTTCCTCCAAAAGAAGGCTATTGCGTTGAAAGATATAAAATTCCAGGAAATATTCAAGTTGAAATATACAGAATTCCAGGAAGAGTAAGGTTTTATTACTTAGTTAATCCTCCAGAATTTAGTTTAAGCGAAGCTAAGCACGAGCTCTTAGAAAAAGCGATAGCTTATTTAAGCGAAAGAAGGCCGAGCGAAGAATTTAAGGAAATGGAAAAGGCAATGGAAGCATATTTTTTGTTAGGAAAAAGCGTAATTAAAGATTTGGCTGCTAGGATGAAAGTTTTTCTTAAGGAAAGCGAAGTAAATGAATTAGCTTCAATTCTAACTAGATATACAACAGGTTTTGGAATTTTGGAAATTTTGCTCTCTGATGAAAAAATCCAAGATATTTACATAAATTCTCCGATAGGCTCCACACCAATTTTCATTCAGCATTCTGATTTTGAAGAATGTGAAACAAATTTAATTCCTACTTTGGAAGATGCAGAAGCTTGGGCAACCCGCTTTAGAATATATTCTGGAAGGCCTTTGGATGAAGCAAATCCTGTTTTGGATACAGAGCTTTTAATTCCCGGAGGAAGGGCAAGAATTTGCGCTATAACAAGAGGTTTAAGCCCTGAAGGCTTGGCCTTTGCAATAAGAAGGCACAGGGAAAAACCATGGACTTTTCCCTTATTCATGAACTTGAAAATGTTCGATCCTTTGTTTGCAGGTTTGATGAGTTTTATAATAGATGGCGGAAGAAGCGTTTTAGTTGCTGGCGGAAGAGGATCAGGAAAAACAAGCTTTTTATCAAGCATGATCTTGGAAATTATGAGAAAGTTCAGGATAATTGTTTTGGAAGATAGTGTTACAGCTGATACAGAGATTTTAATTAGAAGAAATGGAGTTTTTGAAAGGAGAAAAGTTGGCGAGCTAATAGATAGCTTGATTGAAAAATATGGATGCGAAAAAATTAATGGAAGGGAAATTTTAAACTCCAACCCAGAAAATATAGAAGTTTTTTCTTTAAGTAAAGAAGGAAAAATTGAAATTTGTAAAGTTTCTTCCTTTTATCGCCATAAAGTTAAGAAGGAAATTTTTGAAATAGAAACTAGAACAGGAAGAAGAATAAAGGTAACTTCAGACCATTCCCTTTTTACTTTAGGAAGTGATGGAAAAATAGTGCCGATTAAAACAAAAGAGCTTAAAGTTGGCAGCTACTTAGCTGTTCCAAGGGTTTTGCCTATTTCATCTTCAAGTTTAAAATCAATCAATCTTTTAAATAAATTAGAAAAACTTGGCAAAGCAATGATTTTTTGCGGAAGAAAAAACATAGAAAAAAATTGGAAATTTATAGAAGAAATAGGTAAGAAGCTTGGTTATTCTAAGAAAGGAATTCAAAACTGGAAAAGAAGAGGCATAATTCCAGCAGAAGTTTTTAAAGAATTGATTAAAAATGTTAAAGTTAAGGGCAAGCTCAAAATAAAAGTTTTGGGCAATTCAAACTTAATACCTGCAAAAATAAAGTTTGATGAACATTTTCTTTGTTTTGTTGGTTTATGGTTAGCTAATGGATTTTATAATGAAAATAGCATAGTATTTTCTGGCATAGATGAAGATACGAAAAAAATTGTTAAGAAAATAGCAAAGAGGTTTGGGATAAAAATACTTTCGAATGGTTTTTCCTTAATACTTAACTCGAAATTGTTAAAAAGGATTATGTGTGAAATTTTAGAACTTAAAAGCAATTCTACTAAAAGGATTCCTGATTGGATTTTCAAACTTTCAAAAGAGCAAATTTCTTGGTTGCTAAAAGGTATTTTTAGCGGAAATAGCTTTTTGAATAAGAATGAAATTTTAATAAACTCAACTTCTAGAAATTTGCTAAAAGATGTTCAAACTTTGCTCTTAACTTTTGGCATAATTTCAACAATTAGCAATAGAAATAAAACTTATAGCTGCAGAATAAGCTCAAGTAAAATGCTCAAGAAATTCTATAAAGAAATTGGATTTTTGCAAAAAGATAGAATGGAAAGATTAAGGAAAATGTGTGGAAAAGTTATGCATGATATTAGCGATATCATTCCGCTTTCTGTTGAGCTTAAAGAAAAGTTTTCAAAAATTTTTACTGAATTTAACAATTTGAATTATGCCTATAATTTTGAAAGAGAAAAGCTCAATTCTCTTATTAAAAACTTAAAATTTGACGGAAGCGAAGAACTCAAAATTTTAAAAAATCTGGTAAATTCTGATGTATTTTGGGATGAAGTTAAAAGCATAAAATTTTACGAAAGCGAAGAATACGTTTATGATTTTTCTGTTCCTGAAAACGAAAATTTTGTCTGCGAAAATATAATAGCTCATAATACCTTAGAAATTCCAGTTACTCAAATTAGAGATTTAGGCTTTAACATAGAAAGACTTAAATCGCGCTCTGTAATTACAAGAGTTGAAACCGAATTGCCGGCAGAAGAAGCTTTAAGAACTGCTTTACGCTTAGGAGATTCTGTTTTAATAGTTGGAGAAGTAAGGAGTACAGAAGCTTTAGCTTTATATGAAGCTATGAGAATCGGAGCCTTAGCAAACTTAGTTGCAGGTACTATTCATGGAGAATCTGCTTACGGAGTTTTTGATAGAGTAGTTCATGATTTGGGCGTGCCACCAACTAGCTTTAAAGCTACTGACTTAATAGTTCTCTGCTCGAATTTGAAATCTGCTGATGGATTGCATAGATTTAGAAGGATTACTGAATTAGTAGAAGTTAAAAAACATTGGAAAAAAGATCCTTTGGAAGAAGATGGCTTTACAACTTTGATGCAATATTCTGCAAAAGAAGATAGGCTTAAGCCTACTGATGTTTTAATAGAAGGCGAATCTTTTGTTTTAAATGAAATTGCAAAAAAAGTTAGGGAATGGCATGCAAACTGGGATGCTGTCTGGGATAATATTTTGTTAAGAGCTAAGATTAAAGAAACTATGGTTGAATTTGCAAGAAAACTTAAAAATTTTGATATACTAGAAGCTAAGGCAGTTTCTGATTCTAATGAAATGTTCCACTTAATTTCAGAACAAGTAAAGCAAGAAGTTGGAAGCTTGGATTCTAAGCTAATATACGAAAAATGGTTGGAATGGTTTAAAAAATATTTGAAAGCTTAATTTTGAAAAAGAGAAAAATTAATTATGGCAAAAAGAACGATGATAACTTTTCTCGTAATAATTTTCCTTGGGATTTTAATTGTTGGTATAATCCTTTTGAGTTATGGAAAAAT
>CAZDLC010000030.1:5054-7863 GCA_964506615.1 uncultured archaeon
AAATTAAATTTTAATTAATGCAGCATGAAAAATTTCTTGGAGAAGAAAAAAGAAGTTTAGCCTATGAAAAAATTTGCAATTTTTTTGGAAAATTTGAATTCCCTTTGAGCGAAAAATACAAAAAAGAAATTCAGGAAAAGTTAGAGTTCTGCGATATAAAAACAACTCCCGGAAGAATTTTTTCTGCTGCAATAACTTTAACTCTTCTTTCAATTCCGCTTGCCTTTCTCTTTTCTTTAATCAATTTAACTTCAGTAGGAATTTTATTAATAGCTGGATTTTTTGGATTTGGAATTTACCTAATTTTTTACCCAAGCCTTGAGGTAAAGAGCTTAAGGATAAGAGCAACCAGCGAGCTAATCCAAACAGTTTTATACTTAGTTGTTTCTCTAAGACTTACACCAAGCTTAGAAAGCGCTTTGCTTTTTGCTGCTGAAAATACTCACGGCATTGTTGGAAAAAAGCTAAAGAAAATGGCATGGCATCTCAAGGTTGGAAAATATAGGAATGCAGACGAAGTCTTAGAAAAGTTTGCTTCTGAGTGGAAAGTTGAAAATTTAGAATTTTATGAGGCAATCGAGCTCATAAGAAGCTCTGTTTACCAATCCCAAGAAAAAAGGGAAAGAATGTTAGATGAGGCAATTGATGTTATGCTTAAAAGAAATATGGAAAGGATGATGCGCTATTCTAGACAATTAAGAAATCCTTTGATGATAATAACAACGCTTGGAATTACTCTACCAGTTTTAGTTATAATACTTTTCCCTATAATGGTAATATTTCTGCCAGATATTATTCAGCCCTGGCTTTTGTTTCTATTTTACGATTTTCTCTTGCCAGCGATTGTTTTTTACATAATGTACCAAACATTAAGGTCAAGGCCTATTACTTTTGGTGTAGTAGATATTTCAGAACATCCTAAGGCAAAGAGAACAGATGTTTTAATTTTAAAAATTTTTGGAAAAGAAGTTAAAATACCAGTTTTGCTTATTTCAATTTTAATAGGATCTTTAATAATAGCTTGCGGGGTTTATTTAACTTCCATACCATCAGGAGCTGTTTCTATTTTCAAAATTTTTGGCGGCCTAATAGTTTTAGCTGGCATTTGCTGCTCTATATTAGTTTACTCATTTTTCCAGTTTTTTGAAAATATTCAAATAAAAAACGAAATTAAGCAAATCGAAATAGAATTTGACGAAGTCCTTTTCCAGCTTGGCTATATATTAGGAACTGGCATACCTTTAGAAGCTGGATTGGAAAGGATAAGAAATAGAATAAGAGCGTTAAAAATTTCTGGTTTAGTTGAAGACACTCTCTTAAACATAAAAAAATTTGGTTTTACGCTTAAAAAAGCTCTTTTCCATGAAAAATACGGAAGTATTAGAAAATATCCTTCGCGCTTAATCAAATCTATAATGAGCGTAATTTCAGATACAATAGAAAAGGGTGTTGCAGGAACTGCAAAAACAATTCTTTCAATTTCTTCCTACTTAAAATCTCTTCACTTTGTTGAAGAACATATAAAAGAAGTTTTGGATGAAAATGTATCTGATATGAAAATAATGATGAACTTGCTTGTTCCTATTTCAAGCGGAGCTGTTGTTGGCTTAGCAACTTTGATGGTAATGGTCTTGTTCCAAATTGCATCTCTGCTTACAAACATAACTGGTTTGTCAGAAAGACCTGAATTTGCTCCAGAAAACTTAATGTTTGCAACAGATATTAAAAATATAATACCTGCAGAAGCATTTTTAGTTTGTGTTGGTATTTACATGCTAGAAGTTACTATAATGCTCGCTTACTTTATTTCAACTTTGGAAAATGGAGAAGATAAACTTGAAAGATATAAAACAATAGCTCAATCCATATTAATAAGCTTGGGAATATTTACTTTCTGCTTACTCTTAATCTACTTTACTTTTGCAGGTTTAATAGAACAGGTTGCTTTAACATGAAAGGCACAATATCTTACGCAAAGCTAGTAATAATAGTTTTGATATGCGTAATAATAGTTTTGTTCATTTCTTACTTAATACTTTTTCACAACTTAATCCCAACAATAATAAATAGCTTGGAATTTGTGATAAGAGTAATTCAAGGAGTGCCGCATTAAATTTTTGTAAAAACAAATACTAAATATGGAAAAGGGAATAAGTGGCCACTTAATGGCAGCAATTCTAGTTATAATAGTAGGAATAATTGCGCTAGTCCTTTTTTACATATTCCTTTCAAAAACAGGAGAACAAATACAGCAAGGCTGGTCTAAGCTTGAGGCTAGATTTAGGGAAGCACTTTGCGGGATGATTCCAAGTGCAGTTAGATGGATTGTGGGATGTTGAATGGTAACTGTTAAGTTTATAGTTGAAGTTGTTTTGCTCATATTAGGGCTAGCTTTAATTTTGATTTACTTTTACTCGAATTACGAAAGTATAACAAAGGCATTTTTTGACTGGCTAAAAACTTATTTCCCGTGAAATCATGGTAGCAACAAGAAAAATTATTTTAATTTTCCTCGGGATTCTTACACTAATAGCTTTTCTTATTTTTGTAATCAAAGGATTTTTACTCTATCCTAAAATTTCTTTTCCTGAAAGGGAGAAGCTTGTTAGGTATTATGCTTGCATGCTTGCAATTTGTACTAAGGGTTGCAATCATGAATGGCTAGATGCTAATAATACGCCAGATGAAGTTGCAATGTGCTTGGAAAGGGATCCTATAACAAAAAACTGCACGAAATGGTGTAAAGATATTTGTGAGGAAAATAATTGGATTAGCGAATGTAGTGAGCCAGGAAAATGTTGTAATCAAA
>CAZDLC010000031.1:0-7417 GCA_964506615.1 uncultured archaeon
AAGTTGGATGGTATCTAAATCTTTCTGAAAATCTTTCTGAAAATCTTCCTGAAAAAATAAAGTGCAAAGTAGTTTGTACAAATTCTATCCAAACAAAATTTAGCAAAATAGATGTTTCAGAAGTTTTTTCTTCTGCTTTAAAAAGTTATTTAACTCAAAAACCCATTAGGGAAATAGATGAACTATTTTGAGGAAAAAAGAAAGGAAATGGTTGAGAATTTAAAAAAATCTGGATATTTGAAAGATGAAAGAATAGAAAAGGCGATGCTTAAAGTTAAGAGAGAACTTTTTGTTTTACCTGAGTATAAGGAAGACGCTTATGTTGATACTCCTTTACCAATTCCAGGAAATGCAACTATTTCTGCCCCTCATATGCATTGCATTTATTTACATGCCTTGGAACTTAAAGAAAACGATAGAGTTTTAGAAGTAGGTTTTGGTTCAGGAATTTTATTAGCTTATATAAAAGAAGTGATTGGTAAAGGAGAAATTTTTGGAATAGAAATAAATCCTGAAACTTTTAAGTTTGGGAAGAGAAATTTAAGGAGAGCAGGATATAAAGATATAAAATTAATTTTAGGTGATGGCTCAAAAGGTTTGGAAAATGTTCAATTTGATAAAATTTTGGTTAGCGCAGCCTGCCCAGAAATTCCAAAACCTTTGATAGAACAATTAAAGCCTGGTGGAATTTTAATAGCTCCTGTTGGAAGTATATCAGGAAATCAAGAACTAATAAAAATAAAGAAAAATAAGAAAATCAAAAAGGAAAATTTAGGAAGCGTGATTTTCTTACCGTTATTAGGAAAATATGGATTTAGAGTTTAGAATGGGGTCGGAGGGATTTGAACCCTCATTACGAGGTACCTTCCTTTCATCATTTTCAAAGCTCCATCAAAGTACCTCTGGAGCCTCGCGTCCTGACCAGGTTAGACGACGACCCCTTGGTAAATTATAAGTAATACGCTTTAATAATTTTTTCTACCTAAAAAGAAAAGTTAATTTTGTTAGATTTAAAAGACTCAAAATTAAAATTAGAAGAGGTTGGTGAAGAAAATAAATTAATAAGGAATGCCTGCCTAAAAAAGAAAATGCTCTTACAATTTTTGAATTTGGTAAGTTAATGTTAAAACATCTTTTCCCATTTGGATAAAAAATTTTTCCTAAAAAAACTCCTAGTAGCATAAAACCAAACCAAGGAAATAAAGGAAAATAGTCAAAAGTGAAAAAGTTTTTTGGAGTTATGCCAAGCCAAATAAAATAGTAAGAATCTGATTTAAAGTTAGCGAGAAAAATTCCAAGAACTATTGAAAAAATTCCAAAGAGAAAATAAAAAAATTTATTTTCCATGTATTTCAAAAAGGGAAAAATTAGAAAAGAAGTTAGTGCGAAAAAATGGAGTATTCCAAAAATTATGAAGCCTTTTTTAAGGAGAAGAAACGTTAATATCGTAATAATTAAAGAAAAGGAAAAGAGCTTAATCCCTCTTTTAATAAATCTGTAAAAGCTTTTTCTTGTTGAATAGCTTATGTACAAACAAATTCCTGAAATCAGAATAAAGGAAGATGCTATTGGAAAAGCAAAGAAGTAAATTTTTGAATAATCTGGAAAATAGATGTCAAAAATAAAATGGTAAATTATCATGAGTAAAACAGCTATTCCCCTTGCGAAATCAATTTCCGGGTAGCGCACAATATTTTTATGAATTTTATTTAAGAAATAGGAAAATTTTTACTATTCTTAGAGCATTTTTTCTAACTCATACAAAGAATTAATAAGTTTAACAGAAATGTCGAAATTCATCCATTTATTTTCTTCCCTTAATACAATAACAGGAAAAATTCCAGCTTTTTTTGCCGCTTCAACATCTTCCATACCATTTCCAACATAAATTAATTCTTCTTTTTCTACCCCAAGTTCTTTCAAACTTTCAAGTAATGGGTCTGGATATGGTTTTGGTTTCATCCCAGGCTTATTCGTAATAACTGAATCAAATTTAATTCCTTTAACTTTTTCATTAATTTTAGAAATTTCTAATTTAGCAACATTTGAAAGTGCTCCTGTTACAATACCTAGCTTTATACCCCTATCATAAATTGACTTAAGCGCTAAAACATCCTCATAAACTTCAGTATTTTTAATTCTCATTTCAGGCTTATCATATTCCCAGAAAATTTTCCAGAATCGCATCGGCTCTATTCCAAGCTTTTCTTGGATAATTTTACTTCTATTACTTCCATACCAAAATTCATATGAAAATTTTTCATCAGGCTGAAAGCCTAACTCTAAAAGTGTTTTTCCTACAACTTCCAAAATATACTCTTTTTTGTGATAAACTAAAGTTCCGTCAAGGTCAAAACTAACTGCCTTTATCATAATTTTATTAAAAAACTTTAATTTTAAAAACCCAATTTTCTCATCTTCTATAAAATGAAATAGGCTGGTCTAACCTCTATATTTTTAAAATCAGACCTTTGATCCTTAGTTATTAAAATTCCTTTTTTTATTCCCAATTTTTTTAAATTTTCTCTAAATTTCTCTATTTCTCTTTCATTTACACTACTCTTTACTTCAATTCCACTTATCGTTTTATTTTTTTTCAAGAAATCGATTTCAAAAGAATTCCTATAGTAATACTCAAGATCAAGAGCGTTACATACATAAGTCTCTAAAAATTTTTCAATCGAAGTTAAATCTTCAAATGCATAAATAAAAGAGGTGTTTGTGACATAAACTTTTTTCATTTTTCTTGAAGCTGATAAAAAACTTTTTCTTAAATTTTTTACTAGTTTTATTAACATTGAAAATTGTAAATAGTAAATGTAATTCATGACAGCTAGTTTACTTCTGCCTAAATCTCTCGAAAGTTTTTCATAATTTAAAACCATTCCAGAATTTCTACAAAACAATTCTACTAAAGTTTTAAGGAGCTCTATATCTTTTATACCAAAAGTTTCGAGTATATCTTTGTAAATTATTCTCTCAAGGATATTATTTTTAACATATTCTCTTACCTTGGAGTCATTTTCAAAAGTTAATTCTATAAACCCGCCCTTCTTTAAATAATCAAAAAATTCAGTTGCTAATGTTCTTTCATGCAAACTTAAATTCTTACTTATCTTTAAACCTTTAAATTCCAAAAATTCTTTAAAGCTTAGCGGTTTGAGAATAAAATTGTATACCCTACCTGCCAAACTTTCCTTAGCTTTTTTATCCAACATTAAAGAGGCTGAACCAGAAATGAAAAATTTAATTTTGGGATAAATATCATAGAAAATTTTAAGCTGTGAGTCCCAATCTTTACATTTCTGAATTTCGTCAAAAAATATATAAATTTGTCCAGCATCTTCTATTTTTTTATTTAAAACCTCCACTTCGTAAGTTTTTATAATTTCCTTTATATTTGCGCCTTTTTCATCAAAAGAGAAATAGAGTATTTTTTTCTCTTCAGTTCTCTCTAAGAGCTTCTGTATTATTTGATATAGAAGAGTGGTTTTTCCAACCCTTCTTAAACCTATTATTTCGATAATTTGTCTCTTGCTCAAGTATTCTATAACTTTATAAAATAAATCTCGTTTGAACGGCTTAGCCAACTCTTCACTAATCTTCCCAGATTCCCACCATGGATTAAATCTAAACAAAATGTCTCTGTCCATATTAGTTTATTTCATTAAACTAATATTTAAATTTTTAGTTTATTGTATTAAACTAATTTAAAAGCTTAAAATTGGGGAAAGAGTGAAGCTAGATGAGAATTGAAAAAATAAGCAAGCCCCAGGAGGGATTTGAACCCTCAACCCCCTGCTAGCTTTCTATCATCGATCAAACTAGCAGATACAAGGCAGGTGCTCTACCTTTGAGCTACTGGGGCCTCAAAAATTACTTTATTAAATTTTTATTTTTTAAACTTTATAGTTGTGGATTATGAGCTTAATTCCTGAAGATGCTGAGAAAAGATTTTTCAGAGCAGGTTATAGAATAGTTGGGAATCATTCGGCAGTAGAAGTTTGTCATTGGACAAAAGAAAGTTTAAGGAGAGGAAGAGTTTGCTACAAGGAAAAATTTTATGGAATTAAATCCCATCGCTGCTTAGAAATGACTCCAGCTTTAATTTGGTGTACTCATAAATGCAAATTCTGCTGGCGTCCTCTTGAATTTACTATTTTAGGCGAGCCAAAACCTGATGACCCAAAAGAAATTGTAGAAGGATGCATAGAAGCAAGAAGGTTATTATTAACAGGTTTTAAAGGTTTTGAGAAAGTTGATAAGAAAAAATGGGAAGAAGCTATAAAACCGACTCACGCAGCAATAAGCTTGGCAGGTGAACCAACTCTTTATCCAAGAATTTCTGAATTAATAAAAGAATTTCATAAAAGAAAAATGACAACTTTTTTAGTAACTAATGGAACTAGGCCAGATAGGCTTTCTTCCTTAGAAGAAGAGCCAACCCAACTTTACATTAGCTTATGCGCTCCAGACGAAAAAACTTATCTTGAAATTCACAATCCTTTAATTCCTGATGGCTGGAAAAAGTTAAATGAAAGCTTAGAGTTGATGAAAAGTTTTAGTTGTAGAAAAGTTATTAGATTAACCTTAGTTAAAGGACTAAACTTAAAAGAACCAGAAAAATATGCTAAATTAATTTTAAAAGCAGAGCCAGATTTTGTAGAACCTAAAGCGTATATGTGGGTAGGTGAAAGCCAGAAAAGGCTAAAGAAAGAAGCTATGCCTTCTATGGAAGATATAAGGAATTTTGCAGAGGAACTTTCTTTCCATACTGGTTATAAAATAAAGGACGAAGATTTAGCGAGTAGAGTAGTTCTTTTGAGTAAAAAGTAAGTTTTAATAGATGAAAAAATTTATATTACACTTGTGAAGAAACTGAACATAGTTATCCTAATTTTGATTCTAATTTTACTTCTTGTTTTTTTCTTTTCTTTCTTCAGTTTCCAAAAAATAGTTGAAATAGTTGAAAGCATATGAGAAAAAAATTTTGCCCTAAATGTGGGAAAGAAACAGAAAATTTCTATGAAAATTTATGTAAAGATTGCTTTTTGGAAAGATTTTCTCTATCAGAAAAAATCCCGAAAAAATTTTTATTTAAGAAATGCAAGAATTGCGGGAAAATTTTTTATAAAGATGTTGGAAAAGAAAGTCTTGAAAGTTTGGTTGAAGCCATTTTGTCAAAAATTTTAGAAAAGGAAAAAATAGAGTCTATAAATTACAGAATCTCTGAGGATAAGCTTAAAATGAAAATAGAAACAAAGATTAAGGATTTGAAAAAAGTTGAAGAGCTAACATCAAACTTAATAATCAAGCAATTTGTTTGCAACATTTGCAACATGAAGGAAAGAGGTTATTATCAAGCAATAGTTCAATTAAGATGCAAAGATGAAATTTTACCTTTAATAGAAGAAAATATTAAAAGGGAAATTGAAATTCTGAACAAATTTGATGAACTTGCATTTATTTCAAAAATTGAGAAAGAAAAAAATGGTTTGAATTTTTACATTGGCTCTAAAAAATCTGCCATGGAAATTACTAAAATTTTGAAGAGAAAATATAAAGCTGAAGTAAAGCACTCTAGAAAGCTCGTTGGTTTTGAAAGGGGAGAAAAAGTTTATAGGGATACTATTTTAATTAAAATAAGTGGTTAAATGGGGAAGAAAAAGTTTGAACAAAGCGAGGAAGAGATGGAAATAGCAAGAATTAGAATTCCTAAGGAAGGGGAAGTTCTTGGAATAGTTGAGCTTATGGTAGGTGGAGATAAAATGAGGGTAAGATGCGATGATGGAAAAGTAAGATTGTGTAGAATTCCAGGAAGATTAAGAAAAAAAACTTGGATTAGAGTTGATGACCTTGTTTTAGTTCAACCATGGGAAGCTCAAAAAGATGAAAGAGGAGATATTATTTTTAGGTATACTCCTACTCAAGCAAACTGGCTTAAGAGAAAAGGTTATATTAAATCTATTTCTTTCTAAAAAATAAAATTTAAAAAGTGGGAAGATGAATTTGAAATCTTTATTGAAATATTTTTTGGCAGGAGGTTTAGGAGGGGGAATAGTAAGTTATGTTTTAAGCTATATACCAATTGCAGGCTATCTAGCAATACCATACCTTTCAATTGTCTTCAGTATCTTTTCAGGAATTACAACTTTAATAGCAGGAATAATTTTGGATTTGATTCTTAAGGACTAACTTTTTATTTTTTTGGTGAAAAGTTTGGAATTTTTTGAAAAATTCAAAATTGAGAGAAAGGTTTTCGATAGGAGAACTATATTAGCGATTATAAAGCTGATGAATAAAGGTTATGTAAAAGTTGTTGAAAGTTTAATTAAGGAAGGAAAAGAAAGTTGTGTACTTTCTGGCAAGGACAAAAATGATAATTGGATTGCTTTAAAAGTTTATAGGACAGAATACTGCGATTTTAAAAATATGTGGAAATATTTGGTTGCAGACCCTAGGTTTTATGGAATAAAAAAAAGTAGGAGAAGCATTGTTTATACTTGGTGCAAGAGAGAATTCAAAAATTTAAAAATCGCTTTTTCTGCAAAAGTTTCATGTCCTGAACCAATAGCATTTTTTGAAAATGTTTTAGTTATGAGTTTTATAGGAAAGGATGGAAATCCAGCTCCACGCCTAATAGATGTTAGCTTGGATAAAGAAACTGGTTTGACAATTTATGAAAATATAATAGAAGAAGTTAAAAAACTGGCTAAAGCAAAGCTTGTTCATTCTGACTTAAGTGCTTTTAATATTCTACTTCTTGAAAAACCTTACTTGATAGATTTTAGCCAAGCAGTGCCATTTTCCCATCCGTTAGCAAAAGAATTTTTGCTTAGAGATTTAAAAAATATTAATTTGTACTTTGAAAAGATTGGTATACAAGTTAAAAGCGAAGAAGAAATAATTGAGGAATTGATATGATAGATTTTATCAAAATACCAGAGGAAAGAATGAAAAAGTTGAAAAAAAACGAAAGGTTTTTGAAAAATTTGGAGAGCTTGACAGAATGTAAAATAAGAATTAATGAAGAAATTGAAATAGAGTGCGAAGATCCTTTAAAAATTTTAAGGGTAAAGGAGGTTTTGAAGGCTTTTGGAAGAGGGTTTGATTTTGAAGATAGCTTAAAGCTTTTGGATGAAGAATATTATTTGGAAATAATAGACATCAAAGATTTTTCTGGAAAATCAAAAAATAGAATGAAAGTTTTGAAAGGAAGGGTAATAGGAAGTGAGGGAAAAGCCAAAAAGATGATAGAAAGATATACAGATACGAAAATTTCAATTTACGGTAAAACGATAAGTATAATAGGAAAGTGGGATAAAATAATTATTGCAAAAAAAGCAGTTGAAATGCTTTTATCTGGAAGCTTGCATTCTTCAGTTTATAAATTTTTAGAAAAACAAAAGGTGTGAAG
>CAZDLC010000032.1:0-7351 GCA_964506615.1 uncultured archaeon
GCCTGAGGCGCCTGTGGCTTAGTGCCTTCGTGGGTTCAAATCCCACCCCCTGCACTATTTTTCAAACTTTTTTATAATGTTAAATTCACTATGTTCCTAACAGCTCTAAATACTTTATTTAATTTTTCATAAGCCTAAATGGATTTTGCTCATCTTAACCTATCCTACCATTCTTTTTTAACTTGAATTAACAAAAGCTTTTAAAGATTTCTTACTATTAAAAATTGGGAGTGTTATGAGCAAGGAATCAATTTTCAAGCTTCAATATGAATTATTTAGACCCTTCGCAATATTGGCAGGGGATACTTTCTATTTTGATGATAACAATTCTGTTCCAGCTTCTGAATTAGGCTATGCCCATAAGGCCGATTTTCTAAAAGAATATGGGATAAATGTTAATAGGAGTATAGATTATACCCCTAGACCAGAACTTTATGGGTATGCTGAACTTAAACCTGTTAAAATTCCTTTAGGGTCAGATGAACTAATAATTGAAAGTAAGAAAAAATTTTCACTTTTACCAGTTCATCCTGGTGAAATAATTGCTCTATTTCCAAAGGAAAATTTGGATTTATCCATTTATCCTTTGCCTGTTGCAAATTATATAGAAAAAAGAATGTCTGAGCCACTTTATGGCATAATGCTTTATGCAAAATTTGGAACATTTGGGAGCAGATTGGCAGAGCTTATTGCTGAAAAAGAATTTAAATCAGAATCTCCTTTGCAACTAATTTTCAAACCTTTTGAAGTTGAAGAAGGAAATGTCAAATTTTCAAGTAAGTATATTAATCTGAGCATAAGAACAAAGGATATAGAGAAATTACAAGTTTTTAAACAAGTTTAGATTTTTGAATTTTTTAGCAAATATTTTATACTTTAAAGTTCATTTACTCTTTAATTGGTGTTTTAAATGGTAAAAGGAACTCCATCGATGGGTAAAAAAAGAAAAGTAGTTCATATAAGGTGCAGAAGATGCGGAAGGCATAGCTATAACATTAAAACTAAAGTATGCGCTGCTTGTGGCTATGGAAAAAGCTCTAAAATAAGAAAGTATAGATGGCAAACTCATACTTTACAAAGAGAAAGAATTAAATAAATTCAAAATTTTTATAAGCAAAATTTAAAAATTAAAGAGAAGGGCCTGTAGCTCAGCATGGTAGATGAAAGCCAAAAGCAGCGGACATAATGGCTGAAGCTTTTATCTTGGATAAAAGCTTTGATACCAGGAAGAAACCCGTTGGTCCCGGGTTCAAATCCCGGCAGGCCCATTTCTTAAGCTCAATTATTTTTGAATTAACAAACCTAAAGCATATTCTACTTTTTTAATTTTTTTAAACCCTACTTTTCTTAATCTTTCAATTATCCCCTTTAAGTAATTTTTTCCTTGAATTTTACCAGCTTTACCAACATAGTGAAAGATTTTTCCACTATTTTTAAGAACTCTAAAGAGTTGAGAATAAAATTCCTTAGAGTAAAGCTCTGGCGCTAATGAAATTCTAGGTGGATCATGAATTATAAAGTCAAAGAACTTATCAGGGAATTTTTTTATTTCTTGGAATACATCTCCCTCTATTAAACAAATTTTTGGATTTTCAAAAAGTTCTTTTGAAAATGGGTTAAGCTTAGCAATTTTAATCACATTTTCATCCTTTTCTATGGTAAAAACTTTCTCTACTTCCCTTTTCCTTGCAGCCAATATTGCAGTATAGCCCAAACCTGTGCAGGTATCTAAAATTTTTCCATAAATTCTTCCCAAACTTTTAACTTTGAGAATAGAGTCAAGCTTAGGGTCAACTCCTTTTATTCTGTGCATATGAATTCCAGAAATTTCTAAGGTCGGCCAAGTTTTTGTTTTAACAAGTTTGTAAAATTTTTTTGTTTTTTCATCAAAAAACTTTATTTCATTCATTAATTAAAGAATTGAGTCTTTTAAAAACTTCTAATTTTTCCTTTTTGTTTAGTTGAATTTCCTTTATAATTTCATCTAAAAATTTAATCGATTCGTCCATAGCCTTTCTATCTACTGGCTTGGGAACGCCATCTTTTCCTCCGTAAGCAAAAGAATACTTTACAGGATCGCGCCATGAGGGAGGAGCTCCGTAAATTATTTCAGAAACTAGGGCCAAACCCTTTATAGTAGAGGGGCCTATTCCTTTTATTCCAATCAATTCTTCATAATTTTTAGGCTGAATATCATAAGCCTTCTTAACAGCATCCCAATTAATATTCTTCGGCATTTTAAGAATTAGTGCTTTAAATTGCTTCTGATTTTTTAAATGGAAGAATTCTTTCAAATTTTTTTGATAGCTTGGTATTATAGACAATAAATCGTTTTTAATTCTGTTTGGACCTTCTTTAATTAAATCGACACTAACTTTCCTTGCTTC
Source organism: uncultured archaeon (assembly GCA_964506615.1). Classification (GTDB taxonomy): domain Archaea; phylum Aenigmatarchaeota; class Aenigmatarchaeia; order CG10238-14; family SCSR01; genus CALIKW01. The sequence continues at coordinate 2,388 of CAZDLC010000032.1, forward strand.
TCTGCTTTTTCTAGAGGTCATATCCAAAACATTTTCCTTTTTCAAATCACAACAAATTGCAGAATGCGGCTCTTCAACAAAAGATTTAATCTTGGTAGAAATCCAATGGTAGCGCCTGGCTGTTTGATCTTGTACGCACATGCCTTGCTGAATTACTACCCATTTACCCTTTTCTGTAAAGAAGAAAGCATGATGGTATAAATTATAACCAGCTTGAATTAAGGAATTATCAACTTTTGCTGTCATTCTGCTCGCATAAATTAGCTCTTCTGTTTTTCTAGTTGATAAATTAAATACTTCTGAAAATTTTTTTATTTCTTCAGGAGTTTTTAAGGAAAACTTTCCCTTTCCACCTGCCAGGGCAAATCCCAATTCTGGCTTAGCGATTGCTTTTATCACAGCAGTTGTTACTGTAGTTGTTCCACTTGAATGCCAATCATAACCTAAAACACAACTTAAAGCTTGAAACCAGAAAGGATTAGCTAATCTATTTAAAAGCTCATCATAACCATATTCTTGAATAATTAGCGTAATTATTTTTTCTGCAAGTTTTCTCATTCTAATTATTAACCAATAAGGAGCTTTTCCGTAATGTAAAGGTAGTTCAGCTATACCAACCTTTTCCATGATTAGAAAAAGAGGAAAGGATTATTTAAATTTAATTTAACCAATTTTCCTATAAACTTAAATTTGGTACAAATCCAATAAATGTTATGGGCGAGTAGCTTAGCCTGGTTGGAGCGTCCGGCTGATAACCGGAAGGTCGAGGGTTCAAATCCCTCCTCGCCCATTCTTAAATTTCAAAATAGAAAAAAATATTTATGGAACATAAGGTCAGTTTGATAGAAAATCCTCCTTCTGATTTTAAACCAGAAAATTTTGAAGATATGCCTCATATTAGCCATGGCAAATTAATTCTTTATGATACTCAAATTGTCTTTCAAACAAGAAAATGGCTAAATCCGATGCAGGTAGCGTTTCTTATCCCATTGATTATATTAACAAGATATTTCTTTAAACCTTTATGGATACCTCTAACCATCATTATGCTTATAATTTTCATTTATGCGTGTATCAAAGCCATAAAAAAAGAAAAAATGACAATAAACATAAAAGATATCAAATCTATTTCAGTTCATCAAGCAGAAACAGGTCTCTTAAAAATTAAGTACTATTTAATCAACATAGTTACGAATGATAAAAATCTTTGGATAACTACACATGAAAGAGTTACGAAAGAAGATGGTAGAAAAACTTTTGAGATAGTAGATTTTATAAAAAGTAGAATAAAAATTCTCAATCAATTAAGCTGAAATTTAAGTAGTTTAATTTTAATTCTTAATTCGTACAAAAAAAGAAAAACTTTAAAAAAGAAATTAAATTATTTGAGGAAGGGCCCGTAGCTCAGCATGGTAGAGCAGCTGGCTCTTAACCAGTTGGTCCGGGGTTCAAATCCCCGCGGGCCCATTTTACTTCAACTACTCTCTCATATCTAACAACACTTTACAAAATACAACGAAGAACCGGAAAATGGTAAAATTAAAAAATAAACAGAAATTTTTGCATAGTCGGTAAAATTCTCAACTTATTCATGTTAATGATGAGTAAATATCTTTAAGACAAAAAATTTAAAATAATAAACTATGAATGTAATCGAAACTTTCAGTTTAACAAAAAAGTTCAACGATTTAATAGCTGTAAATAATGTTAGCTTGAAAGTAAGAGAAGGAGAAATTTTTGGTTTGTTAGGTCCAAACGGAGCAGGAAAAACAACCTTTATTTCTATACTTTGTACTTTATTAAAGCCAACAAGCGGAAAAGCTAAAGTTAATGGTTTTGATATCGAAAAAGAGCAAAATGAAGTTAGAAGGTCTATAGGAATAGTCTTTCAGGATCCAAGTTTAGATAATAGATTGACTGCAAGAGAAAACTTAGAAATGCACGCAAGATTATATGGAGTGCCAAAAGAAGAGAGAAAGAAAAGAATAGAAGAAGTTTTGAAATTGGTTGAGCTTGAAGAGAGAGCTAATGAGCTTGTAAAAAATTATTCTAGCGGCATGAAAAGAAGACTTGAAATTGCAAGAGGCTTAATCCATTATCCAAAGGTTTTATTTTTAGATGAACCAACTTTAGGCTTAGACCCACAAACAAGAGAGCATGTTTGGGAATACATTAAAAGGTTAGCTGAAAGGGAAAGAATAACAATACTTTTAACAACTCATTACATGGAAGAAGCAGATGCCTTATGTGATAGAGTAGCTATAATGGATTATGGAAAAATAATAGCTTTGGGCAAGCCAGAAAAATTAAAGGATAAGGTAGGGGGAGATATTCTAGTTTTGGAAGTAAAAGGTAAAGAAAAATTTTTAAAAGAAATTAGGAAAATTAGGGAAATAAGGAAAGTGCACTTAATAGGAAATAAAATTAGCATTACTGTTAAAAATGCAGAAAGATTTGCACCAAAAATTTTGGAATTTGCAAGAAGGAATAAGATTGTTGTTGAAGCTATAAGTATAAGAAAACCAAGTCTAGGGGATGTTTTTCTCTACTATACAGGAAGAGAAATTAGAGAAGAAGCAAGTGAACAAAAAGAAGTGATGAAAAGGAGAGTAAGATTTTTATGAGCGAGATAGAAGGAATTTACACAATTTGGTTAAGAGAAATTATAAGATATTCTAGAGATAAATCAAGAATAGCAAGTTCTTTTATTCAGCCTTTACTTTTATTACTTGTACTGGGAAGTGGATTTTCATTCGTGAGGCTTGGCTCACTAAATTATCAAACTTTTTTGTTTCCTGGAATTGTAGTAGTTTCGCTAGTTGGAGTTTCTATAGCTTCTGGAATTTCTGTTATCTGGGATAGGGAATTCGGTTTCTTAAAAGAAATTTTGGTTGCTCCAATTTCAAGAACGTCTATTTTTATAGGAAAAGCTTTGGGTGGTTGTACTTTAGCTTTAATTCAAGGAGTAATTGTTTTAAGTCTATCTTTTATCCTTAAAGTTCCTCTCACTTTCTACTCCTTTCTACTTTCAATAGGATTAATGGCTCTGATCTCTTTGTCACTAGTAAGTATTGGTTTGATAATTGCTTCCTTAATAGAAACAATAGAAAGTTTTGGTTTAATAATGAACTTTATAATTTTTCCTTTAATCTTCTTGAGTGGTGCTTTCTTTCCTCTACAAGAAGCTCCTTTATGGCTTAAAATAGTTTCTCTTCTTAATCCATTAACTTATGGTGTAGAGGCTATGAGATATAACTTAATTAAAATTTCTTTCGTTCCGTTCTACCTAAGTTTAAGCATAATATCAACTTTTACTTTCTTCACAATCTTAATAGGGGGGATAGCGTTTAGCAAAAGGAAGTAAATTAAAAATTTACAAAATAGCTACTTTTGCTTCTTTAACTAATTCCTTAAATTTTTCTGCATCCTTTTTGCTTCCTACTATTTCTCCATAATGCATTGGTATAGCAATTTTCGGCTTAAAAGAATTAACGGCATTTGCAGCTTCTTCAGCATTCATAGTATAAGTTCCTCCAACCGGCATTAAAGCTATATCTATATTTTTTAGACCTTTCATTTCTGGAATAAAATCTGTATCTCCTGCATGGTAAATTCTTACTCCTTCAATTTCAATCACATAACCAACCCAATTGCTTGCTTTTGTATGAAAAGTTTTGTTCAAATTATATGCAGGAATTGTTTCAAATTTTATTCCCTTAACTTCATAACTTCTTCCTGGAACTACAGGAAAAGTTTTTAGACCTTTTAGCTTTGCTATACAATCTTCTGTTATTATAATCTCTGTATCTTCTTTCGCAATTTTTTTGATATTTTCAACTGCACAATGGTCATAATGTTCGTGAGTTACAAAAATTAAGTCTGCTTTTTCTGTTTTGCTTGGCAAAATGTAAGGGTCTATGTAGATTTTTAACATGTTTGAAATTTTGAAGGAGGCATGGCCTAGCCACTCAATTTTTATTCCTTTATATTCAAAGATTCCCATAAAATTCTTTTAACTTTCGGTTTTAAAAATTTAATTCGGCTTTATAAAATACCTCAACATAAAATTTTTAAATTGAGAATTCCAATTCCTTTTGGTATGCAAGGCAAGTTTATTGTATTTGAAGGAATAACTGGCTCTGGAAAAAGGACTCATCTAGAACTTTTAGCAGAAAAGTTAAAACAAAAAGGTAAAGATGTTGTAATTCTAACTTTTCCTGATTATGAAAGTGAAATTGCAAGGTTGACAAAAAAAGCTGATTTAGATCCTTTTACTCAAAGTCTTTTATTTGCAGCAGATAGGTCAAGGCACCAAGAAAGAATAAAAAAATTTAAAGAAGAAGGAAAAATAATCTTGGCAGATAGGTATTGCTATAGTAATTTTGCTTATCAGAGTGTTAAAGGAATTCCCTTAGAATGGTTAATAGAAATAGAAAAGCATACTGTTAAACCTGACTTTGTTTTTTTGATAGATGTTCCTGTGGAAATAAGTGTGAAAAGGGTTATGCAATCTAGCATAGAAGATTTTACTAAGCAGGAAATAATTTCTAGGCTCGAGAAAGAGAAAGAAAGTTTGGAAAAAATAAGAGAAGTTTATGTAAAACTTGCAAAAACTGATAAAGAAGCAAAGTGGATTATAATAGATGGTTCTAAGGAAATGAATGAAATTCAAGAAGAAATTTGGAAGATTGTTTCAAAAGAATTAGGAATTTAAATTTTTAATTTATAAGCTTAAATTTATATTTAAGCCCCTGTCGTCTAGTCCGGCCAAGGATGCTGGCCTTTCGATTGAGTTCGAAAGGTTTGATAAAAGATGAAAGCCAGCGACCCGGGAGATGCTTAGCATCCGGGAATTCAAATCCCGGCAGGGGCATCCTTATTACTTAATTCTACTTGGAAGATACCCAACTCAAAAAAGCAAGAATTAGTACCAAGTATTTACCTTCCAACAATAACTTCTATAA
>CAZDLC010000033.1:0-7350 GCA_964506615.1 uncultured archaeon
GCTTTGATATCTTAATTCCTATTGCACACTTACAAAATTTTTAGCTTGACTAGCATTCTATATAAGTATTGGGAGTGGCATTTCAAACAGTTTTTTTGGTAATCTCCTCTTTCAAACTGATAAATTTTGATTTTTTTCCTGAACAACTAAGAAATTTAATGAGCTTAATTAAATTGAGATTTCTTCCCCTCTTCTCACTATCAAAACATTCTTGAACAATTTCTTGAATTCTTTTGAATTTTTAGTATGAACAGGAATTATTTTTTTGGCGTTAATGTTTCTTGCTATTTCTATTATTTCTTTTTTCGAGGCATGCCCAGAAGCATGAGCCTGCTTAAAATCGAGCTTAAAGTGTTTAATCCAATTCAACATTCTTTCAAAATCTATTTCCTGTTCTTCATCGTGCGGCTCAGAAGTAGAATATATGTAGCTACTTCCTAAGCTAGGTTTTAGGTCTATAAGTTCTTTCAAATCAAAGTAGTCCAAGAACAAAACAAATTTTTCTTCATTTTTCTTAACATCCTTATAGCAAATAGTATTAGGATAATCTAAAAACTTTCTTTCCCAAATTAAATAATCCTTTTCTTTTTCTTCCTTGCTAACATTTTTATCTATCAGCCCCCAACCAGCTCTGTGAAAGTAGATTGATAAATTTTCATCTTTGATGTCAGGAATTTCTAGTTTTTTATCCTGCTTTAAAATTTCAAGCAAGTAAGCAATTTTTGTGTTTATCGCAAGAGTTCTACCAATTTCCTTGCAAGCTTGGAAAAATGAGTTGAGCCTATCTATATCCTTCCAGGAAAAGTTTGCCACTACAAGCTTTTTAGTTTTTGAAATAAAATTAATAACTTTTTTCTTAACTTCCTCTTCACTCAAGCTTTTAGTATTGTCCATTCTCGTTCCTTCAATTATAAGTACATCAGGCCTAACTTCCCTTGCTTTTTCAATAAAATCTAAGGTCATTTGTTTTTTCGGGCCGTGCATTCTTAAATCGCCAGTATAAGCTATAATTGCATCAGAACAAAAAATTATAAAACCATAAGCTCCTGGAATGCTATGGTCCACATGTATAGGTAAAACTTCTACAGAATCAATTTTTATTTTATCACCAGTTCTAAAAGTTTTAAAATTTCTTTTAAATTCTGGTTTTTCTTTTCTTGAAATAAAGCGTTGCCTGTAGGTAAAAAATTCTGTTTCAAAACTTCCTCTTCCTGTTTCTTGTATAACTTGAAGAAAAAGCTTACAAGTTTCTCCGCAATAAATTGGCATATCTTTATGTAAGAAGGCAATATTCCATGAATGGTCAGCATGAGCATGGGAAATGAAAACTCCGTTTATTCCTGGCTCGACAGTTAGCTTTTTTCCCGAATGGGCAAGCAAATCATCTCTATAAATTCCTTCCATTTTTGGTAGCAAGTCGAACTCAAAATAATCCTCTAAGCCAGAACAAACTCTTGGCCTTAGAAATTCAGAAAAGTATTTTCTGGCTGAAGAAAAACTAAAGCCAAAATCAAAAAACAATTTTGTATCCCCATCCTCTAAAAAAATTTTATTTCCTCCGATTTCGTTTACTCCGCCAAAAAATTTAAGTTTCATTCAATTTTAATTTTTTCTTTCAAAATTAAATTGCTTATTTGGAAAGCTATTTTAAACCAAGGATAAGCAGCACAATTAACCCAAGAGCTATTGGAATGGGCAAGCCTGGAATAGCCCTTTTGTATTTAACTAAAATTATTAAATTCAAAAGAATTCCTGAGTTTAAAACGAGAAACATTGAAACTAATCCTGGTAAGTTTCCTATTAAAAAAGCAGAAGAGGCAAAAAGAGAATAAAATACTAAATCACCAGAACCTATAGAAAAACCCCCAACATTTGCAATAAAAATTCCCAGGCTTATTCCCTTTTTTTCCGGCTTCAACTTCTTTTTTACTTTTGCTCCTTTTTTTAATTCTTTTATTAAAATTTTTAAGGGGCCAAAAAATACAGCGAATACATCATAAATTAAGAAAAATAGTGGAATTATGTAAAGTGTTGGGGGAGAGAACATAAAAGAAAACAAGCATCCAAGCTCGGAGCAGGCAAAAAAGCTTGCTATATTTGAAAGCCAGAAATTGGGTTTTATGGCAGAATATATTATAAAGATTAGGAGAAGAAAAGTGAAGATATAAGCTATTAGTATGCTTAAAATTTCTGGTAAGAAGTTTGAAAGAATAGCGAATATAAAAACTGGGTTTAAAATGAAAATTAAAAGTGCTGAAACAAAAATTGCAAAAATTCTAAAAAAATTCAGGCCAAAAAATTTAAGGATAAAGATAAAGATTAGAGTGAAAATTATTACAGGAACCAACAAGCTTAAAGCATTCATGCTAGCTTGTTCGATTGTTAAATTCCCAAAAGGTTGGTAAGAAGGGACTTCTATTCTTAAAAGGAGAAAATTATAAGTTAGAAACACAGAAAAAATTTCTGTTAAAAGGATAAATGCTACAATAGCTCCAAAATTTCTTTTCATTTTTAAAATTTGTGCTTTTAAAGAAAAAAATTTAAGCTTAGCATTTAACTTAAAAGATATGAGCCTTTTTGAAAGCAGGTATAAATGCCCTATTTGTAAGGATAGAAAGTTGAGGATAGTTTATGGAATTGGAAAAATAGAAAAGTATGCTTGCTTTAATTGCGGAAATGCTTGGGATTTTGAATCCATAAATTCTCTTTATTCTGGAAATGAGAATTTTAACATAGATTTTCTTGCAGATCTTTTTTTGAAAATGTTTCCTCATAACCATAACACTATAGAGGAAAATTTAGTAGATTTTCAACCAGAAGTTAAAGTTAAACTTCGATACAATACAAGAGAAAGGCTCATTTCAAAAATAAAAGAAAAAATTGGGAAGTAAGTTTTTTCTAAAAGCTAATCAAATGTTAAATTAGACCAACTCTAAATTAATAATATGAATAAAAAGGCTTTGATAGAAGCTGCCCTTTTTGTTTCTGATAAGCCGCTAAGCTTAGAAAGAATTTCAAAAATTTTTGGAATTAGCCCAGAAGAAATTAGGAATTTGATGAAAGAAATTGAAAAGGAGCTTGCAAGGAGTGATAGAGGAATAGAACTTGTTGAAACTCCAGAAGGTTTTGAATTCAGGGTTAAGCCTGAATATAGAGATAAAGTTTCAAGATTAGCTCCTCTTGCTGATTTAAGCAACGGAATGCTAAGAAGCTTAGCTATAATTGCAGTTAAGCAACCAATAAAACAATCCACAATAGTTCAAATCCAAGGGAACAAAGCTTATGGCTACATAAAACTTTTGGAAGAAAAAGGCTTAATAAAAAGCGAAAAATTTGGAAGAACTAAACTTTTAAGAACTACAAGCGAGTTTGAAAGATATTTCGGAAAAAGTGTCGAGGAAGTTAAGAAGATGATAGAGGAAAAAGTTAAGTAGATTTTCCCCATTTCCTCCTTAACATTTCCCATTCATCAACTTTTGGTTTTCTCATAAATCTTAAATATGTCACAATTAATATAGTAGTTCCTGCTCCAACTCCAACTCCTACATAAACTTTTATATCTATTCCTCTACTTTCTTCTTTTGTTTCTTTAACTTTACTTAATGCTAAGGAATAGGCTTGATTTGCAAGACTTATAGCACTTTTATAATCTCCATTCTCAAAAGCTTCCCTAGCTTTTTCAAGCAGCTCTTCTAAATCTCTTACATCCAAATTCATTTGTTTTAGTTCGCTAATTTTCCTTTCTGCCAAATTAATTATATTTTCTGCATTTATTCTAAGCTTTTCTGTTTCATCAGTAATATTTTCAGTTACATTCTGCGTCACATTTTCAGTAATATTTTGAGTAATATTTTTCACGCCAAAAACTTTGATTTTTAAATACTTGTAAGCAAATGCAAGCTCAGCAGAATAAGCTCTTACTTTAATATAATATTCTCCAGAAGCATTTTCAAAGGGCTTGAGAGTTATTGTAAATTCTTTTGTTTCTGCAAACTTTAACTTGCTTATGGAAGAAGGAGAAAAAGTAATGTTGCAGCAATTACTCTCTATTAATAAGGTTATGTTGTTTAAAGTGGTATTTTGAGGATTAACTACTCTAGCCTTTACAGTTTTTGTTTCTCCTATTGATATGTTCAATTCTTCTGGCTCCAAGAAGAGATAAAGGCCAAAAGATGCTCCTGAAAGTTCAATTATTCCGCTAGAACCACTTCCAGAAGTTCCTGTAGAAGATGGACAATCTTGAGGACAGTTTGAATAGGTTTCCCCAGAATCACAAATTCCATTTCCGCAATACGCTTGATATAGAGTTTTGAATTCATAAATTTGGGAAGAATTACAATTACCAGCTCTATCGCAAGAGGAAACTTTATAATAATATTTTGTATTTGAATTTAACCCGTAAATAGTAAAAACATGAGTAGTTGAAAAAGAAGTAGAGTTTAACTGATAATTCAAATTTGTCGAGGATGTTCCATAGTATAAAGTTGAATTTGTTGGCTCATTAGTTTGCCAGGAAATTGTAGCATAAGTATAGGATGGGCTTGCACTTACACTTGAAATTATTGGCAAAGTTCTATCAACTATTAAAGTACAGTTTTTATTGCCCCAATCATAAAATGAAGAATTGTCATAAACCAAGTAATTCCAGATATAAACTCCTTCTGCTAAGTTTAAGGCAGTTCCATTTTCTGTATTGTTTGAAATAAAAATAGTTTCATTTTTTTGCCAGTTTCCGGTAAAATTTCCGTATAAAGTTGCATTTTCAAGCTTAAAATCATCTATAGCAGTCAAGTTTAGCCAAATTGGTTGAGAATTTGTATAGTAAGTATAATTTGGGCAATCAAGAAAAGTAATAGGTGGTTTATCATATAAGTATTTATAGAAGAAGTTAATAGAACGATTCATTATTTCTTTTCTATCTTGAGAATTGTTTATTCCTTCAAAACCAAAAGCAAGGTAAATTAAGTTATATTTTAAAGTTTGTGCTCTTATTCCAGCATACCCATTCTGGAAATATTTGAAAATAGGATTTGCAAATTCATCATAAGGCTCAATTTCATCAGGCCAAATTTGATTGTTAGCACCATCTCCACCATGAATATCAAAAACTAAGCCATCTCCTATCCCATCTCCCTCCATCCCTTCTATTTTTAAAATACCTGAATCATCTCTCATATACTTAGAGTGAAAATAATTTCTGTAAAAAGGATAATTAGAGTAATAAAGATAATAACCTATATCTTGACCTGAAATGAATAAGTTGCCCCCATTATCTAAGAAATCTTTAATCGAAGAAATTTCGTCACTTGTTAATGTAGTTATCCAATCATTACCAGTAAACCAAATTGTTATATTAAAATCCATAAGAGTAGAATTTGGAGGTGTGCCAAACTTACTACTATCCCATAAAACATAATCTATTCCATTATCTTTCAAAGCCTGCTCATAATAAGTTTCATAGTAAGAAGCTCTATCATCATCTACTAAGATCACATCGGCATTAGTTATCATAATAAATTTTGATAAAACATTATTTTCCAATAATGTTTCGCTCTCATTTCCAAAAACATAAACTGATAAATTGAAAATTCCCGTTGAAGAATTTGAGTAATTGAAATAAACTTGAACAGATTCCATTGAGCTTAAGTTTATAGTTTTATTTTCAACATTTGTTCCATTAACTAAAAGCATTACACTAATATTTGTTTCATTTTCAATCCCATAATTTGAAATTTTTGCTTCTAAAGTGAAATTTTCGTTTGGTCTTACATAAGGCTTATTTATTTTAATCCATTCTACTTCCAAATCATGTTGTTCTGGAGTATAATTACTCCAAGTAAGTACATTGTAAAGTAATTGTACGTCAAATTTATTTGACAAAACCTCTGGTGCATAGGTTATATAACTAAGGTTCTTATATTTATTAACGATTATTGCACTTACATTATCAGCTGAAAGAGAAATGAAAGTTCCTGTGGTTAAATGATTTTCACCCCAACCATCATAAGGTGCATATGAAAGAGAAAATTCTGGATAATATTTTTTAGGTATATCTCTTAAAATTGGATGGGTTTCATCTATTATATTGACGTAACTAAAATCGTAAGGGTGAAAACTTAAACTTTCATTTATACCAAATAAAGAAGCTAACTTCTTATTAGAAGAAGTGCAAAATGTATTTCCAGTAACTACAAGTCCATGACCTTCTCTGACATACTTTTTTATTGCTTCTATTTCAGAATCTTCAAATTCCTCACACCAGAATGTATTAGCAATTAAAAGTACATCTGCATCAGATTGAGTTAAATTTTCATAAGTTATGTTGGACATAGTTAAAAAAGTATAGTTTATTCTTATAGGTTCCAGTCCGTAATTGAACCAATTGTCATTTAATTTTTCCCACACCATTTTCTCTACATAAAATAGACTTGTCCCTGTGGAGCGAACAACAAAAATTTTTCTTGGTTCTTCAGTCCAAAAAGAATAAAATTTACTTGACGAAATTCTACCAAAAGTATCATTAGCCAAGATTCTGTATATCCAAGTTCCTTCAGAAGTTATATTTAACATTCCTTTATAAATTTTACTCTCCTCATCAAAACTCATTTCACTAATATTCCAGTTTAATTTATCGTTTGAATATTCAATCCAAACTTTGTCAACATTAAAATTATCCGTAACATTTGCTTTTATTTCGACCTCTCCTATTGACGTTTTGTTATTTCCAGGTATAACATCCCAAATTACTGGTGGAAAAACATCTTCATTTGGCAATAGTTCTACTTCTGTTAAATTCCCGCTAACAACCAAAGCAAATTTTTGTTCAAAAGGAACATTATATCCATAAACCACAACAGTATAATTCCCTTCTTCTATCTCAGAACTATTTATGAAAACATTTTCCACGTTATTTCTATCATCTTTCCCATCATCATAAGGAAAGGAAAAATCATTTCCTCTTCTCGTATATCCTGAAGGGGTTAAAACAAATAAATCCAAATCATTTACAAGGGCTTTTTCTGCTCCAGGGTCTCCAGGCCAATCAGTCCAGACAAGAGTTATTTTTAACATAGAATTATTTTGAACAAAAAATTTGAAAGCAGAATAATTTTCTGTTGAAATACTGGTATTTTCCTCTTTAAATATGATTTTTCTGGTTTCATTCTCAATAATAGAATTCTTGATATTCAATCTTCCCCAACCTTGTTTATAGCTTGGATATCCATATCCCATATCCTCTGCCCCATTTATCAACAAAGCTTTTACCAAGGCAGGGGAAGGAAAGAAACCAAATGTTTTGTTAAAATATTCTAATATTATTGCTGCTGCCCCAGCAACATGAGGAGCAGC
>CAZDLC010000034.1:0-6609 GCA_964506615.1 uncultured archaeon
AAAAAATTTTGGCTTTCGGGCTGGGTTAAAATCAGACTAATGTAGGATTGAAAGACCTTGTCGCCAATCTGAGGGTCTTTTTTGTATTTTAGGTTAAAATCAGACTAATGTAGGATTGAAAGATTGTTTAAAGTGTCTAAATCCTGCTTTAGCTGATTGAGTTAAAATCAGACTAATGTAGGATTGAAAGAATGGAAGGTGTGATGAATGTGGTATCCAAATCCAAAGTTAAAATCAGACTAATGTAGGATTGAAAGCTATTGCAAGCCAAATTATATTCTTAAACAGAAAAGCCAGTTAAAATCAGACTAATGTAGGATTGAAAGATCTTTCGTTTTGACTTGGACCAAAGCATGAGATTTATGTTAAAATCAGACTAATGTAGGATTGAAAGATCTAGAGACCTAGAGTTATTTTTACCACTTTTTATAGATTAGTTAAAATCAGACTAATGTAGGATTGAAAGTAGATGAGAATGCGGTGAAAGCAGAGGCTGGAGACTTGAACGGTTAAAATCAGACTAATGTAGGATTGAAAGTACTTTCCTAAAAGTTCTCCTGTTTGCCAATCAGTAGTTAAAATCAGACTAATGTAGGATTGAAAGATCCACTTGCTTTCGTGGCAGTTGCTGCAGTTGTGAGTTAAAATCAGACTAATGTAGGATTGAAAGACTTCCTTTTCATCAAAAATTTCAATAATATCAAAATGTTAAAATCAGACTAATGTAGGATTGAAAGATTTTTGTCATCGCAACAGTGATATAACTGTTTTTTCGTTAAAATCAGATTAATGTAGGATTGAAAGGATTATGTGGATAAGTTAAAATTAAAAAACTTATCAAAATTTAAGTCGAGATTATTTTTCCAGTATTTTCGTATCATTTTTATTTCTTTTGAGTGATATTTCACTAATATTCTCCTTAGAAAAAATTATATTCGTAATCTTTTGAAAAACACAAAACTATTACCTCATATTACAATATGATCCTTTACTTCTATTCCTAGTATGCAGCTTTTATTATGTTTTTAGTAACTTTTATATCCTCTTCGCTCTCTTCAACATCTCCTGAATGATGATTATGAACTAAAATAATAGAAGCAGCATTGTTTTCTATAGCTTTTCTAAAAACATCTCTAGGATGAACCAAGTTTTCATTCAAGCTTCCTACCGAAACAGTTTCAATTTTAATTAACCTATTTCTTGAATCCAACAAAACAACTTTAACCACTTCTTGCTTTAACCCTTGCATTTCCGGGCCTAAAATCTTATAAACATCTTCTGGGCTTTCAATCAAAGGCTTTTCTTCAACATAAGATAAAGCTCTTTTAGCCAATTCAAAACATGAAGCAATTTGACAAGCTTTAATTTTGTCTCCAATCAAATTTTCCAACTCACCAACAGAACATTCAAAAAGTCTTTTAACATTTTGCTTCTTTAAAATTTCGCTCGCTTTTTCAAAAACAGAACAATTATTAAGCTTCCATAAAGCTATAGCTAAAAGTTCAGTGTTGCTTAAAGCTTCCGGTCCTTTTTCTACAAGTCTTTCTAAAGGTTTATCCTCTTTCCTAAAATCTTTTATAAACATACTTCAAACCTAGCAAAGGAGAAAAATTAAACTTTAGAACTCTTGAGAGTAGTAAAAATTGATATTTATTTTGGAATTAATTTTAATTGATGGGAAAAAGAAAACAAAAAGAGCACAAAAGGTGCTCTAATAAAAGGAATGTCTAAAAAATTACCAAGCAGTATTCTCGAAGATCCTATATTTGAAGAAAAATTAAAAGAATTGATGAAAGGATATTCTGGGATCTATGCTCTTTACAAGGGGGATGAACTTTACTATGTTGGATTAACCAAAAATCTCCATGGGAGAATAAGATGGCACTTAAGAGATAGACATGCTGGAAAATGGGATAAGTTTGTTATATTTCGAAATTAAAAAAATTAGGTACTTAAAAGATATAGAAACATTGATAGTTAACATAGCTGAACCAAAAGGAAACCGCGTTATAGGTAAAGTGCCAAAAGATTACAACCTGAACTACATACTCAAAGATCTCTTGAGGAAAAAGGAGAAAGAAATTTGTGAATTGAAAAAATCCATTTAAGCACAAAAATTATGATTGCAATAACTTCCTTATGAATTTTTCTTCCTAAAAAACTATTTATATTTTTTAGAACTAAACCAGGAGCTTTCTGAAACTCTAGACCTTAAACTGAAGAAAAATTTGAATAATGAGCCTAAAGTTCATCCTTACTGCAACTCAAGTTTTAAAAAATGTGACCAAGCTAAACTTAAAAAATGCAAAAATTGAAAAGCCAATTCAAGAAATTTCCTTGAGTATTTCTTCAAGCTTTTGTTTCACTTTTTTCAACTTTTCTTCTGCCTCTGAAGTTATTAGAACTTCTAACTTTTCTCCTTTCAAGAAACTTTTATAAGTTGCTTTAACAAGTTTTCCTGCTTCTGTTTTCTCATTCAAATGATTTCTTATAGTTTGTTCTGTTCTTCCCAATTCTTCAGCTATTTTAGATGTAGTCATTCCAGCCCTCTCTCTTGCCAAAGCCCCTGCAGCAACTATTAAAGAATCTAACCAAGTCACCTTATCGCTTGCCATTCTTATACTTTCAAGAACATCTGGCCTGAATAAAGTACCTAAAATCAAAGATAATTCCAGCTTTCTTATTTCTTCCTTTCCTGCAGGCTTTAGAGGTATTTCATCCATATTCATCCCTCCAAAATTTTTGAAAATTCCCCTCTCATCTTCACAATCTTTTTTGAATCAACAATTATACCCTTGTCTGTTATTTCAAAAGGCCTTCTGTGCATATCATGAGCAGTGCCTCTCATCTTCCATATTATCAAAGATCTAACAAGCTCTCCATTAATTTCATCTAAATCTAATCTTATTATTCCATCAACAGCATGCTCAACTCCAGGCCCACCAAATCCTCTCTCAGTTACACTCACTTGAGAAACAAAAATGGCTGTTGCACCCAAACCTGAAATAACTCTTTTAAGCTGCATTAAAACACCTCTAGCCAGAGCAGGTTTTGTAAGGTAGAGAGTTGAAATGGAATCTATTACAATTCTTTCGGCTCCTATATCTTTAATGGATTGTCTTATAACATCTAATAGCTCAGGTATATCATCAGTGCTTCTTACCACATATTTTTCCTTTTTCGCTGTTTCTCCCACTCCTCCTGTGAAAGCATCGACAATAGCAAACTTGTTTTCTTCTTCAAACTTTTTTACATCCCAACCAAAAGCAAGCATGTTTCTCCTCAATTGTACAGGATGTTCTTCTAAAGTTACTAGAACACCTCTTTCACCTTGTTTTAAGCCATTGAAGATAAATTGCTGTGCAAATATACTTTTCCCTGTTCCCGGACCTCCTGAAAGCAGTACTATATTTCTTTTTGGGATTCCTCCTTTCACTAACTCATCAAAACCGGGAATCAAAGTTTTAACTCTTTCTATTTGGAACATGATTTATTATTAAGAGTTTTAAAATTAATACCTAATGGTTAATTTAAATAAAGTCCGGAGAAGAATTCCTTATTAAGAAGTAAATGAAATAAGCTCCTGAAGTGATTAAGATGAAATTTATATTAACATGCGATCCTGGTTTAGAAGATATAGTAAAGCTAGAGCTAAAAGAAAAAATAAAAAACGCAAAATTCTTGGGCAAGATAAAAAACTTACCAGGAAAAGTTTTAATCGAAACAAAATCCTCAAAAAAACTTTTTTCTTTCAGATCAATTCATCATATAGCAAAACTAATCTCTTCTTTCCAAATTTCAACTCTTGATAGAAATGCTCTAGAAGAAATAGCTCTAAAACTTGAAAAAATAAACCTTTCAAAAATTTTTAAAAATAAGAAAAGTTTTAGGGTTACTTCTCAAAGAATAGGCTTGCATTCCTTCACTTCTGTTGAAATCCAAAAGGTTGCTGGCCAAGTTATAAAAGAAAAATATAAGCTAAAAGTTGATCTTAAAAATTTTGATGTTAACTTGAGAGTTGATGTTTTTGGAAAAGATGTTTTGATTTCTTCCCAACTAACAAAAGAATCTTTATACAAAAGGTTTAAGCTCCCTTTTGTTCATCCAGCAGCGATAAAGTCAACAATAGCTTATGGTTTAATAAGAATGGCAAATGTTAAGGAAAATGAAACAGTTCTTGACCCTATGTGCGGGGGTGGAACAATTCTTTTAGAGTTAGCAAGCTTGTTTAAAAACAGAATAAAAATTTTTGGAAGTGACATAAACAAAAAGTTTGTTGAAGGAGCGATAAAAAATGCTAAGGCTAATAAGCTAGAGAATTTCATAAATTTTAAGGTTTTGGATGCAACAAAACTTGAAGAAGCTTTTCCCAAAAATTCAATCGACAAAATAATTACAGACTTGCCATATGGAATAAGGATGAAAAGGAAAAATTTAAAATCTCTGTACGAGAAATTTTTAATTTCATCCTATGAAATTTTAAAAGATTCTGGAAGGATTGTAGCCTTAACTTTAAGAGCAGATTCTTTCAGGATTTTTGTAAAAAGGACAAAAAAGTTTAAAATTGTGGAAGAAAGAGTTATAGAATCTGGAGGTTTATATCCTCATGTTTTTGTGCTGGAAAAGCTTTAAGTTGTAATCAAAATTGAACTTCTAAAAGAATAGGAAAAACCAATTTTTATTTCAAAAAACAATTATAATTATGAAAATTGCTAAAGCGATTATAATTTTTGCAGTAATCGCTCTACCCATTATCGCTTTTTTCTTATTTAAAAAACCATCGTCAGAAATTCCAAGCATTCAAACATTTTCTTCAGAAGAAGATTTCAAGCATTACTTAGAAAAAGCTTCGTCAGAAACTTACATTTCAACTTTTTTTAGAGGGCTTACTGCAGCAGAGATTAGTGAAATTCCTCTTGAAGGAGAAGTGCCAGCAAGAATTTCAACAACAAACGTTCAAGTTGCTGGGATAGATGAACCTGATATGGTAAAAACAGATGGAAAGAACATTTACCTATCTTCACAGAGCTATAGAATTTTCTGGATAAGGAGAATTCCACCAAGATATTTTGGAGAAACAAAAGTAATAAAATCCTTCCCTCCCCAAAAGCTCGAATTAAAGTCAAAAATAAATGAAAGCGGTGATTTGCTTCTTCATCAGAATAATTTGATTATTTTCTCCTGGGATAAGATTATAAGTTATAACATTTCAAACCCAGAATCTCCTTCACAATCTTGGAAAATTAAACTAAACGGTAGCATAGTAACCTCAAGACTTTATAATGACAAAATTTACTTAGTAACAACAAAGGAAATAGACGATTATCATCCTTGCCCGATAATACCACTTTCAATAAACGAAAGACCTTTAGTAATAGGTTGTTCTAAAATATACCATCCAACAAGCTATGTACCAGTAGATTCAACTTACCATGTTTTTGTAATAAATCCAAATTCTGGTGAAATTGAGAATTCAATATCTTTCGTAGGGAGTTATTATTCTTCTGTTGTTTACATGTCGAAAAACTCGATCTACATAACTTATTCCCAATATCTAGATTACTTCACCTTTTACACAAACTTCTTGAAGGAAAAATGCTCTGATTTAATTCCTTCTTATGTAATGGAAAAAATTGAGAAGCTTAACTCTTATAATATAAGCAGCGAAGCTAAGTTTGTAGAGCTACAATCTATTCTCTCAAAATACATGAACTCTTTAGACAAAGATGAAAGAGCTAAGCTCGAGAACGAACTCTGGAATAGAATGCAAAATTATTCGAAAGAACATATGCGCGATTTAGTAAAAAGCGGAATTGTCAAAGTTGGTTTGGATATGGAAATAAAAGCTTTGGGAAGCGTGCCTGGCTTACCCTTAAATCAATTTTCCTTAGACGAATATCAAGGCTATTTAAGAATCGCAACCACAGTAGGTTTAGGTAGCGAGAGTGCAAATGATGTTTATATTTTGGACAGCAACCTAAACTTAATCGGCTCTATTAAAGATTTAGGCTTGGGTGAAAGGATTTATTCTGTTAGGTTCATTCAAGACAAAGGTTATGTAGTTACTTTCAGGCAAGTCGATCCTTTTTATGTTTTAGATTTGTCTCAACCTTCAGAGCCAAAAATGAGAGGCGAGCTTAAAATACCAGGCTATTCTTCCTATCTTCATCCTATAGCTGAAAACAGAATTTTAGGTATAGGAATGGATGAACAAAAAGTAAAAGTTTCGCTATTTGATGTTTCTTCTGCTGAAAACCCAAGAGAGATAGATAAGTACACTTTGAGCGAAAGCTGGTCAGATATTCTTAGAACACATCACGCCTTCTTACTCGATTCTAAGCATAAAATTTTCTTCTTACCTGGAAGTCGAGGAGGTTATGTTTTTTCTTATGATAATGATAAACTGGAGCTAAAAAAAGTTGTAAGTGAAATTGAAGCAAGAAGAGCAATTTATATAGAGGATTATCTTTATGTAATCGGTGAAGATAAAATTGTTGTTCTTGACGAAATAACTTGGGAAAAAATTAATGAAATAGAATTTTGATTTCAAAAAGTTACTTTAAAAGTTTCTTCACAACTTTCATAACTTCTTTCGCTTCTATTTTTCCT
>CAZDLC010000035.1:0-6133 GCA_964506615.1 uncultured archaeon
ATAATCTTTAATGAAAATAATTTCTATTTATGCCAGAATTATGGATTTATGTTGTGGGTGGTGTAATAATAGTTGTTATTGCTATGTTGATAGCTTACAATTTAATTTCAAGCTTGATCAATCATTCACAAAGGCAAGATGGTTTAGCACAATTTTCTGATTTTTGTAGCAATGTTAACATGGTTTGCATGCAAGAAATTGGGAACTCTTTATTAAAGAAATACAGCTTCCCGATGATAGTTAGGGTGATTTACGCTACAGATGATATCACAAACCCTTTACCAACAGTTGTAGATAAAATTAAGAATAGAGAAGAAAGCTCAGGAAAAAATGTATGCTTACAATTCAAAGATGAGCAATTTTTAAGATGTTGTCCAGAAGTGCCAAAGCAATTCTATTGTGAAATTCAAATGCCTCACTTAGGAGTTTTACCAGAGCATGAAGATATTTTTGTTGCAGTCAACAAGATTTTAGGAAAATCACCGAGAAGGGATTATGAAGTTTTGATGAACAAAACTTCGGGAGATAAAGTTTCAATAACAGCTATTTGATTTTTTTATTGCTCCGATTCCAATAAATATTTAGAGATAGGCAAGAAAATGAAAGCTCAATCTAGCTTTTTGATGAAAGGTATTTTTTTAATAACAATTTTGATTCTAATATACCTTTTCATTAATCAAATCTTTTCAGCAAACTTGGCTCATGCAGAATTTTATTCTGAGGCAAGGATGTTTGAAAAAGCCACAACAATTTCTCAAATTCTTACAACATCACCATCTTGCTTAGCATACGAGGAAAAAAATGAGTTGCAGTTTTATTCTTCCAATATCACACAAAAAGTTTTAGATATAAACAAAATAGAAAAATTCTCGGTTGAATATGAAGACATAGAGCCAAAATGTGCTAAAAGCTATGAGTATGGTTATGAAGTTTTTATAGAGTATTTTTCTTCCGAAGTTAATACCGGAATTTATGAGTTCAGGGAAGAAAGAAAAACATGGAGATTTGGATCTAAAAATTTTTCTGAAGGAAATGCTCTTAAAAAATCTTTGGAAATTTCTTTTCCAGTTTCTATAAGGATAAACTCTTCATTTTTGCAACCAGGAGTTCTGAAATTAAAATTTGTTAAAGGGGAACTCGAAGAAATTGTCGGATTAATAAACAAGGTTTGTGACACCAAAGTTAACTTGAGAACAAAGATTTCTACTTCTTACATCTTGTTTTCAGATGATTATAACATCTGCCAACAAATCTTTCCCGATAAAATAGTTTGTAGAAAAACATATTGTAAAGTTACTATGGAAAAATTTTACCCAGGAAAATACAATGTTTTAATTGAGAATTTAGGAGGGGAAGTTTTTGTCAAGTAAAGGACAAACCCTAGAAATTTTAGAGATTCTTTTCCTTTTAGTTGGTATAGCCACTGTGTTGTTGATTGTTCATTTTCGTCAAGTAAACATTAACGAAAGTCAAAAAGAGTTGTTAGCCAGAGAACATCTCTACAATAGAGTAAGTGATGCAATTTTAGTTTTTCAATCATCCAAGATTTATGGAACCGAAAAATCATTAGCTTCTTTACTTTCAGACGCGATAAATAATGAAGATTTAACTATTAACTATGGGAAAGGTTACGGTGAGATAAATGTTTCTAAACTTGTGTCAGAATTTTTTGAGAACTATTTTGGTAAGAATTGGAGATTCGTAGTTTATGTGCCGCGAGGATGGGTTAATGTAAGTTTCATACTCGATACTTCTGGAAGTCTTAGTGATGAAGTCAATATAATTAAAGACAAAATCGAAGAAATAAATTTGATAGCTTTAAAGAAAAAAATTAAACTGAATATTTACACGCTCAAAGGAAGAGGTTCAAGTTGGGGTTGTGAAATATTTAGAGGCACAAGTGTTGAAGGTGCATGCAGTTGGTTGAGTGGTTGTCAACTTCTTGAACAAACTGAAGAAGATTGGGGAAATGGTATCAAATGTTTAACAGAAAAGCTCAATCTAACTGCATTGATAATAATCACAGATGAACTTTCAAGTGGGAGTGATGTTTGTTTATGCACAAACGGAAATTTAATGGGGAATTTTACTCAAAGTTTTGGCAATGCGCTTACAGCATGTAAATCTAAAAATGTCAGTGTTTTTACTTTAAAAGGTAACTTTAGCGCAGAAGAATGTGCAAACAATGTAAGGTGGAAAGAATGGTGTAAGTTTTATTATCTAAACTTCTATCCACAACCTCATCAAAAAAGTTGTGAACTTTGTGGTATTGAAAAAGTTGTTGAGAGTCTTCAAAAAATCTCAAAAGAATGTGGTGGGAAATATTTCGATTTATCTTTGACAAATCCCGATGAAGCTGTGAAAGAGATCATAAAAATTATTCCATCAAAACCACCTATAATTTTTGGTCATGAAGTTCCAATTTCTAGAAAAGAAATATACACTTTTCAAATCAAAATACCATTTTCAAATTATGAAGGTGAAACTATTAGTTCAGAGTTGATAGTATGGTGAAGTCGCAAGCTAGTTTGATTGTAATGCTTGGAATTGTAGCAATTGGTATATTTTCTTTAATTTATTTTCTTTTCAGTAGTGCTGAATTAAAAGAAAGTTTAGTCGAAAGTTTAAAGTATTTGAAACTTTCCGCTTATCTTGACTATATGAAATTCTTTTATCGAATCTCTTTACACTTCTCGACTCATTTAAGTGTAAATGAAGTTGCAAAAAGAGGCGGGATTTCTCAAACCGGTGAAAACTATCCAAGAAGTTGGATTTGCAATCAAGTTGATGTTCCAACTGTAGAAGAAGTTAGATTTTTCTTGTCAAATGAAACCATAGCTTTTTTGAATAATTACATAAAAAATTTCAATCAATCCGAGATATTAAGAATTAATCTTTCTGAAGTAAGTTGCATAGATTTTAAAGTTTCATCACAAGAAGTTAAGACAGGAAAGAATGATGAAAATTTTGAGGCAGTTTTAATAGGGAGTAATATTCTTATAAGCTTGGGTGATGAGAATGTAACTTCCTTAGGTGATTTAACAGAAAGGATTTCTTTCTTGAGGTTTTGGTACATGTACAGAAAATTTGCTGAATGGACAGAAAACTATGGTCCTCAATATGTTTTGGAGATGTGTAAAGCTTTATCAAAAATTTGTATGTGTGAGGGAAGGGGTGAATGTAGAAATTGTCCAGAATATTTTTCAGAAGTTAAGAATGTATTATCCAAAAGTTTGAGAAATTTGGAAACAACTTTTTCAGACCCTTATGTTAGTTGTGAGTATAATGTTTCGTGCTGCGTTTACGAAAAAAAACATTGTCCAAACATTATTTACGAAGGTTGTGAAGAGTGGAGAGAAGCACCTTTCTGTAAGGATTGTGTGAAGTTACCTTATTCTAAACCTTGTCTTGGATTGCAAGAATGTAGTGGGAGTTGTGCATATTATGCTGAAGTAAAAGGAGCTGTTAAAGCAGTAGTTAGTTGTAAAGATACTAAGTACTTTGTTTCAACACCAAATGGTCCAAAAGAATTAGAGTTTAAAGTGGATATAACAACTTACCTTAAAAAAATAGATTGTTATACTACAAAATCCTGCACCTATATGCCAACAGATAGAGGCAGAAAATGTATAGAAATTTCTCCAGGTGAATGTTACTGGGTCTATCCAGGATATGAATGCGAATGTCCTTTAAGAGTATATTGTAGTAAAAATTGCGGAGGTGAAAACATACCTCCAACTATAGGTGAGAGATGTGAGTGTGGATCTTCTATTCCACCACCTCGACCTCCCTCTCCTCCCGGTGAACAACTACCTCAACCTCCCTCTCCTTCCCCACCACCTCAACCTCCCTCTCCTCCCCCCTAGCTTAATCAGAATTTTAATTTGATGACCCAAATTATATTTGTGAAAGGTTTAGCAACAGAAATTATCTTGGTAGTTGGTGTTTTAGTTGCTGTTGGAATTGCAACTCTTCAATTAAGGGGAATTTTTTTAGCTCAACAGCAACTAGGGGAAGAAGAAGTTATTTCAGCTTTTGCTAAAGATTTAGAATCGATAATCGATAAAGCTATAGCAACAACTGGTGATGTAGCTTTCATTTATTATCCTAGCATAAAAAAATATAGAGTTGAAATTGAGAATAACATTGTTAAAGCTTTAGACAAAGTTTCAGGAAAGCAAGCAATCTTTTCAAAATTAGTTCCACAAATTGTTAACAATTATCTTGAAGATTGTGAAAAGATTTTTGTGGTAAAGGTTAAAGAAAAAATTGCAGTTTATTGTGAATGTTTAAATTTAGGGGAAGATTGCTCTGATTCATTGCTTTGTTGTTCAGGTTATTGCAACCAAACAAGCAAAAAATGTGAGGAATTACCTGTATGTCCTAAAGATAGGGTTTGTAGGGGAGCACCTGAAGCAATAAAAGATTCTTTGGGAATAGAATGTTGCCCATCTGATTTACCTGTTTGTAGCAATAGTCACTGTTGCCCGTCCAATAGACCAAAATGGTGTGAAAATCCATTGCAAGGCGAGCATTGTATGAGTGAAGATGATTACAGAGACCCAACAAAATGCAAAAAACCATCTTATAAAATTTTGTTCATTCAATTGAATAGAAAAATCACAAATTTTAATCAAAAGACTGAAAAAGCGAAAGATTTTTGGGTAAGTATAACTCCTTTAACAAATTGCCCTGAAAGTGTTGAAGCAATTGTAGTAGAAGATAAAGTTTGTATAGTTCCAAATCAAGAGGATTTGTGTTACTGCTCATCTTACTTAGAACAATGTTTAAATGAAGGAAAAAATTGTGGTCTTGCTTTTGAGTATTGTACAAAGGCGCAAGAAATCGTTTTTTCTACTCTAAGTGAAATTGAGAACTGTGCAAGAAATTGGGGATATAAAGATTTCACTAGAATAGTTGGTGTTATGCAAG
Source organism: uncultured archaeon (assembly GCA_964506615.1). Classification (GTDB taxonomy): domain Archaea; phylum Aenigmatarchaeota; class Aenigmatarchaeia; order CG10238-14; family SCSR01; genus CALIKW01. The sequence continues at coordinate 4,933 of CAZDLC010000035.1, forward strand.
GCAATTGGATTTGTATAAGGGGTAATGTAGGTATGGAAGGATACACAACACCTTATGATTTCCGTGTAATTGCTTCAGAAGCATCTCTTTTATCAACACTAAGTCATGTATTAGGACATACATATGGACTTTGTGACGAAGGATATGGGGGTGGTTATTGCTTAGATTGTGAAAGTGGATATTGCGGGAACAGCGTAACAGTGTGTGAGCCAGGTGATTATTGTTGTCCAAATAAACCAGAATTTAATAGCATAATGTGTAGTTTGGATACATGTATGAATGGGTGTTCTGGTGGAAATAGATTTGCACCAACCAGTTATGCTCATTTAGAGAAAGAGTTAAACAAATATTGTAGATGATAAAATGAAATTTGGAGTAGTAAAATTAACCCTTTTCATAATTTTCTTAGAGATTTTTATATCTTTAGCAAAATCTGAAACTCAGTTAGTATATTCTTTGGGTTTAATAATATACAAAAACGACACGGTGGTATTAAAATATTTAGATGTTATAGACAGCATACCAGGAGATTTTCCATCGTCAGTGACAGGTTATTATATTGTTGTTTCTTCTCTTCAAAAAGAACTATTCCGAGATAAATTAGGTGTATTTTTTACAATACTAACAGAGCCACTTGGTGTTTTATCAACTAATGTAACTTCTATTAATGTGCGTGTGCCTTATTTTCCTGAAGCCAAATTCATAACAATTTATAAAGGAGAAGAAAAAATCTTCGAGATCGATTTAAGTAAAGAAGTATGTAATTTAAATCATGTTTGTGAGAAAGGTGAAAATGTGGTTAATTGCCCAGAAGATTGTGTTTCGACCACAACAATCATTTTTCAACCAAAAAAACAACAATTTCACTTATACATAGCCATTTTGATTATAATAATTGCAATTCTAATTCTTTTGATTTATAAGATAAAAGTTGTGAAATGAAGTTTTTTATCTTTCTAAAATGAAAGTTTTCTTGTGTAAAGGAATTTCTTTAACATGTTGAATCAACATCTCTCTCTTCTCACCGATTCCAACAATTTTAGCTTCTTCCAACAATTTTTCAGCTCTCTCCAATTTTCTCTCCTTTTCGGCATAAATTGTCAAAATTTTCTCTCCTTTCAAAACTTTGTCATTCAGTTTTTTGTAAAGTAAAATGCCAGCACCTTTATCTTTTGGCGAACCAGCAGCTCTTGCAACTTCA
>CAZDLC010000036.1:0-6114 GCA_964506615.1 uncultured archaeon
TTAAAATCTGCAAATTCTCTAATTTGCGTTCCTGTCCACCTGCATGGCTTTGTTAGTCCTAGAGCATAAAGTGCTGCCACTACTACTATTACTATTAGAATTGCCCATCCATAAGTCATCAAATACTCTAAGGCAGTTTGTCCTTTTTTCATACTCTCCCTTTAAATAAATTTTGGTTTTTCTCTGCTTTAAATATTTACATAAAGCCAGCAAAAATTGCCCTTATAGCAATTTGTGAAATGAAAAAGACTGCAAAACCTGTTGGTAAAAATATGGGTAAAAACCTTAGGCCAGCTTTTTCTGTTCCTTCCTGAACTAAACCTATTAACAAGCTTCCAAAAAAAGTTGTTATGCCTATTGCTATGTAAGAGTATAAACTTAAAAATTCCGGGCTTATCTCAGAAATTTTAATAGTTCCTAAGGGAATTCTTGAACTCACTTCAGGCATTTTTTCTATTTCTATTCCTTTTCCAAACTTTCCCATAGTTTCAACTAAAAATATTGAAACAGAGTATAGTAAAGGAGCTCCTATACATGCAGCAAAAAATATGAAAATTCCGTACATCATAACATAAGACTTTATTTCTCTCTTCAAAATCCTTACTTGCCTTATATCTAAAGCTATGCTTTCTAGCAAGGCTGTTATGCTTCCTCCTTTTTCCAGACCTTCCAAAAGAAGGGAAATAGTCCTTTCTAAAAGTTTTGACTTTATTCTTTTTGTCATATTTTTAAGAGCATCTTCTAACCGCTTTCCAGAAAGTGTTTCTTTTGCAGCATTTTTAAGCTCTTTTTCTAGCGGACCGAATTCTGGCCTTGCAGAAGTTAAAATAGCTTTATCATGAGTTAAGCCTGCCCTCATGTTAGAAGAAATTATTTGCAAAGCATCTGGCAAAATTTCCTCAACATAATTTGCTCTGCTGTCTGCGATAAAAACTAATATCATGTGGAAAATAATTTGAAGAACAGAAAAAAGCAAAACAAACAATAAAATAAAGGAAGGGAGCGAAAGAAAATCTAGGAAGAAAAGAATAGAAGAAATTGAAAGGCTAATTATGATGCCAAAAGTTAAAAAGGAAGAAAAAAGCCTTTCAGGCGAGGTTTGAAGGTCGCAATAGTTTATATGATTTTCTAGCCAAATTTTATAGCTTTTTGGAAGCTTGGAGTATAAAAACTTATACATATATTTCCACCGAAGGCCTCCTGCTTTTAACTAAACCCAAAAAATTAAACTTGAATATTATGATGAAAATTAGTATGAACCAGAAGAAAATTTGCTGAATTACAAAACCTGAAAATGAAGATAGAATTATCATCAATGTTATTCCTAAACTTGGTATTATTACTCCGAACATCATGTATAGGAAAGCTAATGGATTAAGCTGAGAGCCATATCTTCTTATCATAACCCTTTGCTCCTCTGCCAAATTTCTAACTATATTTTCTAGAGTATCTGCTATGTCAGCTCCTGTTCTTATCGCATTTGCTATTTGCCATAAGGACCTTCTGAAATATAAGGAAGGATTTCTTCTGCCAACTTCTTCTAAAGCTTCAACGTCAGGAGTTCCTGTTGAAATTTTTCTTACGCATTCATTAAACTCTTCTGAAACTAAACCATAACCTGCCCTAGAAATCGAAACCATACCGTCAAAAAGGCTTACACCAGACCTTACTTGAATGAGCAAATGCCTTAAAGCAAATAGCAAATTCCTTTCCAAATCTTTAATCCTTCTTATTGAAATTAGCCTTGGGTATAGAATAACATAAATAAAAGAGAGAAAAGAAATGGAAAGAGAAGAGAGAAAAATTATGAAGATAAAATTTCTTGGAGGAAGGATTATCAAAGCTATTAAACCAAAAATAGAGGAAAGGAATAAAAACCAAAAAAGCGAAGTGAAAAGTGCTATTGACAAATATTCGATTTCATCAAATTCGATTCTTGCTTCAAATAAAGAAGATTTGAGAAAGGGGAAGAATCTTTTAATTCTAATTGCAATTCCAAGTAGCCTTAACTTTTTTGAAAATTTTAAAGTTTTTTCAAGTGGAAATGGTACGAATGGTATTCTCATGTTCTCAACAAATCTTCAGGCACAATTGAAGTTGCCTTAGCATTCTTTTTAACTAAATCTAAAACGCGCGATGGATTTGTATAATATTCAACAACAACCTTTCCAACACCATCTATAGTTCTAATTCCATTCTTAATCATCCACTTCAAAACCTGCTTTTTCTCTTCCAAATCCTTTTTAAATTCTTGGTCAGTCATACCAGTATGCATTTTCAAATCTTCGATAAGCCTTATGCTTTTTTCGCTCTCTATAATTTTGTCTTCTGAAGGTAGCCACTTGTACAAAATTCTTATTCCAGTTTTCATCGCCTGCATAGGTCCTGCAACAACTTCAGCAAGCTGGAAAAGTCTTCTTAAACCTCTTCTTCTATCCCTAAACATTACTGTAATAAGATGCAAAGCTTCTAGCATAGTTTCAGGAACGTTTATTGGAGGGTTTATCAATCTTCTATAAGTTTGTGCTGCAGTATCTGCGTGTAAAGTTGCGTAAACGCTATGGCCTGTATGCATTGCTTCAAACAATACTTCTGCTTGGTCTCCTCTTCTTATTTCACCCACTATTATCCTATCAGGCCTCATCCTCAAGCTGTTTACCAAAAGATCTAGCATGGAAACTTCTCCCTTTCCTTCGGGATTTGGCTCTCTTGTAGTTAAAGGAACCCAGTGCAAGAATCTAGGAAGCCAAATTTCTCTTGTATCCTCTATGCTTATTATCCTTTGATTAGGAGGAATAAAAGTCATTAAAACATTTAAAAAAGTTGTTTTTCCTGAAGCTGTTCCGCCAGAAACTATCATGTTCATCTCATACTGAACTGCAGACCAAAGAAGGGAAGCGACGTCTAAGCTTAAAGTATTGTTTTGTATTAAGTCAGTAATTACCCACGGCTTTCTCCTAAAAAGCCTTATGCTTATAGTATTTCCTTTAGTACTTATTGGAAAAAGAGTTGCATTTACTCTATCTCCGCTAGGCAAATGAGCATCCATTAAAGGGTTAAGAGTTGTTATTTGTCTCCCAACTTTTCTTCCTATTATAGCTGCATAATTTTGAATTTGAGATTCAGTTTCTATGAAAATGTTTGTTTTAAGCCAGCCATATTTTTTATGATAAACCCAAACAGGCTCTTCTGCATTATTAACAACTATATCTTCTAAATTTCCATCAGAAAGCAAAAGCTCAATTTTTCCCAGTCCAAGCATTTCATGGACTAAAGTTCCTGCTAAGTACTCGCAAACTTCTAATGGTATTCCTATGAGCTCTTTTCTTAAAATTTCAAAGGCCTGGTCGAAAAATTTTACTTTTAATTCTTCCAAAGCTTTTGGATTTATTAGCTCAGAAGTTTTTATAGCTATTTGGGTTAATAGCTTTTCTCTAACTTGATCTAGCAATGCCAATGTTCCAGGCTCTATTTCAGGAAGTTTTAATATGTAAAGCGGAACCAATTCCTTTGGAGAAGTTTGTATGCTTACCTCTCCCCTAACTCTATCAGCCTCGACAAAATATTTTTCTAGTTCTTTTGCTTCAGTCAAACTTTTACCTCCTTTTTCTTGAAAACAGGTTTTCCGACAGGAGGATAATAAACTTCAATTAAATTATGCTTTTCCAAAATTCTTCCCCATTCTTCTATCTTATTCTCAGGAATTTCAAGCCTTTTTCTTATTTCATCTATACTAACAGAACCTTCCCTTTCAACAATTTTAAGTATTTCATCCAAATAAGTTTCAACAAACTCCAACTGCTTTTCAGGCTCTTTTATAACCCTAACTAAAAAATCTCTTGAAATACCTTTTATTATATCCTTTCTAGTAACTATTCCAACTAGTTCTCCGCTTTCATTTATAACAGGAAGTCTTGAAATATCATACTTATTCATCAAATCAGCTGCTTTTGATACCTTAGCTTTTTCATATATTGCAATAGGCCTCTTATTCATAGCTTCGCTAACTTTTATATACTTGAGCTTTTTTAATCCCAAAGTATCCAACTCTAAAAGGCTTTTTGAACCGATTATTTTGATTATATCAGATTCGCTTATTACGCCAACAAATTTATTCCCTTCAACAACAGGCAAACCAGAAATGTTTTTTTCTGATAAAAGCTGAACTACATAGCTCAAATTATCATCAGGCTTAACCTTTATAACATTCCTTGTCATTATTTCTTCTACCAAACTTTCCCTTACTTTTTCTTTTTCAACTTTTTTCTTTTCCTCTGCTTTTTTAATCTGCTCTTTTTCAAGGGGCTTTTTTTCTGCAGGCTTTTCTTTCTTTATTTCTTTTTTTTCTGCTGTTTTTGGTTTCTCCTCCACTTTTTTAGCCTTTTTCTTAATTTTCCTCGATTTTTTTCTTTTAAAAATAATTTTTTCAAGTTCTTCTAGTTCTTTTAAACCCTTAGGCTTTTCTTTTTTAAGAATAGTTTTAGTTGACTTTGGCATTCTCTCTATAAAATAATTTTATTTTGGGATAATTAATGTTATACTACAAAAAACCAAAGCTTGCCTATGTAGTATAAGTTTTCCTTGACTTTAAGGTAAAACTCGAGAAAAGTCCAATCTTCAGTTTTTGGTATTCCTGGATAGGCTATTAAAGGAATGCTCATTATTTGCTTTGTAATTGTAAGATTTCCTCCTTCTCCAGGCTCCCATATGTAGTTTAAAGTATAATCTCCTAAGGAAAAATAGTTTTTAAGATCTCCAAACATTTCAACACTCTCCCATCCAGGAGCTGTTAAAAGATCTTGAATGAAAAACCTGAAAATTTCTGTTGGCTGAGAAAAGTTGTAAGTTTCGTTAAATCCTTTTCCACCATAAAAGCTTGTTTCAAGCTGAGAATTTTTCTCTTTTAATATTATGTAATAAGGAGGTAAATCGTTGTAGCAAACTTTTATTCCTCCCTCTCCCAAAGTTGAGCCTTCTTCTAGCTTTCCAGAACAAATGTCAAAAATTTCAAGTTGAGGTTTTACAGAAATGTTGTATTCTGTTGAAATATTAGGCTTAAAACCTTCTTCACTTTTTTCTTCCTCTGCTTCTATAGGTGGCTTAGGTATTTCTCTTAAATAACTCTCATTTCTTTCAGATTCGTTAAAACTTTGATATATATTTTCTGGCAATTCTAAAATCGATTTTCGGAAAAAGTTAAGGAGAATGAAGAAAAAAAGGATTAAAAAAGCTAAAAGCAAAAAGATGATGAGCTTTCTCATAATTTAATTTTAGATTTTCTCGATAAAAGGTTTTAGAAGGACTTTGGAAATTTTTAAATTAATTGTTAAAAATAGCTTTAAAATTTAAACGTTAAATTTAAATACTAGTTTTAACAACTTATTATTGTGTACAAGAAAGAAGAAATGGAAAGGAAAATTTTGGAACTTGTTAAAAATTCTGGTAATGGGCTTTACATTTCTAAAATTGCCAAGAAAATTGGGATTTCTCATCAAACAGCTTCTAAGTTTATACATATTCTAGAGGCAGAGAAAAAGGTTAAGGTTGAAAAGGTAGGGGATATGAAAGTGGTGAGGATGAGATGAAAAATAAAGTTTTTGCTATTTTCATCTTATCTCTAATTTCCTTAACTCTATTTTCATTCGCAAGAGCACAAGACCAAAGGGGAAAAATAACTATTCAAGGATGGCTAACTGATGCAAATAAAAATCCTTTAACTGGAACTTATACTTTTAACTTTAGTATATACGATTCTCCTACAGGAGGCTCGCTTCTTTGGTCTCAGACTAAACAAGTTCAAGTCAATAATGGGATCTTTTCAACAGAAATCGGACCGATTGGCCTGCCTTTCAATATTCCATACTATCTTGAAATTTCAATAAATAATGAAATTTTAAAGCCAAGGTATAATTTGACTGCTGCTCCTTATTCTTTTGTTTCTATTTACGGAGGAGTTGGTGAAATTAAAGATATCTGGGTTAATGAAACTGGTGATATAATGACTGGTGATTTGAGGTTTGTGCTATCAGACAGAGATTATGCAATCCAAATTAATACAACAACAGATTATGGAACAATAGTAGTTAATGGAAGTGCTTTGCAAATTTGGTCTAA
>CAZDLC010000037.1:0-1700 GCA_964506615.1 uncultured archaeon
CTATGTAATTATTTTCCAAAATCTCAATTGCCTTTTTAACAATTTTTCCAAGTTTTGCGTAAAAATAATTTGAAAGAAAAGTTTGCCTACTAATATTGATTTCATTACCCTCAAAATCGGTAAAATTCCTGCTGAAACTTAGAAGATTTTTGTTTTTAAAGTAAATGCTTTCATCGCTTATTTCTATTCTTGGCTCTAATTCTCCATAAAAGGAAATTTTATAATAGGAATTTGAAAGTGATTCAAAATCTTTTTTGTAATTGCTCAAATAGTTTAAGGAAAGCAAAGAAATTTTTTGTTTTAAGTAATTTTTAAAAATCTCTTCAGGGCAGACTTTTCTTTCATATCCAACTTTTACTGTAAGAGAGTCTACGTAAGTTGTAACTTTAATTATTAAATCAACTGCCTCTAGCGAGCTTATATCTTTAAATACTATCTTTTCATCAACATTTTTTGAAAAGAGAAGGGCATTTTCATCTATTTTCACATCATACACAAAACCTTTCATTCGCTTTTTTTCGATTTCGCTTATTTCAACAAGAAAAACTTTTCCATCTTTTAAATAGTAAATTTTCGAACCTTTACTTAAATTTCCAGCAGGTTCAATTTTTTTCTCTTCGGGAAGCAACACAGGATGGTTTTGAGTAAGAGTTATAGTTAAATTCCCAACTTTAAACTCAACTAACTCCCATTCACCAAAATGCTTATCTATTTTATTAACTTTACATAATTTAAGACCATCTTTGTAACAAACCACATTTTCTTCAGGCTTAATTTCTTCTGGACTTTTGAAAATATAATGGGTTGAGTTAAAGGTTAAAATATAAGTTGAGTTTGGATAGCATCCGCCTCCTCCTCCACCTTCAGAGTATGAGTTGTAAGCTCTTAACTTTACTTTAAAATTTCCTTCTTTTAATTTTTCAGGATTCCAACTTGTGGCAGAAGAAAAATCTATAAAGGCTAAGCTTTCAGAGGATTGAGTTAAAAGTTGTTTTTCGTACCAGCTTATTCCTCCGTCCCAAGAAACTGAAATATAAAGATTTTCGTAAGAAGGATTTGAAGTATACCATTCTACTCCTACTTCAACTTTTTTTACTTCAGATTCTGGGATTTCAAAATTAAACCCTTTGTAAACAATTGTTGAGGAGGATAAGGAGGGAGGCGAAGCAAAAGCTCTCAAATCGTCAGAAGAAAAAACATTCTCTGGGTTAATCCAACCAGAATTACTTTCATAACTACTTGGAGATTTTACAGATGTTTCCAAAACATCCTCACTACAAATTTCTATTAGATTATCATAAATTTGCCAGTAAGGTAAGTTAGATGGTGAATAATCTTGCTCGAATTCATAAGGTAGCAAAGCTGAGCTTGTATCGATTATAGATTCTATTAAGCTTAATTCAGAAGCTTTTTGAAAGCTTCTTACCCAAGTTTCTAGCTTGCTTGATTCTGATAAAAGCTGAGCTTCCCCTAAAGCTCTTAGTTGTTGCTTGCCATGATAATAATGCTGGGAAAAAATTACAAGTTCAAAAATAAAGAGTAAACCCAATATTATTAACACTGCTACTATTCCAGCTCCTATACCTTTTTTGCTAAGCATAAGCATTAAACCTCATTTCAGTTACAAATTTGCTACTACCATTAAAAGTTAAAGGGAATGGAAAGGTTTCGTTGAAAAAGGTAATGTTAATTGTTAAGCT
>CAZDLC010000037.1:1800-5981 GCA_964506615.1 uncultured archaeon
AAGTTAAAGGGAATGGAAAGGTTTCGTTGAAAAAGGTAATGTTAATTGTTAAGCTGCCAAGACAATCTGCTAGGGTTAATTTGCAAGGAGGAAGAGAAGTAGGAAGACAGTATTCTATTTTAACAGGGCATTCATCAGAGCATTTGCAACATGTAGCTCCGCTTCCGTACTCAATTATCACATAACATCCTTCTTCCATACTAAATAAGTATTTTTCAATTGAAACCTCCCATATGTAAGCTTTTCCAACTTGCGCAATAGTGATATCTTTTACAACCTTTTTAAATTCATCTATTTCATCTTCAGAATAAAACCCATAATAAGCTTTGTTTATTTTTTCAACAAAAGCTTCTTTTTGGTAATCTGATGAAATTATTGCTAAAGGAATTTCTTGGACTCTATTGTGGTGGAATTCCTCTATAATTCTTTGATATATATGAATTTTGAAATTCAACAGCCACAATACAAATAACATCATAGTAATTACAGTACTGCCTAACAAAAGTAAACCACTTTCTAATAAAAGCCCTTTTCTTCTCATGCTTTCACACTTATTGTACGAGTATCGGGATCGTATTCAACTATTATGTCAATACATTTCGGAGCATTTAGCGGGAAAGATTTAACACTTTCATCAATTACAAGATTCGCATCACCTTTGAAAATGTACTTGCAAAAGTTTTCGCTATCTTTTTTTAAACAGATTTTATCGTCAAGAAATTCAACTCCTTTTACTTGAGTTGTATCTATCCTTATTCCTCTTATATATTTCCCCCATCCCATTTTATCTCTCATAAAACCTTCTGAAATGCGGAAAGCAAGTTCTGAAAGTGGTGTTTTTCTTAAATTCAAGCTTGCCTTTCCAGGATGCTTTTCCTTTCCATAAGATATTACAACAGGAACATCCGCATATCCACTTATCCTCATACTTTCATAGTAGCATTCGCTATCTCCAAAATAAATGTTTGAAAAGCTCCATTTTTTGTTGTTAACCAAATCAATTATGGTTAAATTGTAATCAAATTCCAAAAGGTCAAAGTTTTTTTCCCAGTCATCTTTGTTAAGAATATCTAATTTTTTGCTGTTTAAAATTAGCCTGTTTGGGTCGTCTTCGCTAAATCTTTCTACAATCGGGCTATTGGATAAAATCAAGTTTAGCATATTTATTGTTATTCTTTGAGTATCGAGCTGATATCTATAGCCTTGGATATCAAGCCATCTTGAACTAACAAAAAGAAGCACTACTGCAAGTACCGCGCAAGCTACTGCAGCAAATAATATATACTTTAAACTTAATGTAACCATTCAACATCAACCTCTGCTTTTTCGTAAGACCTGTTGAACCACTTCTTTATTTTTAGCTTAAAGCCAAGCGATTCCTCTTTATTTAAATTGACTTCAAAAGGTAGCGAAACGCAATCAATCATTTTAACTGTTGCAATTTGCGACCTAGCAGAGACGCAAAAAACTTTGTTTGCATCAGAAAAAGTGTAAAAAATGTTTGTTGTTATATTTTTATATTCCATTTCAACTTTTCCAGGAGTTGACATAGAACTTAAAATTCTCATGGAAATATCCAAAGCAACCGCTTTTGATGGATCTAAAGTGAAAAAATACAGCTGAGCCATTATGTGATTAAGTAAAACTATAAGTGCTACTATAAAAAGGATTAAGCCAATTATCATGATAAGCAAATCGCCTATGCTTACTCCCATCTTTTATACCTCACATCTACCCACATTATTTTCGCAATTAAGGCAATCTACAATTCCAAGTTTTGTTATGTAAAATTTGTAAGAAAAGCCTGGGGAAATTAATGCATTATCTTTACTATTAAACTTTCCGCTTGCTCCCCATCCAACATCTACAGGAATGCTAACAGGCTCTTTCTCTTGATGAAAAATAACTTTCAAAACTTTTTCAGTGCTATTGTACCAAATACATCTTGTTGTACTTTCCATTTTAAAAATTTCAATATATTCATTTCCAGTATCTCTAGCAAGCCTAATTTTTTCGTTTATATTTTCAATTTCTTCTCTCTGTCTTTGTATTAGTGCGCTTACATTAAGAGGTGGAAGAAAACCAAAAAGTGCCAGTAAGCTGATTACAAGAATTACTATCATCGTTGCAAGCACAAGCGGAAGTTTTTTAACAGATGTCACAATTAAAATTTGTTTTTTAAAAGAAAATTCTTTATCAGCAGCCAGGAGTAATTGTTTCGTTATAGCAATTTGTACAATTAACTTCTCCTTTTTTTATCCAAAAGCTATATTCAAAATCATCCTTATTAAGTCTTGATTCGCTTTGTTTTGTGCCTATATTATAATAAACATTTTCCACATACCTTATTTGTGGATTTGGTTCATCCTTGATCCAAACTTTAAGCCACTTATGCGTTTCATTACTTTCATACCAAATACACTTTGTACACCACTTAACATCAAAGCCAGTTGATTTTGACATGCCAAGACCCATTTCCTTTGCAATTTCTTCTATATTTCTAATTTCGTTAAATTGGTCTCGGATGCAATAATTTTTTCCTATATTTTCTAACATGGAAGGAAGTATAAGAAAAGCTGCAAGAATTGATCCTATTATCATAAAAATTAAAATTAAAGTGTCTATAGCACCTTTCATATTCAATATTTTAATTTTTAAAAATTAAGGACAATATCCTGCAAAATCTATTCCAATACTTTGGCATTGAAGTACCAAATCTTGGCATGTTGGATTTTTATTTTCATCGCAAGCAACATTGCATTTATTCAAGAATTTGCATAAGTTTGGATTATAATCTTTAATTCTGTAATAAGAGCATTTTGAGTTGTAGCAAATGTTGCAGTAATAGCTAAAATCAGCTTTATATTTATTGCAGTCAACAGTTTCTGTTTTAGAAACTGTTAATATCACATAAATCATAACAGCCAAAACTATTATTCCTAAAACTATTAGGACTATTGTGTTGATTCCTATTGCCATTAATTAAAATTTGATTTTAAAAATTAAAATAAGGAAAAGTTTAGGCACCCACTTTTCTGCAAAAATCTACAGCATTTACTTTTCCATCTCCGTCTGGATCATTATCACATTCAATCCCTTTTGTGTTTGGATCGTTCGGATCTTTATAAAAGTCAAGGTCATCTTTAAACCTAGCATACAAGAGTTTGGCACAGTCTAATGTTATGGAATTTAAGTTTGTTACCCCAATATCTCCCTTATTCAGCTCTAGATTAGGATTAATACTTCTACATGCTTGGCACCATTGTACAGCTCTTGTCCTACAATCTTCATAACTTATCTGTGGTGCTGTAAATAGCCTGTATACCCAGTATATTATGAATACTAATACTATTATTCCAATCACTAGAGCTATTATATAAGGAATTGCCACTCCTTTTTTCAATTCCATAATTAGATTTAGAAAAAAGGAGAATATAAATGTTAAAAATTTAAAAAATCTTATTCTACGAAACCTACTTTCTTACAGTCTGTTTTTACATTGTCTTCACTCGGTGTAGCGCAGTCCTCATGTTCTGCTATTCCTACACGATTTTTAAGTAAATTAAGGCAATCTTTAGAGATAAAATCTTCAAGTTTTCCTCCTCCGCTCCAGCCTAGCGATTTGCAACTAGTACACCATTGTATCATTCTGCTTCTACAATCTTCATAACTTATCTGTGGTGCTGTAAATAGCCTGTATACCCAGTATATTATGAATACTAATACTATTATTCCAATCACTAGAGCTATTATATAAGGAATTGCCACTCCTTTTTTCAATTCCATAATTAGATTTAGAAAAAAGGAGAATATAAATGTTAAGCCTTAGCCTATAAAATTCTTTAGAAAGTTTTCTATAGCTTCTTGCAATTTCTTAAAAAGAGCTTCTATTCCATATTCTTCCTCGTAAATCTTTCCAAACTGAAGAAGAATTAAGGTGAGAAGAATGAGCAGAATTATTCCAAAAATTATTACAAAGATGACTTTTGTAGTTGCCATTATTTACAACCTTCCGCTTTGCAAGCTTTTCCTACCTCGCATTTTTCAAATTTTTCAAATACCCATCCGCCATTCATACATTTTACTCCTGAAAAGCAGAACCTATTTCCATTTATTTCTTTTTCACAATATCCATAGCCGCAAGTTCCTGAAGAGCAATTACATTCCCCTAAAAATCCTGT
>CAZDLC010000038.1:0-5514 GCA_964506615.1 uncultured archaeon
TATTCTTTTTTGCAAAATCCTTAACTATTTCTGCAGTTTTGTCCTTGGAGCCATCATCCACAACAATTATTTCTCTCTTATTCGGATATTCTGCGCTCAAAACACTTTTTAAAGTGCTTGCTATATTTTCCTCTTCATTGTATGCAGGAATTATTATTGAAATCGGGGGGAAAAATTTTCCCTTAATCTTTTTTCTTGGCAATAACACTAAAATAATCCAGGAAGTGTAGATTACTATAAGTATAATTGTTGTAGCTAAAAGCAAATTCTCGACTAGCATCAATTGAATAAATACTTTTAAAATTAATAAAAATATGGATGGTAAGTTTAAGGAAAGTTTATTTGATTGCTGGAATAATCTCTTTAATCCTTTATCTTGCAGGTTTGTTTACAGGTTATTTTTTTCAGAAGGCTATTTTTAGTGAAGTGGAAAAAAATATAGAAGATTTAAAAAGCGATTTGGAAAATGCCCAACTTGAATACATGTTTTTAACTTTTAAAGCTAAAGAAAGCTGCCAAATTCTTTCTTCATTAACGAATGATTTAACTTCAAGACTTTATTCTGTACTTAACGAGCTTATAAAATTGGAAGAGAAACAAGACAGAAGAGTAATAGAACTTAAGAACGATTATACTATGCTTGCTATAAGGGCTTGGATTCTTAAAAGTAATACAAAAGAAGTTTGCCAAGAGGATGTTTTACCAATTTTATATCTATATTCAATTCCTTGTGAAGATTGTTTAAAACAAGGAAAAATTTTGGATGAAATTAAAACTATATATCCGGAAAAAGTTTTAACATTTACAATAGATTCAGGAGTAGATTTACCGATAGTTCAAACTATAGTTAAATCTTATAACATAACAAAAACCCCTGCTCTTGTAGTAGAAGGAGATGTTTACCAAGGTTTGATAACAAAAGAAGAACTTAAAAGTATAATTTGCTCAAAACTTAAAAATATTGCATGCTAAAGCAATTTTAAATTTCCTGTAAGTTCATCTATTTTACTTTCCTCTTCAGGACCTATGGCTAAGCAAATTATTTCTCCCTTCCTTACTTGAGTTAGCCCGGCATCCTTAGTTAAAGCGCAAGGTAACTTTTTATTTTTGGCTTTCTCGTAAATTTCTTTCAATTTATCGAGATTTTCAACTTTAAGGACAACTTTTTTTGCTCCACTCCTTTCCCATTTTTCTAAAATTTTTTTATTCGCAAGCTTAATTGCAGCTAATGAAGCATGGGCAGCATGAGCTGCAATTTTTCCTTTACCTATTTTTAAATCTTTTCTGAAAATTATAACTTGCTTGTACATTACATCATTCCCAGCCAAGTCATGAATTGGGGTAGAGCAAAATAGCTTATGTAAGCTATTAAAACGCATCTGGTTGCTTTTCCTATAAAGACACCTAGCAAAAATTTTTTTATATCATAATTTCCCACACCTGCAGAAATTCCTATTATGTCGAATGGAAAAGGAATGAAAGCAGCTATTGGCAAGATCCAAAATCCATGCTTTTCAAACAATTCTTTCAAAAATTTAACGGTCTTACCAACTTTTTTATTAATTTTTTTCTCTTCTATTATTTCTCTACTTCCCAATCCAACTAAGTAGCCAGTTATTTCTCCAAAAGTTGCACCTCCTCCTGCTAAAATACCAACTAAAAAAGGATGAAGACCCAAGCTTATAGCAGCAAATGAAATTATTGCATCTAGAGGAAAAGGTATGAAAAGAGTTGATGTTCCAGCCAAGCTTGCAATAAAAATTCCAAAGTAAGAAAAAGTTCTTATTAGCCATATGAAGAAGCTAGAAATTTCAATCATAATTTAAATTTCTTTTTGATTTTTAAATTCTATTTAAACTTAGCAAAATAAAATTTAATTATGAAGGTTTTAGTACCTTTAGCGAATGGGTTTGAAGATATAGAGGCATTTGCTGTTATAGATGTTTTGAGGAGAGCTGGGATAGAAGTTGATACTGTTGGCATTCCAAGCAGTATGGTAACTAGTAAATGTGGGGTAAGAGTTATAGCAGATAAGAGTTTGAGGGAAGTTAAGGCTGAAGAATATGATGGAATAATTTTGCCAGGAGGAAACCCTGGCTATAAGAATTTAGAAAAGTCAAGAGAAATAATAGATATAATTAAAAAAATGGACGAGGCAAAAAAGCTCATAGCTGCTATTTGTGCTTCTCCATCAATTCTTGCTAAAATAGGTTTGTTGGATGATAAAAAAGCAACGATTTATCCTGGCATGGAAAAATTCATTCCACATCCAAGAGATGAAAGGGTTGTTGTAGATAAAAATGTTATAACATCACAAGGTCCTGGAACTGCTATCGAATTTTCCTTGAAAATTGTTGAGTACTTTTGTGGAAAGGAAAAAGCTCTAGCTCTTAAAAAAGCTTTGGTAGTTTGAATGAATATAGAAGAAAAGATATTAAGAGAAGTTAGTCGAAGACATGTTTTAAGAAAGGTTGAAATAAAGAATTTTTTAAAGAAGGAGGATGAGAAAAAAGTTGAAAAAGTAATAAAAAAATTAATAGATAAAGGTTTAATAGTTAATGTTCCATTTATAGAAAGTTGCATTGCAATAACACAAAAGGGGATGAGAGAATTAAAGAAGTAGAAAGAGCTTTAAGAGGCGCTTTGATAGGATTAACAATTTTGCTTATAATTTACTTTATTTCAGACATTTGCTCTTCTTACATAAATGTTTGTATTCAAGTAAATGGAAATTACATATGTAAGCTTGAGCCTGTAATTAACTTTATTCCAAAAATTTCTAAATGATTTTACGAGCAAAAATTAAATAATTGTAAGCCCAAATGAAAATTAAAGCCCCGTGGTGTAGCGGCCAAATTCCCGTAAAAGCATACCGGGCTTTGGTCTTTAACCAAAGCTTTGAATTAATGAAAGAAACCCGGTGACGGCGGTTCGAAATCTAGACGAAAATCCGCCCGGGGCTATTTTTTGATTATTTTTTCTATGAGTAGAGGAATAGCTAAAAAGGCAAGAAAGCAGGCTATAGTTAAGTAAATATTTTTTGAAAGGGAAACCAAAAAGCCGAATGAGGAAAGTAAAAAGCATCTTGGTATAGAACCTATTAGAGTAAAGATGAAAAATTTTTTAATGTTCATCTTCCCTAAACCAGAGCCTATGGAAAAAATTTTGTAAGGAATAAAGGGAATTATTCTTCCTATGAGTATAGAAATATCGCCCCACTTTTTAAACCAACTTTCTACAAACTTTAAATTTTTTTGGTTGATAAAGAAATACTTGCCATATTTTTTTAGAAAAAAGTTTCCGCCTTTCCCCAATTGATATCCTACTAAGGAGCCAAGCGTAGAGCCTATTCCACCAAAAATTCCTATAAATAAAGGAGAGATTCCTATTAAACCTGCTGAAACTAGAACAGCCTCTGAAGGAATTGGTAAAATACTTGATGAAAGGAAAGTTCCAAAGATTATTCCAGCAAACCCATAACTTTCAACAATTTCCTGAATAAAGCTTGCTAACTCGAGCATAAAAATTAATTTGATTTTTCTAAAACTTAAGAGTTTTAATTCCAATAAACTATTTGATGATAGAAAAAACTGCTTTGGTAATTTTTACCAATTTAGTTCCAGGTGTTGAGCAAGTTGGTGCAATTCCATTAGGTCTTTCTCTTGGCTTAAGCCCAACTTTTACTTTCTTTATTTCTGTTCTGACAAATTCTTTGCTTTTCTTTCCAGTATTTTTTGCTTTAGAGCTTTTTTACTGGAAGCTATTCTCAAAAGTGGGGTTAATAAGAAAATATATAGAAAAAGCTAGAGAAAAAGGTAAGCCATACGTAGAAAAATACGGAATTATTGGAATTACTTTGCTAATGCTTTTGCCTTCCCCATTTAGTGGAACTTATACTGCAAGTATATTAAGTTGGTTTTTGGGTCTTGATTGGAAAAAATCTTTTATTGCAGTATTTCTCGGATCCTTTATAGGAGGAATAATTGTTTTGTTTATTTCTCTTGGAATAATTAAATTAATCTTCTCTTTATCCTAAATTTAATTGAGAAAATGTTTGAAATTTTGATAATTTTTCTCTTGCTAATAATTTTTTATCTTTTGTTAAAGAACATCGAATGGAAAATGAAGTTTGAGCAGAGAATTAAAGAATGGAAGGAGAAGGAAGAAGAGAAAATAAGGGAAGATGCTATAAAAAGAAGTGCAAGAATTTTGTCTGGAAAAACTTTAGAAAAGCTTGTTCCTTTTCTTGAAAATTTTCCTTATGATGCTCATGATGTAAGATGGATTGGTGATCCAATAGACTTAATAATTTTTGATGGTTATTCTTCTTCACAAGGAAGAGATGTAAAACAAATAGTTTTTTGTGAAGTGAAATCAGGAAAAAGCAAGATTAGCAGGATTCAGAACAAGATTAAAGAAGCAGTTGAGAAGAAGAAAGTAAGATGGGAGGAATTTAAAATTTAGAAAAAAGGAAAAAAGGATGAGATTGAAAAAATTAAAAAGTTTTAGAAGCATTTATTTTTTCTTCTTCTTCTTTGCCAACTTTTACACCTCCGAAAATTTTCTAAATTAATATTCCTTAAATTCACTTAAATAAATTTTTCTTCTTCAAAATACAAATTCTATTATGAAGATTAAACTTTCTGCAACTTTTCTTGGCAAGTGTAACATTTGTAAAGAGGAAAAAATTGTTTTTACAGCAGGAGATGAAGATAGCAAAAAAGTTGTAACAGTTTGTGAGGATTGTGCTAAGAAGTTAGGAAGCATGGAAGTTTCAGAAGTTATAGAGAAGTATGGGCATAAAGATGAAGAAGTTTTTAGAAAAGGTATAAGGATTATTCACTCAAGTGGTAAGGATTCTTAATTTTTTCCTTCTTTAAGAAAAAGATTATGAAAAAAAGATACTTTTTACTTCTTTTAATTCCTTTCCTTTTTCTACCTTTTATTTTGAGCAAAAGCTCTTCAAACAAAACCTTAGCTACTGTTGCAAGGGTTATAGATGGTGATACTTTTGAACTAGCTAATGGGAAAAAAGTTAGGCTTTTAGGAGTGGATGCTCCAGAGAAAAATAAGTACTTCTACTCAGAAGCCAAAGAAAAGCTTAAAGAACTAATAGAAAATAAAAATGTTTTCCTTGAATCTGATGTGATAAATTCAGATTCAAGCGGAAGGCTTTTGAGGTATGTTTTTGTTGGCGATACTTTTGTTAATTTAGAAATGGTTAGGCAAGGTTTCGCAAACGTTTATGTAATTTCGCCAAACCAAAAATATTCTTCTCAACTTTTAGAAGCAGAGGAATATGCAAGAAAGAATAAGCTTGGTATTTGGGGAAAATTTTCCCAGTTTAGCGATTGTATTAAAGTGAAAGAGTTTCATTATGATGCCAAAGGTGATGATAGTAAGAATTTAAATGACGAATACTTTGTTTTAAAAAATGATTGTAGCTTTTCTATAAATTTAAGTGGCTGGAATGTTAAAGACAAAAGTCTTAACTCTTTTTACCTTCCTGAATTT
>CAZDLC010000039.1:0-3026 GCA_964506615.1 uncultured archaeon
CCCTTATACTTTCCCTTATAGTTTCTCCTGTACTTGCTATATCATCTATTATTATCGCATTTCTTTTCTTACTTTTGAATTTTGGAACAAAAATTTTAACTTTTTTTGAGCTTAGCCTCTTTTTTCTTAAAATTATATAATCGAAACCAGAAATTTCAGAGATGTTTTTAATAAAATTTTTTGACTCTATATCAGGTCCAACTAAAATCCAATCTTTTGAAAAATTTTTCTTTATATAATTTGCAATTTCTACTTCGCAACTTAACTCAAAAACAGGAATTGAAAATATTTCGCTCAGGCTTTTAATTCTGTGCAGGTGAGGGTTTAAAGTAAAGATTGCATTTATTTTGCAACATTCAATTAACTTTGGTAAAATTTTTGCACTTATGCATTCACCCTTTTTAAAACTTTTGTCCTGGCGCATATAAGCTAAATAAGGAATTATTGCTAAAACTCTTTTTGCTTTAAGTTCCTTTGCAGTCAAACTAGAAAACAAAAGTTCGACAATTTTTTCATTTGGATTGTTTGCTAGAGATTGAACTATTAAAACATCCTTATTTCTAACCTCTTCTCTAAACCTTAAGTAAATTTCTCCGTCAGGAAAGCGTTTTACTTCCAGCTTAGAAAATTTTGCTTTAAGCTTTTTTGCAATATTTTTTGCTAGAGGAATTGAGGAACAGGCAAAAACTATCATGATACCAATTAATTTTTTAAAAATTATAAAGATAAAATATGGCTGTTCGAAGGGAAGAGCTGGCTAAATTTATAGATCATACTAATGTTAGCCCAAATTCTACTGAAAAAGATATAGAAAAGCTTTGCAAGGAAGCTTTAAAATATAAGTTTAATTCGGTTTGCGTTCCTGTAATTTGGGTTGAAAAAGCTAAGAAATTGGTTAAAGATAGATTAAAAGTTATTGCTGTTGTTGGCTTTCCTTTTGGCTTTAACCCAACTCAATCAAAAGTTGTAGAAACAAAAATTGCTATTGAAAAAGGAGCAGATGAAATAGATATGGTTTTAAACAGATGCTGGCTTAAAAGCAAAAAGTATGATTTAGTTGAAAAGGATATAAGGGAAGTTGTTAAGGCAGCTAAGGGAAGGGGAGTAAAAGTTATACTTGAAACTCCTGATTTAAGCGAAGAGGAAATTAAAAAAGCTTGTGTAATAGCAAAAAGAGCAGGAGCAGAGTTCATAAAAACTTGTACTGGCTTAAGAGGAAGTGTAAAGTTAAGGGATTTAGAAATAATTAAGAAAGCTGTGCCTGGAATGAAGATTAAGGCTTCTGGTGGAATAAGGGATTATAAAAAGGCTTTAAGACTTATAAAAGCAGGAGCTTCAAGGATTGGAAGCAGTTCAGGAGTAAAGATAATAAAAGGATTAAAGGTTAGTAAGAAAGTAAAATATTAGTGGGAAAATGGAAACTATACCTTTAACAATTTTAGTTGTTTTGTTTTCTGTTTACCTAGGAATATTTTTGGCTAAGCTTTCTCCTCAAATTCTTCCAAAAGATTTTTGTTTAAGTAATGAAGAATGCGAGTGGAAAATTGTTAATTGTTGCCCAGAAAATGCTGGTGCTAAGTGGGAGTGTGTTAATATAAAAAATTTTATAGAGCCTGAATGTCCAGAGCTTATAATTTGCCCTCAAGTAATTTCTCCAAAGCCTGAGCAAGGATGTGTTTGTGAAAATAATAGATGTGTTCCAAGATGAAGCTTAAAGTTAGGCTTTTAGGCATAACTTCAGGAGGAAAGCCAATAGTTATTTTAAATTCTGAAGATGCAGAGGAGCTTGGATTAAAGGGTATGGAAAGGGTTGTTTTAAAGTATGATAAGGTTGAGAGTACAGCAATAGTTAACATAAGCTCCCAAATTGTGAAAAAAGGAGAAATTGGGATTTACGAAGAGCTAGACCATTTAAAGCTTAAAGAAGGTAAGGTTATAGATGTAGAAGTTGCTCCTTTTCCAAAATCTTTGGAATATATAAAGGAAAAGCTTTCTGGAAGAAGATTGAGCTATGAAGAAATGGAGGAAATTGTTAAAGATGTGGTAAAGGGGAATTTAACTGATATAGAAATTGCTTCTTTTGTTGTTGCACTTCATTTTTCTGGTTTAGATATGGAAGAGGCAATGAATTTAAGTTTGGCTATGGTTAAAACAGGAAAAACTCTTGATTTGAAAAGGAAAATTGTGGTTGATAAGCATAGCATAGGAAGTGCAGTTGGAGATAAAACTTCTTTAATTCTTGTTCCCCTAATTGCTTCTTCGGGCTTAACAATACCAAAAACTTCTTCTAGAGCAATAACTTCTGCCTGCGGAACAGCAGATAGAGCAGAAGTTTTAATGCCTGTAGATTTGAGTATAGAAGAAATGAAAAGGGTTGTTGAAAAAACTAATGGCTGCATAGTTTGGGGCGGAGCTTTGCACTTAGCTCCTGCCGATGATATTTTTATAAAAATAGAGCATCCCTTAGAAATTGACCCTTTACTTTTTCCTTCTATAATGGCTAAGAAAAAGGCTGTAAATGCAACTCATTTACTAATTGATATACCATGCGGAAAATGGGCAAAGGTAAAAACTTTGGCAGAAGCAAGTAATTTAGCAAAGGATTTTGTAGAACTGGGAAAAAGGCTTGGAATAAAAACAGAGTGTGCAATAACAAATGCTGAAGAGCCTATTGGTTATGCTATTGGGCCAGCTTTAGAGGCAAGAGAGGCTTTGCAAGTTCTAGAGGGGAAGAATATTCCTGATTTAATCGAAAAGGTTTGTAGCCTTTCTAAAATTCTTCTTCAAATGGTTGGGAAAAAGATTAACCCAAAGAAAATTTTAAAATCGGGAAAAGCAAGGAAAAAGTTAATGGAAATAATTAGAGAGCAAGGAGGAAATGAAAAAATTAAATCAAAAGATATTGAACTTGGCGATTACAAACTTGAAATAAAATCTGAAAAAGATGGCTTAGTTTTTTGGATCGATAATTATGCTTTAGTTCAAGTTGCAAGAGCTGCAGGAGCGCCAAAGGATAAAAAAGCTGG
>CAZDLC010000039.1:3126-5264 GCA_964506615.1 uncultured archaeon
TTAAAAGAATTTTATTGGCACTCATCATTATTTAAACAAACACCCAAGGCAGCACAATCCTTTTTAACATCAGGAGAGTTACATACTGCGACACCTACGTTCGGATCAAAATGAGTACACCCACCACTTGGTACTATAAGACCAGCACTTCTTAGAATTTCTTTACATTCCCAAACTCCTTGTGGCATGCAATGCCAGTATTGCCAATTCATTTGAGCACAATTTGTGCACCAAGTTATGTAGCGAGATTTGCACTTTTGAAGGTCTAAGGTTGAGGATGTGGTTGTTTTATAAACCCAATATACTATAAAAACTATAATTATTAAACCAATTACTAAAGCAACAATATAAGGTATTGCTACACCTTTACTGACATTTGTCATTTTTTACACCAACTGTACAGCAATCTAATTTAGTTTTCGAAGTATTACAATATTCGTTACACCAATCACTATTTCCGCAATTTGTTTCTAGAGTAAAAGCAAAATATTTAATAAATATATCTTTGCAATTATTTACTAAATCAGAAGGAAGTCTTAGTTTGTTACTATCACTCCATCCTATGTTTTTGCACATCATACACCAATCCATAAACCTTGCTCTGCATTTTTCAGCACTCCATTTTTCCTCTCCGCTAAATCTATAAATTAAGTAAATCATTATAACAACAACTATTAAACCAATTACTAAAGCAACAATATAAGGTATAGCCACTCCTTTACCCATAATTAAAGTTTTGATTTAAAAATAAAAAAAGAAGGAGCTATTTGCTTAGTGTTATTGCGATTGTTGATACATTTACTTTTGTCTTATCTTCTAGTTCTCTCTCTTCTGTTCCTATTTCTATGTTTTTAATAATAACGTCATTCAAGAACCTTCTTCTTACAATTTCTGCAACATCTACTGCCCTACTTATTGCTCTTCCTCTTGCCTTTATTACAACTTCTTTTTTATTATCAGAGAATTGAGTTATTACAGCCAGCACATAAGCCATGCTAGGCTTTTTCCCTATATATATTACATTATCTTCTGACTTCTTAGCTTCTGTTGCCATTTTCTACACCTCCTTGTTTTTTTGTATGGCTTAATTTAATTTCTAAGTTAATGTATTTAAATGTTTATTTTTGGAAAAAGAAAATTAAATTGTGACTTTAGCAAAGAAGATAGGAGGTATAGCATTAATAGCTTTTGCCATTTTTCCCTTCTTCGGATTTCCTGCTCCTAAAGAGATTGCTTTTCTTGGTAACCTAGAAGTAAGAATTATTTTTATTCTAATAGGGCTTGCTTTTTTGGGATTTGGGTTTTTCTTCACAAAGAGGAATATAGCAGCCATAATAATGTTTCTTTTAGCCATAGGTTTTCTTATTCCTGTTCCTTTTGAATGGAGAATTATTTTGTTCATTTACTCATTAGATTTAATTACAGTACCTTTTCTTGAAATTCCTTTTTTCAATATAGGAAGAATCCTCGGAAGAATAATACTTATAATCTTTCTCTTCTTTTTGAGTTCTTTCAGAGTTACTTCTTTGCTAAAGGTTGACATAGGTTTAGCAATTATGCTTGTAATAATATTAACTGTTGGAGAAATTCTAGCTTCAATATTTTTAGCATTAGGAGATTTTATCGTGGCAGCAATTAAAGCAGCAATAGTTTTTGTGGCTGCATTGTATGCTTTAAAATTTAATACAGCTATAAGCGGTATACTTGCTGTAGGGATTTTTATCCTAAATGTAATATTGTAAAAATAATTTGAAGAAAAACTAAATTTTAATTAGAAGGCAGAAGATGGCAAAATTTAGCTTAAAGGGAATAAAAGGTTCTTTGAAAGGAATGGGAGGAAAAATAAAAGGAATTGGTAGCTCATTTAGTGGAATATTCAAGAGAAAGCCTGAATTAAAAATGGAGGAAATAACTAAGAAAGTTGGTTTTAGAGAAATTCCTACAGGAAGGAAAATTGAAGGAAAAAGAGAAATGGTAAAAGTTCCTGGGAAAAAAGGAGCGCCAACAGGACCTACGCTTGAAAGTTTGAAAAAATCGGGAGAATTTTGGAAAGGTATTGAGAAGGAAAAGGAGGTTATAAAATTTGAGCCCACAAAAACACCCGAGCAACATGTGTTGGAATTAATGGGAAAGGAATC
>CAZDLC010000040.1:0-4727 GCA_964506615.1 uncultured archaeon
TAAGAGCAAACAAACTACCTTTTTTGATATTTAATTCTTTTCTTATATTCTTAGGCAAAACAATTTGACCTTTAGAGCTTACTTTTGTTATTTCTAATATTTCTTCTCTTTTCATATTGGTAAGATATTCTTACTTATATTTAAACTTTTAGTTTAGCTGATTTAAGAAGGAAGGCATACCTCATCGGCATGAAAGCTTCTAAATCGCTTTGATAGCCGCATTTCGTACATCTATAGCCAATAACTATTTCCTTGTTGAGTAAATTTTTTGCCTTTAACTCTTCAACTTCAGACTCGCAAATTGGGCATTTATCAATTTTTTGCATTTTTATAGTTTTTTTAGTTTTTGCCTTAACCTCAACTTCAGGAATAAGCAAAGCTATTCTTTTTACTCTTGTAGGAGAAAGAGTATAATTTTTTTCTTCTTTCTTGAGCAGCCTTAAAGTAAGATTTGCTAACTCTTCTTGAGACTCTACTTTAAGTCTTGACTTTAAAACTTTTAGAATCGCTTCCTTCACTTTTTCTTCTGGAGGAATTTTCCTGTCTTCCATATTTAGAAATTAAAAATATAATTAAATATTTTCTAACCTAGTAAAAATTTTGAAACAGCCATAACAAAAATACCAAACACAAAAATAAGAAAAAGAATAAACGAACTTTTTAAATTTTCTATTTTTTTAATTTCGGGTATCATATCAGAAGAAGAAATGTATATGAAGTTACCGGCTGCAAATGGTAAAAGCAAGGTTATAAACTTTTCAACATGAGAATAGATTAAAAATCCGGTTAAGCCACCAAGAATAGCTGTTAGTGCAGATAAAAAATTTAATAGTAAAGCCTTTTTCTTTTTAATTTTACTATAGAGTAAAACTCCGAAATCCCCTATTTCTTGGGGTATTTCGTGAAAAACAACGGCAAAACTACTTATTATCCCTAAGTTAAAGCTTGTCAAAAAGCTGGCAGCTATTATTAAACCATCTAAGAAGTTGTGAATCGAGTCTGAAATTAAATTTGCATATCCTAAAGTATGAACATGCTCCACTTTATGACAATGGTGCCAGAGCAAAAATTTTTCGAGAAAATAGAGAAAAATATAGCCGATTAAAACTGATGTAAATATTTCGATACTTGAAGTTTTTTCTACAGCTTCTGGCAAGAGATGGAGAAAAGAGGCTCCAATTAAAGAGCCTGCAGAAA
Organism: uncultured archaeon; assembly: GCA_964506615.1. Classification (GTDB taxonomy): domain Archaea; phylum Aenigmatarchaeota; class Aenigmatarchaeia; order CG10238-14; family SCSR01; genus CALIKW01. The sequence goes on from CAZDLC010000040.1 coordinate 1,198, forward strand.
AAGCTACTAAGAAAAGAAGGATTTTGCTTAGCAATTTTTCTCTCACTAATAAAACTATTATTCCGATAAAAGAGATCAAACTTATTATAAAAGTGCTTATGATTATAGGCAAAATTTCCATCATTTATTAATACTTAAGCTTAAAATAAAAAATAAAACGCATAACAGTTTTTAAATAAATTTTTGAAGTGAAACTTAAGGAAAATTCCTTGAGTACTGATTAAGAAACGATTTTCCTGTAAGTATGGTATAAAAGCCTGTCATAAACCAAATCAAGGATAATTTCAAGTAGCCTGTTCTTTCAAATCTTCTCATAGAAACAAGACCTTGCAACTCTCTACTAAATTTTATTTTTCCATATTTTCTTAAATTAAGAGAGAGTCTTATGTCTTCACATGAAGCTTTATCTTCAGGATAACCTCCAACCTTTTCGAAAAATTTTCTTTTTATGGCAACAGCAGTTCCGAGTTTGCTAAAAATGGGTATTCCTGCTTTTCTAGCTACAAAATTACAAAAATCTTGAGTACAATAAGTTAACTTTGCCTTTAAGTTTTTTTCTATCGGAAATAAATCACCATAAACTGCAACTACTTTATCATCATAAAGATGAGAAAGAGCTTTTTCAATCCAATTGTTAGACAGGCTTACATCTGCATCGAGAAAGCATAAAATCTCCCCATTCGCTTCTCTTGCTCCAATATTTCTACCCTTAGGCATTATACATTTTTCAACCACTATCTTATCCGCATATTTTTTTGCAATTTCTAAGGTTCTGTCAGAAGATTCTGAATCTACTACTATTATCTCTTTATTCTCATAAGTCTGATTTTTTATAGATTTCAAACAAGAAGAAATATAATTTTCTTCGTTTAACGTTGTTATTACTACAGAAACTAAGCTCTTTCCCACATTTTAACCTAAGAAGTTAAAATTTATATTGGTTATTTAAAAAGTTAGTTTAGCTTAAGGGCAGCTCTTATGTAAGCATGAGTTTGATGAACTTCTATTTTTCTGTTTTTATAAGAGCCTGTGTTCAATAAATAGAAAATTACACCATAATCAAAAAGTTTTCTGAAAAACTTTTCCTGTCTTTCCAAATCCATTTCTAGTTGATAAGGATCATAAAAGGGTTCGTTTCCGTATTGACCCCATTTTTCTGGAGGGCCGGCGCCAGGCATAATTTTGAACTTTCCCTCTTTCAAAATCTTAATCGCTTCTTCGCACTCTATCTTTCTTATTATCGGGCTACTCTCGTCTCTTGTGAGAAGTAAAACATACTTAAGGTTCATTTCATTAGCTACATTTTCTTTTCCTTTAAAAACCTCTTTTACATTTCCTTCTTCATCAGCTATTAGCATAGTAAACCTTTCTCTTGGAAACATTACTCGCGAGTTTGCGTAAGACCAATAGCAACAATCAAAACCTTCATCAAAGACGCATTTCTTCCTTCCTTCCAAAACACTTCTGTAACAAGAACCCATCTTGTTTATGTCATCGCTTTTTTGCCTGCAATTTTCCTTTTTTGTTACAACATTTTCTAACGGTAAACCTTCAAAAGATTTGATAAAAGTAGGATGATTTTCTGCTATTTCTGTTCTCATGTAAAGCCAGTTTTCTGGTTGTTCAGCTTTAACTCTACCTTTTTCGTCGAAAGAAACGAATAGATAATCGTCACCGACAACTTTGCTGTTTCTAACATTATAAAGAAGCTCGTGAAATTGAGTAGTTTTCCCTGTGCCTGTAGGAGCGATAATTGCTACTCCAAACTCTTCGTTATTTCTTTTGATTGAGACAGAAGCAGCATGCATAGGATATTTTTCCTTTTCTTTCAGAATTTCTGTTGCTAGACCTAAAGCACTTTTTGATTTTGCAAGCCCGTAGTATTCTGTGTTAACTCCTAGGGCAATTTTTTTGTCAAGATTGTAAAATAAACATGGTTCAAAACCTTCAACTCCTTTTATAATGTAAACAAAACCGTCAGCCTGATTAGAGTTTGAAGCATACCAGTTTAACTGCCAAAAATCAAAAACATGTTTTGAATTAGTTATTAACTTTATTTTTGCACCGCATATGTTTGCTGTGTGGGAAAAAGGTAAATTTTTGCCATATTTCCTGAGAATTTCGTCTATTTCTCCTTTATCCTTAAAAGCTTGCGGCCTTCTGTCTGGAAATGTAACGTAATTGTTAATCATTTTACTATAATATGGAGTTTAAAATTTAAGAAGAATAGCTATACTCAAAACATGGCTATTATATAGATTATCCCCATGGATATTATGAAAAGTTAAGATGCCCTGCTTGTGAAGAACAAAATTCTTAATCTATTTCTTCAATTTCAGCTTCTTTTAAAACTTTTCTAATTTCTTTTTTCAGTTTTAGCTTTTTTTCAATTTTTTTCACAATTTCAAGTTTTGCTTTTGTTGTTGGATGCTTAGGAACAAACAAAGTACAACAATCTTCTTGTGGCTTGATGGAAATTTCGTAAGTTTTAATTTTTTTAGCAAGCTCGATTATTTCATTTTTGTCCATTCCTACCAAAGGTCTTAGAATTGGCAAGCTTGTTGCTTCTTCTATCGCAAGCATATTATCCAAAGTTTGGGAAGAAACTTGGGCAAGGCTTTCTCCTGTAACTAAAGCTTTTGCTTTTTCCTTTTTTGCTATTTCTTCGGCAATTTTTACCATAGCTCTTCTGTAAAGCACTATTCTATACTTTGCTTGAGCAAGAGTTTTTATTTTCATTTGAATTTCTGAAAAAGGAATAAAGTAAATTTTACTTTTTCCTTGGTATTCGCTTAAGATTTTTACCAGTTCTCTTGTTTTTTCTATACTTGCCTTAGAAACTAGAGGAAAGGAGTGGAAATGAATAAAAACAACTTTACATCCTCTTTTCATAGCAAGCCAGCTTGAGACAGGAGAATCTATTCCTCCTGATATTAAAGATAAAACTTTTCCTGAGCTAGAAACAGGCATTCCTCCCAAGCCTTTAATCTTTTTTGTATAAATGTAAGTATCATCATCCCTAACCTCAATAAAAATTTTTACATCAGGCTTTGATAAATCAACTTTCCTTCTTATAACTTTTCCTATTTCTACAGCTAATTCTTGGCTTGAATAATCATGCTTTCCTACTCTCTTAACTTCTAAAGCGAAAGTTTTGTTAGGTTTAACAAAACGATTATAATTCTTCCTAAAAAACTCTATTATTTCTCCTTTCTTGCTTGTTTTTAAGTGAATGCAAGGAGAAAAAGAGACTATACCAAAAACTTTTCTTAAAATCTTGCAGGTTTTTAAAATTTTTTCAGTTTTTATAAAAATTCTTCCTCTTTTCCTGTAAATTTCAAAACTTATTCCAGCCTTTTTCAAAAATTCTTTTATGTTTTCAACTAGCTTTTTCTCATAAATTCTCCTAACTACTTCGGACTTAAGAAAAATTTCTCCATATCTTATCAAAATTTCATCATACTTCATTTTCATGCAATTATAGTTTTTAGAACAGAAAAATTTATTTTTAGGTAAGAGTTAATTAAAGA
>CAZDLC010000041.1:0-4719 GCA_964506615.1 uncultured archaeon
ATTAAACCTTAAACTTAAAATGAAAAATATGGATTTAGAGGAAAAAATTGAGCTTATTAAAAAAGTTCCTACTGAGGAAATTTTAACAGAAGAGGATTTAAGAAATTTGTTAGAAACTAACGAGCATCCAGAGCATTACATAGGTTTTGAAATTTCTGGGAAATTGCACTTAGGAACTTTACTAGTATGCGGGATTAAAATAAACGATTTTTCTAAAGCAGGAATAAGATGCAAAGTTTTTTTGGCAGACTGGCATACTTTCTTGAACAAAAAGCTTGGGGGAAACTGGGAAAATATAATTAGAGCTTCCAAGTATTATGAAGAAGCTTTTAAATTTTTTTGTCCAGATGCAAAAATAATTCTTGGGAGCGAGCTTTATTTCAACAATAATGAATATTGGAAGGATGTTGTAAGATTTTCCTCTCTAGTAACCTTGCCAAGATTGATGAGAACTTTAACTATTATGGGAAGAAGCGAAAAAGAAAAACTTTTTGCTTCCCAAATGATTTATTCTCCGATGCAGGCTGTTGACGTTAAATACTTGTGCCAAATCGCACATGGTGGTACAGACCAAAGAAAAATTCATGTTTTGTGCAGAGAAATATTTCCAAAACTTGGATGGGAAAAACCAATAGCAATTCATCATCATTTATTAGCAGGTTTAGAAAAGCCACCCGAAGTTAAAGATAAATTTGAAAAATTGATTGCAGCTAAGATGAGCAAATCAAAACCATGGACTTGCATATTTATTCACGATACCGAAGAAGAAATAAGAAAAAAGTTGATAAAAGCATGGTGTCCTGAAGGAATTGTAGAAGGAAATCCTGTACTAGAAATAGCCAAATACATAATTTTCAGGATTAAAGAAAAGCTTGAGGTTGAAAGAAAAGGAAAATACAACGATAAGCTTGAATTTTTTGATTATAAGGAATTGGAGGAATTTTACAAGCAGAAAAAAATTCATCCGCTTGATTTAAAGGAGAGTGTTGCAAGAGCTTTGAGCGAAATTTTAAAGCCAATAAGGGAATTTTTTGAGAAGCCAAAGAATAAAAAGCTTCTAGAAATTTTTGAAAGTTTAGAAAAAAGTAAATAAACTTCACGAAAAAATAAGTTTTTATCTCTAAATTAAAAATTATGAAGTCACTTTTAATTCTAGTTTTTTTCTCTTTGTTATTTAAAGTTTCATATGCCTATATTCCTCCTTCTTGGAGCCCTATATATCCTGTTCCTGAAGGCCCTTACCAGCCACCACCTTCTCTTCTCATAAATCACTCACAATTTTCTGTATTAGTTTCTAACTTAATTTTCCAAACTTATGTAAATGAGCCAATAGAAAGTTGGATAAGAGTTAAAAATATAGGAAATGAAACTCTCCATAATTTAAGAGTTATCATTTATGATCTTCCTCCAGATTGGTATTCTATTAATCCAGAAATAATCGACAAGCTCGATCCTGGAAGCTCTACTAATTTTCTAATTACTTATACACCTTTAACTAGTGGAAGCTATAAGTTTAGAATAAATGTTACTTCAGACGAAACATTTCTTTCTTTTGATTCGTTACTTTTAGCTATTGAACTTAAGCCCGAAGAAATGGAAGAAGTAGAAAGAAGGAGAGAAGAAGTTAAGAAAGAGGAAGAGAAAAAGGCTTTTTTTGAAATTTATTCAACTTATTTCATAATTTTTGGATTCATAGCACCAGTTGTAATAGCAATTTATATGATTTTTTTCTTGCTATCTAAAAGATGTCCATTGTGCGGAGGAAAGATGAAAGAATATAAAGGAAAAAATTTTGTGTATTACAAGTGCACTCAATGCAAAAATTGGAAAGTAAAGGAATGATTAAAGAATATACCTTTCTCTAATTATAAAGTAGAAAATTATTCCAAGAAGAATTATCAAGAAGCAATTAAAAATTATTATAGTAGGAAATTGAGAAAGTAAACTTAGGCAAAACAGCGAAGCTATTAAGGAAGGAATAGGAATATTTTTAAAAGAAAAAGGAACTTTAAACCCTCTTGGAATTTTGGGCTGGTAAATTCTTAGAAGAATTATTGAAATATTTACTAAGTAAAAGCAAAAGATGGTTAGAAAATTTGAAATTTCTGCCATAACCCTTAGGTCCCTAACTAAAAACATGCTAATTAAAGAAGAAAGAGAAATTAAGGATATAGAAACGAATGGAGTTTTCCTTTTGGAAATTTTAGAGAAAATTTTGGGGAATAGTTTTTCTTTTCCAAAACTGTATAAAAGCCTTGAACCAGAAACTGTTAACCCTAAAATTGTGCTTGAAGTTGCAAAAATTGCTGAAAAAAGTATGAAGTATCCCATTTCATTTCCGAAATTTTTTGAAACAGCATCGAATAATGGAGCATTCGAGCTTTCTAATACTTTAATATCGAGCAAATTTAAAGCTGCTATGCAAACTAAAGTATAAATTACCATGCAAATCAAAATCGAAAAAACTACTGCTTTTGGAATAATCTTTTTTGGAGCCTTAGTTTCTTCTGATTCTGCTGGAATAAGCTCAAAACCTGCATAGGCAAAGAATATAAGCCCTGCACCATAAAAAACGCTCTTATCAATTTCAACATTAAGAAAAATTTCTTTTGTTGGTCTAACTAAAAAAATTCCAAGCATTATTACTAAAGCCAGACCAAAAATTGCAGAAAAAGTTAAAAATAAAGTAACGCTTACCGACTCTTTTATTCCAAGGTAAGAAAGAATTCCTGCAAGAATTATTATTAAGGCTGAAAGGATTGTTTCATCCAAAGGAATGAACTTTGAAAAATATCCTCCGAATGCAATAGAAACTGTTGAAATTGCAAATATACAAACCAAAATTAATGACCATTGAACTATAAAACCCCAAATTCTTCCACCGAATATTTTAAAGGCATCCCTTATTACTTTGTAATAAGTTGAAGTATCTGGATATATGCTTGCCATTTCTGCAAAACTTAAGCCTGTTAGTAAAGAAAGAATTCCTGCAAGAATTACAGAAATCCAAGAAGAGTAGCCTGCTATTCCAGCAACTTTTCCTATTATCGTATAAATTCCTGCTCCTATTATTATACCAATTCCAAAAATTAGCACATCCCTAAATCTTAAAACTCTTTTGAGTTTTTGCATATAAATTAATTTAAAATCGGAAAAATAAATTGAAGATATGGATTTTGCTCTCGAGGCTACAATAGAATTAAGCAAGCCAATAGATTTTCTTACTCAAACTTTTCCTTCTTTAATAGCAAAAATAAACTCTGAGCTTTTTAGGAAAGGCGTACCAAAAGAGCAAGAAGGATCGAGAATTGTAAACTGGAAAATAGCTGGAACAAAACTTTTTTTAAGAATAGAAGGTACAACTTACTTAAGGCCGCATGATGCCCTGCTTAGATTAAGAAATTTTTTAGCAGAAAAACTTGGAAAAGAACAAGGAATAGGAATAAGAAGCCTTTTTGTAAAGGAATATGAAATAAGGTTTAAGCCAAAGAAAATGCCTAAGCAAATGGTTGAAGTTAAAGTCCCTTGGGTAAAAGAAATAACTCAAAAAGATAATAAGCTTCTAGTTAAACTACAAAACTTAGATTCTACTGCTTTGGAAGATAGGTATGTTGAAAGAATTTTAAGGAGGATAGAAGAAAAAATATCAGCTCAATATGTGAAAGGTAAAGCAGAAACTTGCGAAGTTGTGAAAAAGAGTAAACCAAAAATTAAGAAGTATAAGTTCAAGGAAGATATAACAGAAGAGCTAATTAAAAAAGGTTGGATAAAAAAATTTACTACAGCCGGAATTTGGCACTTTCTTCCTCCCATGACTGCTTTAATAAGAGCGATAGAGCAAATTATAATTGAAAGAATAGTTAAACCAATGGGATTCCAAGAAATTTTGCTTCCTAGGTTAATTTCCTTAGAAACTCAAATGAAAAAAGGGCAATTAGCAATACCGAATGACCTTTTCTGGGTTTGTCCCCCTATTTCAAAAAATGTAGAAGAATTTGAAGATTTTATAGATTATGTTGAAGTTACGCAAACTATTCCTAAGGATTTAATTACAAAAAAGTTGGATTTACCCATAGGTGCTCTCTCTTATGCTCAATGCGAAGGCTTTTACCAAATTTTTGAAAAAGAAATAGTTGATTTGGATAAGCTTCCTTTAAAATTCTTCGACAGGTTTGGGCCAACTTGGCGTTACGAGGCTGGTGGCCTAAAAGGTTTGGAAAGGTTAAATGAGTTTTATAGAATAGAGCTAGTTTACATAGGCTCACCAGAACAGGTTGTAAAAATAAGAGACGAAGTAAAAGACAGGACTTTAGAAATAGTCGATAAAATTTTTGACTTAGAGTGGAGAATTGATAAAGTTATTCCTGTTTACTTGGAGCATGCTGGAAAAGTTGAAGAGGAAAAAGAAGAATTAGTAAAAACTTATGACTTAACTATTATACTTCCGTTCAAAACTTTGAGCAAAGGAGAAAAGGAATTGGAAATTGCTTCTTTTCATGTGCACAAAGATTTTTACGCAGAAAGGTTTAACTTTAAGGATAAATCTGATAGAATTGTTTGGACTGGTTGCTGTGGTTTAGGCCCTACCAGATTTGCTTATGTTTTTCTTTTAAGACATGGACTCAACTTTGAAGAATGGCCTGAAGAAGTAAAGGAAGCTATTAAAAATTTATATGGAAAATTTCCTGAAAGTTTAAAATTAGTAAGTTGGCCTTAACA
>CAZDLC010000042.1:0-4187 GCA_964506615.1 uncultured archaeon
TTGCAACAACTTCCACATAATCCTCAAGCTTAGCATCCCTAATTTTCTTCAGCATTATTTCCTCAGTTTGAAAAATTCCAGCAGGATTTTCCATAAAAACCTCAATCCTTATAGGCTTCTTTTCTCCTTTCCTTATCTCAACTTTATCTATAGCTAATGCAGAAAATTTGTGAATATCTTTTTTTCCTATATGGAAAGGAATCCTTGCCCTTCCTTTTGTTATATCTGTACCATCTGCAACTCCTACAATTCTTGCTTCCAAGCTTGTTGATTCAAAATTTCCCATGTGAGAAATTATGGCCTCAATTATAAAGCAAGAAATTTTGCTTAGCTTAGAAGCAGGATAAAATTCCTTCAAAATTCTTTTTATTATTGGAAGGGATAAAATAGCTCCAATAATTTCGTGAGAATCTCTCGAAACAGAGCAACCTATGTCATGCAAATAAGCTCCGATTAAAATAGCAATTTTTGAATCTTCTTCATCTCCTACTCCTTCTTTTACTATACTTGGCTTTAATCCACTTTCAACCAAAATTTCAAACATTTTTAAACTGTTAAGAGCAACTATTTTAGAATGAACTTCACCATGGTCATTATAGCCAAGCCTTAAAATAGAAAGGTTGTTTGCCTGCTCAAGCAAACCTTTTATTTCTTCGTCGTTTGAAATTTTTAAATAAACTTCTCTTACTTTTCCCTTTAAAATTCTTTCAAGCTCCTCCTCTACTTCCTTCTGCATATCTTTATATTTTCCTTTTTAACTTAATCTTTTTTAAAAAATCTTTTGATCTTTTCAAGAAAAGACTCTTTTCTATACTCTATTCCTGCTAAATTCGCTGCAATTTCTAAAAAAATTCCAGAAATTTTTGAACTTGGCTTTGCAATTAACAAAGGAATTCCTAAAGCAGTTGTATCCATTATTTCCTCGCTAAAAGGAATCTTGCCCAAAACATAGGAATGGAAAAATTCTTCTGCACTTTCATAATTTAACTCATAATCCTTTCCTCTAACCATGTTCAAAATTATGTAAAATCTTTTATTTCCAAGCTTGCTTGTTAATTCTGCACATCTCGTAACATCTGAAACTGTTGGGATTGTTGGGGTTGTAACAAAAATTATTTCTCTTGCAACTTCTAAAACGCTTAATGCTTCTCTTCCAAGTCCAGGGGCAGAATCTAAAATAATGTAATCATAATTTCCGAATCTTTCCAATTCTTCTACAACACCTTTTAATTTTCCAATATCGACATTTATTAAATCCTTTATTTCTTCTGATGAAGGAATGAGCATAACTTCGTTGCAAAAAACTGGAGCATATATTGGAGATATTTCTTCCCTCAAAACATTGTTGAGAGTTGCTGAATATTCTTTTAAACCAAGGTAGTAAGCTAAGTGTGGGGTTGAGATATTACAATCAATCACCAAAACTTTTTTGTTCAGCTTACTTAATGCTATTGCCAAATTTGCAGCTACTGTAGTTTTCCCAACCCCTCCTTTTCCAGAAACTATTCCTATTATTCTACTCATTATCCCTATAAAATTATTTGAAAAATGTATTTAAAGGTTAATAGAAAAGTGCTAAGGAATTTTCAAATTTTCTTTTCAAAGAATAAAGGGTTGCTCTTAAATTTGAAACATCTTTACCTTCATACTCGCCCTTTGCTAATCTCATTCCATAGTAGAAATCAGATAACATTTGATTGAGCGATTTGCTGTGCTCACTAATAAACAAAACAACTTTTCGTTCGCCTTTCACGATTATAGGCTTGAACCCAGGACGAGTGTGTAGCACTATATCTTGAATAAAATCTGGAGGAATGTTTAATCTTTTACATTCCTCTTTTAACTTCGGCTTTATAAACTTTTCAATTAATTCGTAGCTATATTCCATCCAAAATCACCTTTAGATGTTAAAATCATTTTGTTTGAGTAAATTTTTATACTTTTTTAAAAAGTTTAAAATTTCAATAAAACAAACTAAAATAATTTTATGGAAGAAGCTGTTAAGGCAATTAAACTAGTTAAAAAATTCGGCGAAGTTAAAGCCTTAGATGGGCTTAATCTTTCTGTGCCACAAGGAATTTTTTATGGCTTGCTCGGCCCAAACGGTTCTGGCAAGACTACAACGATAAGAATCCTTAGTGGTCAAATAAAGCCTACAAGCGGAAAAGCTTATGTTTTGGGAATAGATGTTTCGAATTATATAAAAGTTAGAGAAAAGCTAGGCCTAGTTCCAGAAGAAGAATATCCTCCAAGCTTTTTAACTCCTTTAGAATATCTTCAATTTGTTTGCAAAGTTAGAAAAATTGAAGATATGGAAGAAAAAATAAAGTTTTGGCTGGACTTTCTTGATTTCGAAAATTACAAGAATATTTTGGTAAAAGATTTGTCAAGAGGAACTAAGCAAAAGCTTATGCTTGCTCAAGCCTTTATCCATGAGCCAAAGGTAGTTTTCCTGGATGAGCCTTTTATTAATATTGACCCAATAATTCAAAGGAGGTTTAAGAAATTCATAAGGAATTATGTAAAGCAAGGTAATACCATACTTTTCTGCACACACATCCTACCTTTAGCAAAGGAAGTTTGTGATAAAGTTGGTATAATGAAAAATGGAAGGGTAATCAAAGAAGTGAAAGCTAAAAATTGTGAAAAAGAGTTTTTCAAGGTATTTAAAGATGTTGGAACTGCTTAAACTCATGCTTAAAGAAGAAGTAAGAATTCACACTTGCTTATTCCCATCTTTATTCTTCTATTTATTTCCTGTAATGATATTCTTGCTAAGCTTTTTTCTTAAATTTGCTATTCAGGACACAATTTTCTTAGCTAAAATATTTTTTATAGTAGTTTTCTTTACAGGTTTTAGTAGTGGTGGATACGGAGTACAAGCTAGGGAAATATACTTAAGAAAATTTCCTCACTTAAACTTTCTTCTTTATTCTTATCTTGCCATGCCAATTGAAAATTTTAAAATAATGTGTGCTCTTTTTTTAAAGGAAGTTATATTCCACTTCTTCTGGTTTCTTCTCCCTTTTGTGCTCGGAATTTTCGGCTTCAATTTTTCAATTCTAATTAAAGCAACTGCTATATTCCTTTTTGCAAATTCTCTTTCCTTTCTACTTTCAAACCTTTATAACAGAAAAATCCTTTTTATTCCAAGCTTAATTGCAGCAATAATTTTGATTTTACTCTTTTTTGATTCTATGGTGAATTATCCTATCGCAACTTTTTTAGCAACAATTTTCGTTTTTTCTCTCTCACTAAAAACAGTAGATTTTGAGTATTATTCAAGAAAAGTTTACCACAAAAATTTGTTCAACAGCTTAATAAAATACTTTAAATCTCCTTTAATTTCAAAAGATTTTATTGATTTAAAAAGGAGCTACGGATTTTTCAGAATTGCTTTTTCATTTATTTTGCCTCTAATTGTAGTATTTTTCATATTTTCGATTTTCAAAAAGTTAGGCATATTGCTAGTTGAAGAAAATATTTTTTATTCATTGATGCTTGGCCTTATAAGCATTTCTGTTTATGCAACTTTAATAGAATTTGATAAATTCGATTATTATGCAATTTTGCCACTTAAACCTTCTGACCTCGTAAAAAGCAAGCTCAAAAGCTCGCTAATAATTTCAATACCCCTTTTGCTTATATCAATTTCTCTAATAGCAAAAGCCAACTTAGCAAACTTTTTAATTGGTTTGGTTAGTATGTTCTACATAATTTCGGTTCTCGTTTACTTGATAGGTTTGGAAGTTAGTTTACTTTTCGATATTAGGAGAATTTTAGTCTTTTCTCTATTTTTTGCTCCCTATTTCCTTCTTGTGATTCTCTCTCCAAACATTTACCTAGTTTTGTTCATCTTTTCATTAATTTCTTTCCTACTTTTCAAGTTAGGACTGAAAAGATTCGACTAAATTAAAGCTATTGTAGGAATTTTATTGATTTTAGGATAGATAGCCCTTATGTTTGCTTAAGTATAAAAATATACTTCATAGGCATAAGCGATAGATAAACCTATTCAAATTCTATAGACTTTCTTTCTATGCTCAAATCTTAGAAGGTATAATTTATCCCCAATAACAGAATAAATAAGTCGGTAGGGCTTGATGTAAACTGTTCTCTCCCCTTTTAACTCGAACCTCAAAGGTTTGCCAACCTCAGGATTTTTAATAATTTTCTCAATTTGCTTT
>CAZDLC010000043.1:0-4077 GCA_964506615.1 uncultured archaeon
TATGGCAGCTGAGCAAGCGGTAGGTCCTGGGTTCGAATCCCAGTGGGCCCATTTAGTTTTTCAAATTCATGAAAATTTTATAGGAAATTTTAGGCTGGTTTTCCTTCTTTAATTAGAGACGATAAAGTTGGATCTTAACTATAAATTGCAAAGAACCAGTTAATTACTTTATTAACATATTCATAACTTTTTTGCTCAATTTTTCCGGCAAGTATCTTCTATTTTCTTTGTTTACTTCTATTATTTCTCCGAAATCTTTAAATTTTTTGACAAAATTTCTATGCAAAGTTGCAATTAAAGGTTTTTCTATAAGAATCAGCTTATAAATTTCCTTTTCAAATTCCTTACTTAAAAATTCCATTTTTCCTATTTCATCCACTATTATTAAATCGCAGTTTTGAGCTGCAAAATCCATAGCCTTTAAAGCTATTTTTTCGAAAGCTCTTACATCAACTCCATATTTCCCTATTTTTGGCCCGATTTTAAAGTCTATACTTGCGAAAATTTCCATTTCATTCGAGAAAATATCTTTAACATAAAATCCAATCCTTTTTCCATTTTCTATTATTTCAGGTGTAACGAATCCACCAACTTTTAAGCCTTTGTTTTTAAGTAGTTCTATCGTTTTCAGTATAACAGTTGACTTACCCGATTTGGGAAGACCTGTTAAAAAAACTTTCATAATTTAAGTATTGTTTGAATGAAATAAGATTTTTTAGATTTTTAAAAAGTAAAAAGGGATAGCGGGGCGTGGAATTTCAGGTTAAAACCCTTTGAACCTTATCCAAGATATGGTTTTTTACCATATCTTTACGGACCTTCGGGTCCCTCAGAGCAGCCCTATGAGCCTTTCACGGAGTTTTTAACTCCTCGACGAGCACTCCAGGCTGCTTTGGGCAAGCAAAAGCTTTCTACCCCGCTATCCTGGAGTGTATTTAATAAATGTTATTCTAGATTTAAAAAAATTGCTATTTATTAAGCTCAAAGATCTGCTAAGGAAATAATTCTAGTTTTTCCCCTAGTTTTCTTTTCCTTAATTTTTATTAGACCTATGCTAGCCAAATGTTTTAAAAATTCCCTAAACCTTCTTTGAGTAATTGGATTTTCTGTTTTATTCGAATATACTTTATACAATTCTCCAGAAGTAAAGCTTCTTTTTTCTTCTAAAATTTTTAAAATTTCTTTTTCTGTTTCGCTTATCCTTTCTTTAAGAATTTTTGGCTTTACTTCTTTTACTTCTTTTAAAACTTTTTTCACGTGCTCCACTTTAAGTATATCAGCATTTTCTTCTTCAGCAATTCTCCCAGCTTTTAATAAGCATTCCAAACCAACTCTTACATCGCTACCTTTTTTAACTGCATGATTTGCTACTATCAAGCTAACTCCTTTTTCTACTTTAAAGAACCCTTCTTTAATTCTTTCTTCCAAAATATCCTTCATTTCCATCAAGCTATAAGGCTTGAATTCTATTTCTTCTATGTTTAAACTACTCTTAATTCTTTGCTCAACATTTGCAAAAACATGAGGGTTATTCGACACAAAAACTATGCCAATGGGATTTTTTACATATTGGTTAAGCCTTAGCAAATCGTACAAAACTTCTTGCGACTTGAAAATTAGTTGGTCTATTTCGTCCAAGCAAACTATTAGCCCCTTTTTACTTTTTTCTAGAATTTCGATTAATCTTGAAAGAATCTCATCCTTTGCCCATCCTCTTCTTGGAACTGGGAATCCTAACCTTAAAACTATTTCTGTCAAAATTGCTTGAGTTGTATTAAAATCCCAACAATTTATGTAAACAGTTTTTATGCCTGAATAACTTTCAAATTCCCTAAAAACAAACTTTACTACCGCAGTTTTTCCAATTCCCGAAGGACCAAATATGAAAGTATTTTGTGGCTTTCTTCCTTGGGAAGCCGGCATTAAATTCCTTGCTAGTTGTTTAATTTGATTTTCTCTATGCGGTAAAAATTCGGGCAAATATTCAGGAGATAAAACTTCTTCGTTTTTAAAAATTTTCGATTCTATATTCATAAAACTTCCTTTAACTTCTTGATGGCATCATCTTTTACTTCAACTAAATAAGGTCCAAGCCTTGGTCCTTTTTCCTTTTTTAAAAGAATTTTATATAAAATTTTAAAGAATTCTTTTGGCTCAATTCCATGATTTCTTGCAATTTCAAATATTTTTGCTTGCATTTTTTCTCCATCTTCTTCCTTTTTCAAATTCTTTACAACTTCGCTTATCGCACTTTTTTCCTTTTCAGAAATTTCTATTTCTTCAACCTTTTCATCTTTAACCCAGTTTTTTGCAAATTCCAATTTTTCTTCTAAATCTTTTATCATTTCTTCATCAACCTCGCTAACAATTTTCATTTCCTTTAATTTTTCAACAGCAAATTGAAGCTGATTTTTTTCAGGCAGCATTCTTGCAATCTCAACTAGCTTAGAATAAGGAACTTGCAAAGAAGGTTTTTTTGGAGGTTTAAGAAAGTAAACGTATTCAAAAAGCCTTTTTGAATTTATCAATTTCCTTTCATTTTCAACTTTTTCTAAGCCAAAATAAATCCTTTCAAGCTTGTTAAGTTCGTCCATATATTTTGGAATATCTGTAATATCAAGTTCCCTTGCTCCTTCAAACCTTTTAAACATGAGTAAAATTAGGCTTTGAGCACTTCCATACCTAAACCAAACTTGCGGCGTAAAAACGTTTCCGTAAGATTTTGAAATTTTTTTCCCTCCTTTTTCTAAAAACATTTCATAAATTATGTGAAGAGGAGGATCAAAATTTAAAACTTCTTTGCAAATTCTGTCGTTAACTCTAACTGAATCATAAATATCCTTTCCACAAGCTTCAAAAACTATTCCTAAAGCTTTCCACCTTGCTGCAAATTCACCCTTCCAGCTTAGCTTACCATTCCCTTTAAAATAGCTTACCTCTCCCTTATACCCACAACCTTTTACTAATATTTCTTTTCCTGTATTCAAGTTCTTGCCCAAAAATTCTTGGTCGCAAACATAAAGTACTTTATGCTCTTCAGGAATTAAACGATAGGCTCTTGTAGTATAAATTCTTCCACAATTTTCACAAACAGGAAAATAGGGCAACATTTCAACAAACTTTTTTTGGCCGAGCAATTCTTCAGTTATCCTTCCAATTTTTTCTGCATTTAAAAGTATTTGCTCTATTTCTTCATCTAAAACACCTTTTCTATAATTTTCTGTCCCTGAATGGAAAGTAAAATCTATTCCTACTTTTTCTATAGCTTCGATTAGCAAAGAGCTCATATGCTCGCCATAGCTTGAGTGGCACTTAAAAGGGTCTGGTATATCTGTAACTGGGACTCCTATATATTTCTCTAGCCAATTCGGCATGGTTAGAGGAACTTTTCTTAATCCATCTCTATCATCAGAATAAGCTATAAATTCTGACTTAAAGCCCAAATCTCTTAGAGCTAAAGTTACTCCGTATTGCCTTAACACATCACCAAAACTTCCTAAGTGTGGAAAGCCAGAAGCTCCTAAGCCAGATTCTGTTCTAAAAACTTTTATCCCTCTTTTAAGCTTTTCTTCTCTCTCTATTATTTTTCTTGCTATCTTGTCAATCCAAAATTCATATTTTTTTTCCATTAAATCCACTATTTATTCTATCAAATTTTAAATTAAAAGGATTATTTAAAGCTGAAGTGGGCCTGCCAGGAATCGAACCTGGTTCTCGGCGTTGTAAGCGCCGCGTCCTACCATTAGACTACAGGCCCTTATAAATTAAAAATAGAGCTATTAAAATTAAAAATATTATTTCTAAGGAAGAAATTTCACTCAGGCTAGAGTTCCCGCTTTCTATTTTCAAACTAATATACTTTGAGCATTTCCCTGAAGATGCTTCACAAACAAAACCTGAGGGACAATTACTACAATCAAACCATTCTGGTGATGTAGAATAAGCCCATATGCCCAATTCGATTGAAGTGGAAAATAAAGGAGTAATTTTTATGTTTTGCGAGCCCAAATCGTTTGACTTCACATTTAAGCTTACTAAATTATCTTTTATTGAAATGAAATTTGGATTTGTTAAGGG
>CAZDLC010000044.1:0-3912 GCA_964506615.1 uncultured archaeon
TTTTACCTTTTCATAGATTGAATTATAGCTACTTTTATGAGTTTTCTTTATTGGCTAATAGCAGGGAAAACTTTATTGCCAGAAGGGTACGGAATAGTCTCTACTACAACAAACTTAGCAATAGTTTTATCAAGCATAAGCGTATTATGATTAAATACAGCAGTTTGGTTAATCACTGGATGTTTAAGCTAAGAAAAAAAGCTTGGTTCTATTTTTTCTTCAATTAATCTTTTCATTCCAACCAAAAGATTTGCCCTTAGTAAAGAAGGAAAAGTTCCTGCATCCGACCAGAATCCTTTTACTATCACATATTTCAGCCTTCCTTGCTTCAAATACCAATTGTTAACATCGGTTATTTCCAATTCTCCTCTTGCACTAGGCTTTAAAGTTTTTATGAAATCAAAAACATCTGTTGGGTAAATGTATAAACCAGTAACTGCGAACTTTGATTTGGGAAATTTTGGTTTTTCTTCTATTTCTATAAGTTTTCCGTTAGAATCAAAAACAGCAACACCAAATCTTTCTGGATGTTCAACTTCTTTTAAAAATATTATTGCATTATTGTCATCTTCATCAAAATCATTTCCAAGTTCAACTTTTTCAAAGATATTATCTCCCAAGATTACTGCGATTTTTTTCTCCCCTTTTGCAAAATCTTCTGCCTGAAGTAGAGCATGAGCTATTCCCATCGGGCTATCTTGAATTTTGTAAGTGAAGTTTACTCCAAAATCTTTGCCACTTCCTAAAAAACGCATAAAGTCTGCCATATATTCTCCGCCTGTAACTATGCAAATGTCTTTTATCCCTAAACTTTTTAAAGTCTCGAGAGGATGAATTATCATAGGTTTATCGTATACTGGAAGTAAATGTTTATTAGTAACAAGGGTTAATGGTCTTAATCTGGTGCCTTCTCCACCAGCTAATATAACCCCTTTCATGTTCTCTACTTATGTGGCAAAGCAAGCCAATCCCACGGCTTATTACATCTTGGGTCATCTTTTTTTCCGTTAATTATTTTTGGAACTATGCTTTTGTCGTTCCACGGTCTTCTTAGTTCGTCTGGATTGTTATAATCGTAAAGCTTGTTAACAAAGTAAATTAAAACAGAAGGATAAGAACTTACTGTTTTAGTTCCATGCCAATATTTTCCTGGTATCCTTACAATTTGTAGTTTTTCTTCGCTCGAGACTATTTCGTCCAATTCCTCAGTTTCTTCGTCGAATGCGCAAATTTTTAAAGCACCCTTTATTACGAGAAAATAATCTACTTGTCCTCTTTCATGCTTATGCCAAGCTCTTATTATTCCAGGATAGCTTATAGATAAATTTGCTTGCACTATTTCATCATTTTCTAAAAAATCCTTCCAATCTTTTCTTATTATTTCTGTAAAAGAGCCCCTTTCGTCTATGTTCCTTTTAAGCTCAATTATTTTTATTCCGGGCAACATATTTTCATATTAAGATAATAAGTTTAAAATATTTAAAGGTTAAACGATAATTTAATTTTATGGATAAAGTTTTAATAATAGGAATTTCTGGTTTGTTAGGAAGCAGGGCATATGAAGTAGGAAAGGAAAAATATAAAATTTTTGGAACTTATAAGGAGCATGAAGTAAAAGGGGAAAATTTTTTCTATCTTGACGTTACCCAAAGGAAAAAAGTTTTTGATCTGATAGAAAAATTAAAACCAGAACTAGTAATAGATACTCATGCTTTGCATAATGTTGATTACTGTGAAACTCATCCTGAGGAGGCTTGGCTTATTAATGTTGATGGAACAAAAAATGTGGCAGAAGCTTGCAAAAAAGTCGGGTGCAAAATGATTTTTATTTCAACTGATTATGTTTTTGATGGCGAAAAGCTTAGATACAGCGAGAAAGATAAGCCAAAACCTTTAAACTATTATGCAAAAACTAAGCTTATAGCTGAAAGGATTTTGGATGCTCTTGATGTGAATTACATAGTAGCAAGAACAGCAGTTTTATATGGAAAAGGCGGAATGGGTAAATTGAATTTTGTTTTATGGACTATTCAAAAACTTAAGAATAAAGAAAAAATAAAAATTGTTACGGATCAGTATAATAACCCAACTTTTGCAGATAATTTAGCTGAAATTTTGTTTGCTTTATATGAAAAGGATGCAAAAGGTGTTTTCCATACAGTTGGAAAAGATTGTTTGAGTAGGTTTGAGTTTGCATTAAAAATTGCCAAAATTTTTGGTTTAGATTCCAAGCTTATAGAGCCTATAATAACTCCTGAACTTAACCAAATTGCTCCTAGGCCAAGAAAAGTTGACTTAATTACAGAAAAGGTTAAAAGGATTACTGGTATTGAGCCTTTGGGAGTGGAAGATGGATTAAAGATTTTAAAAAACCAATTGGGAGAATAATGTATCCAAATTATTTATTTAGGAGGCCTGGTTATACAAGAAGGCCGGGAAATTCAGAAGGTAAATGTAAATTTTGTAAACTTCTTAAAGAGAATAATTGGTCGATAATTTTTAAAAATGAGAAAGTTTTTAGTGTTGTTAATCTCCATCCTTATAATGAAGGTCACATACTTTTATTGCCAGTAAGACATGTGATTGATCCAAGAGAACTAACTGAAGATGAAACTAAGGAGTTTTATAGGATAATGAATTCTCTTTTAAATGTTTTGCAAGAGGTTTATAAGACAGACTCGTTTAACATAGGATTTAATCTAGGAAATGCTTCGGGCGCAACTTACCAGCACTTACATTTACACATAATACCAAGGTGGCTTGGTGATTCTGGTTTTGTTGAAGCTACAAGTATGACAAAAGTTTTGAAAGAAAGTCCAAAAGAAACAAAAAATAAACTTGTCAAAGCAATTAAAAAAATGGTGATTAAATGAAAGTTTTAATTACAGGAGGAGCAGGTTACATAGGCTCGGTATTGAGCAGAATGTTGTTAGAGAAGGGTTATGAGGTAAAAATTTTAGATAGATTCTTTTTTGGAAGAGATTCTATAAAAGAAATAGAAGATCAAGTCGAAATTTTTGAAGATGATGTAAGAAGTTTTAATCCTTCTATTCTAAACGGAGTTGATGCAGTAGTAGATATGGCTGCTCTGTCTAATGATCCTTCTGGAGAATTAGACCCGAATTTAACTTTAGAAATAAATTACAAGGGAAGGGTGAGGGTTGCTAAACTGGCTAAAAAGCATGGAGTTAAGAAGTATGTTTTAGCATCTTCATGTAGTGTTTATGGATTTCAAAATGGTATACTAAATGAGAATTCAAAAGTAAATCCTTTGACTACTTATGCAAAAGCAAATGTTCTCTGGGAAAATGAAGTTTTGCCTCTAGCGAATAAAAACTTTTGTGTCACAGCTTTAAGACAGGCAACTTGTTATGGTTTTTCTTACAGAATGAGATTCGATTTAGCCATAAACGGAATGGTTCTAGGTTTCTTTAAAAATGGGAAAATTCCTATAATGAGGGACGGAACTCAATGGCGCCCCTTTATTCATGTCAGAGATACAAGTAAAGCTTTTATTAAAGTTTTAGAAGCTGAAGAAGAATTGGTTAACAAGCAAATTTTTAATGTCGGTTCAAATGATCAAAACTATCAGATTTTTCCCTTAGCTGAACTAATTGCTAAGTCAATAGGCTTAGAGTTTAATTATGAATGGTACGGTTCGCCAGACAACAGAAGCTATAGGGTTGATTTTAGTAAGATTGCAAAAATATTAAATTTTAAACCAGAGTTTTCGCCAAGAGAAGGTGCAAAGGAAGTTTTTGATAAATTAAAGGAAGGAATTTTAAATCCAGATGATTTAAGGAATATTACTGTTAAATGGTATAAGAGTTTGATGGAAATGGGGGTTAAAATTTGAGTAAGAAAATAACCTTTACCTCTATAAATGAGTAAAAATTTTCTAATTTCTGTATC
>CAZDLC010000045.1:0-3776 GCA_964506615.1 uncultured archaeon
GTTTAATAATTTATACGCTTGGAGGTTAGAAATATAGTTTTAAAAAAAGCTTTAAAAAATGTTAGACGTCTAACATTAAAAAGTTTAAATTAAAACTTTTCCAAAATTAATTAATTTGTGATTTAATGTTTTACGGAAAAAATGTTTGGTACGGAGAAAGACCTTTGGAAAAAACTTTTAGAATTTCTAAAAGTATTGGTTTTGATTTTGTAGAATATTCCATCGATTATCCATTGCCTGAAAAAATTTTAAAAAGGGATTTTCAGATTTTAAAGAACATAAGAAAAGATTTTGGTTTAGAGATAGCTTTTCATGCACCATGGATTGGCTTATGCTTAGCTCATCCCCAAAAGGAAATTTTTGATGCTTCCTTAAAAATTTTAAAAAAAGCTATGCTCTTTTCAAAAAATTTTAATCCCTTATACTTTAGCTTCCATATAATTGCTCCTTTCCATGGAACTTTTAAACTTGGAAATATTTCAAGAGAAGTTTTGAAAAAAGGAGTGAAAGCAGCTTCAGAAATTTCAGCTTTAGCTAAGAAGTTGAATTTAAATGTTTGCGTGGAAAACAACCCTGAAATATTTTTCGGAAGCCCAAGCCAAATAGAAAAAGTTTTGAATGAATGCAAAAATTTAAAATTTAACTTTGATATTTCTCATGCAATAGTTGCAATGCATGAGATAAAAAGAAAGGAAAATATTTTTAGGAAAGAGAAAATGGATTTGAAAAGATGGTTCTCTCTTTTTAAAGAAAGGATTTATACAGTTCATTTAAGTGATGTGAAAATTAAGGATAATGAACCGAAAGACCATTTTCCAATTGGTGAAGGAATTTTAAATTTTAAAAAAATATTTTCCTTGATTAAAAAAACGAAGTGCGAAAATGTTGTTCTCGAAATTTTTAGAAAGGATAAGGGAAAAGTAAGTAGGAAAGATTTTGAAAAAAGCTTGGAAATTGTTAAAAGGTTTTTGAATGATTGAGATAAGCTTTAACGGAGCTTTAACTTGTGTAGGAGCAAGTGCTGTTTTAATAGATACTGGGGTTGAAAAAATAGTTTTGGATTATGGTACAAAAGTAAGAGAAGTTCCGCCAAAATTTCCCATACCAATAAACGGAAAACCAGATTATGTTTTTTTATCTCATGCACACTTAGACCATTCTGGTGGGCTTGCCCTTTTTGAAGCTAAGGGTGAAAAAGTTCCTATATATGCTTCAAGTTGTACTAAGGAATTAACTGAACTTCTTTTATATGATTCAATAAAAGTTTCTAGAGAAGAGGGAGTTGAATTGCCTTTTTCTAGAGAAGATGTTGAAAGAACACTGGATGCTTTTAAAAGCGTTAATTATAAGGAAGAAATTGAAATAAGGTCTGGAAAAGTTATTTTCTTTGATGCAGGCCATATTCCTGGCTCTGCTTTTATCTATCTTGAAGTTAATAACAAAAAAATTTTGTACACAGGAGATTTTAATACAGTAGATACAAGGTTAATAAATAAGTGCGAAAAAAGGTTGCCTGAAGTGGATATACTTATAACAGAATCAACTTATTCTGATAGAAATCATCCTAGCAGAAAATCCCAGGAAAAAGAATTAATAAACATAATTAATGAAACTTTGGCAAGAGATGCAAATTGTTTAATAGCTGGGTTTGCTGTTGGTAGATTACAAGAAGTAATTTTGATTTTAGAGAATTACGGAATAGATTATCCTTTATATCTTGATGGGATGGCAAAAAAAGCTACGACAATTATAACTAAATATAAAGAACTTTTAAGAAGTCCTGATAAACTTGAAAAAGCCTTAGAAAAAGTAAGATATATTCATTCAGCCAAAGAAAGGAAAAGAGCTATTAAGCAACCAAGCGTGATTCTTGCAACTTCTGGAATGCTTCATGGCGGGCCCATAGTTTGGTATATTAAGAAGTTGTACAAAAATTCTTTGAACAGCTTAGTTCTAACAGGATGGCAGCTTGAAGGAACTCCAGGAAAAATTTTACTAGAAACAGGAAAGTTTGTTTACGAAAATTTAAATCTTGATATTAAGATGAAAGTTAAAAGGCTTGATTTTTCTGCTCATGTTGGAAGAGATGATTTATTTAAATTTATAGAAAAGCTTTCTCCTGAAAAAGTTTTTTGTATTCATGGAGACCATACCCAGGAATTTGCTTCTGAGTTAAGGGAAAAAGGATTTGATGCTATTGCACCATTAGCAAACAATCGAATTTTCAAAATTGATTAAATTTCTACTATAACCATAAGTTTTTCTACAAGTTCTTTATACCTGTTTCTTATTGTAACTTCTGTGCATTTCATTTTCTCAGCTAATTCTTTTTGAGTCATCCTTTCCCCTGTTAAAATAGAAGCTATATAGCCAGCAGCTGCTGCTAAACCAGTAGGAGCTTTTCCAAGAGTTAGCCTAGCTTCTTTAGCAGCTAAAAGTATTTTGTAAGCTATATCTTCTGTTTTACCAGATTTACCAGCTTCATTTAATGGTCTAGAAACATACTCCATAGGAGAAGGAGGGGGCAATTTATAGTCCAATTCTTTAACTATAAGCCTATAACTTCTTCCTATCTCTGTTTTCCTAAGACCAGAAATTTCAGAAACTTGATCGAGTGATCTAGGTATCCCTAATTGCCTGCATGATAAATAAACACTAGCAGCAGCAAGCTCCTCTAAAGACCTTCCACGTGAAAGCCCTTCTTTTAAGGCTTTTCTAAAAATAAGAGAAGCGTTTTCCATGGCATTTTTTGGTAGTTGTAGCCTGTTGCTTATCGTGATGACTTGATTTAAACCCAAAGCCAAGCTTTGTTCCTTAGCGTCATAAAATCTCGTCCTTTTCTGCCACTTTCTTAGGCGATAAGATGTTGCTCTTTGGTGTGGCTTTAAAGGCTTTCCATACGCATCACGATCAAGATTACTGATTGATGTCATTAAACCCATATCATGAATGGTATAAGTTAAAGGCAGGCCTATTCTTGGCTTTTTATCTTTTTCTTCTTTGTCAAAAGCTCTCCATTCCGGACCTCTATCATGAAATTTTTGTGCTATAACAAGACCACAATTGCTACATACATCTTCTCCTGTGTCGTAATCTTTTATTATGTTCTTGCTACCACACTCAGGACATTTTTCGACTCTTGCTCTCAACAAAGGTTTCTCTTCCATCTTAACTTATTCTCTAATAAGTTGTTTAATTTTAAAAGTTTTTTAGGTGTTAGACGTCTAACATTTAAAAAATTTATTCTCCATCATAATTTGCCTTTAAAAATTAAACTGAAATTACTTTCTTCTCAAGAAGAATTGCTTCCCCACCTTCGTTTTTTATTCTTGTCGCTATTAATCTTAAAGTTTTTATATCATCACTTTCCCAAACAGAATGCTGAATTTTTTCTGCTCTAATTGCTTTTAAAGCTCTGTTTACTTGAACTTGTAAGACTTTTTTATCTCTTGGGATGTCGTAGATTATTATGTACTTCATAAGTTGTTATACGTCTAACAAGCCTAAAAATTTTTCTAGTGTTAGACGTCTAACATAAAAAATAAAAAAAGAAGGGAGGTTAAGGAAAGTTTTTGCAAGATTTCAACAATTTTAGCAGGTTCGTGAATGCCTCTGAGAACTATTTCCTTTTGGTTGATGCTACCACTAGTGTTGAGAGCTTTTTGAAGTTCTTTTAAAGCTCTCTTTCTCCACGCTTCACTTTTTGTTATTTCTCCGCTAACTATTGTACAACCATTAGATGTTTTTTGAATCTTTACTTCACATATTTTCTTTTC
>CAZDLC010000046.1:0-3436 GCA_964506615.1 uncultured archaeon
TTTAAATTATGAAAGCTCAAGCTTCTCTGGAATATTTAATAATAGTTAGCATAGCTTTCCTGATTTTAATACCAGCAATTTTGTATGCTAATAGCATGCTCATTTCCTCAAAAAAGGAATTGAGAAATAAGCTTGGAGAAAGCTTAGTTGAAAGATTAGCTGAGAATGCTGATTGGGTTTATTCTCTTGGTCCTCCTTCCAGAATAAGAATAGAAGTTTATGTTCCAGAACTTGTAGAATACATAAACATTTCTGATTATAAAATTTTACTCAAGTTTAAAGATAGTCAAGAATCAATTTTTAAAGTTACGAAAGGAAATGTTACTGGCTATATACCGCCTGAAGAAGGTTATTATCGTGTAATTATTATAGCTGAGCAAAATTGTGTAAATATAAGTGTGGTTGAATGAGATCTCAAGTAAGTATTGAGTTTTTGCTGCTTGCTTCAATTTTAATTTTTCTTGTTAGTGTAAGCTTTCTAGCAAGTGGAACTTTTCAGGCAAGTACTTTTGAAGATAAAGTTTATTCAAGTGCAAAAGAAGTTTGTGAAAAAGTAAGTTCAGAAATAAATATAGCAGTAAGGATTGGCGATGGATATAGAAGAATTTTTTACGTTGATGAAGTGCTTTTTGGAAATTTAGAATACTCGATTGAAGTGGAAAATTTTACTGTAAAAATAATATGGGATAACAAAGTTTTTTCCTGCAATATCCTTACTGAAAGTATAAACGGAGTAATAAAAAAAGGTCAGAATTTGATTAGAAATGAAGGTGGAGAAATTTATGTTGAGTAAATCGCAAACATTTTCCTTCGAATTTTTCATAGCATTGACAATTTTTTTAATAGGTTTTTCCGTTTTAATAGTTTTTTGGAATTACACTAACATTCAAATTCATGAAAAGAAAAGTTCAGAAGAGTTAATTAGTGTTGCACTTTCCCTTTCTCAAATATTTTTCGTAGAAGGATATCCTAAGCAATGGAGTTTAGAAAATGTTAAAGTGATAGGTTTAGCAAGCGAAAACAGAATAAATCAGACAAAGCTTGAGTTATTAGGTAGTGCTGGATATGAAACTACAAGGAATAAGCTTAAAATAGATTCTGACTTTTACTTTAGAATTCACAATCAAACTCAAGAGTTTTACTTTTTTGGCAAGTTACCGAGGCAAGATTCTACAGTAGTTAAGATAAATAGATTGGGGATTCTCAACTCAACCCCTGTAATAATAGAAGTGGTTGTATGGAAATGAAAAAAGGAATTGTTTTTAGCTTGGATGCTATCCTTTCTTTAACAATAGTAATCCTTCTAGTTGCAGCTCTTCTACTTCTTAGGTATCAGTCTTTAATCCCAGAAAAAAAGTATGAGCAAATAGGTTACATAGCTTCAGATACTTTAAACATTTTAACAGAACTTAAAGTTTATGAAATAAAGGAAAATCCAACTGTAAAAGAGTTGATTAATTCAAAAATAATAAGAGAAGAGGATTTGAACAGAAGTGTTTTGGATTTGATAGGAAGTTTTTGGGGCGGAAAAAATTATACGATAGCTGAAAATATAACAAGAGAAGTTCTTCAATTTTATAATTTTTCATGTTTGAGGCTAGACATAGAAGATGAAAAAATTTATTCTTCTTGCGATGAAATTTCTGGCGAGGTTGCTGTAAGCTCTATGATAGAGTCTGGATACGAAGTAGGTAAGCCTGTCTCTGGCTATATAGCAAGGGCTTGGGCAAGAAAAGTTAGGAAGAACACTACGGAAATAATTCCATTTTTACCAGAAGGCTCTGGATGGACTGGCAATAAGCTTATTATAACAAAAAAGTTCAGCTTACCAACAGAAATAACAATTTACAATGCATTACTTTGGGTTTCAATTCACTTCGGAACAACTCAAAACCAAGCAGAATTTCAAAATTTAAAAGTTAATGGCTGGCAGAAAAAAAATGATGTAGTTTGGGTTTATAAAGAAGAGTCTTATTATGGGACTGAAGTAACAACAGCTGCTTACGGTTATGTAGATGTAAGTAAAGAGATACTTCCAGGAAATAACACAATTGAACTAGAAATAGGAACACCAAATTATCATTCCCATATTCATCCTGGGATGCGTTTGGTTGTTACTTATTCTTTGACTCAAGAAAGCAAGGAAGGTGAAAAAATTTTCAAAAGAAGATTTTATTTTGATGATGTGGAAGGATATAGTGGTTCTTGGGCTACAGCCTCTTTTTTCATACCAGAAAATGCAAAAAATGTTAGTACTAGGCTTCACTTAAATTTAATTGATTTAGAAGATACTTTTGACAGTTATGGAAGAAATTCGAGCGATATTTTAATATACGTTAATTCCAAATACCTTTTTTTCAACGATAGTTTTTGTCCAGATAATGAAACATGTTATCCTTCTTGTCCATGGAAAAGATGGCCTTACGAATATAAATGCGACATAAAAGGAACTAAAAATGTAAGCTTAGATTTTGACATAACAAATGTTACAATAAACGGAACGAATGTAGTTAGCGTTTATGTAAATTGCTATGGAGATAGGCATTGGGGCGATAAAAGAAGCAGGATTTATTCTGACCCTATAAACGATCCTGAAAATTCTTCTTATATAGAAGTTTATTATGAGCTGGATGAACCAGTTTATGGATATGGAGAAATTGATATTACAAGGGAAATGATTTATGGCGGAGATCACTCCAATCCTAAGAATTTCAATTTTACTTTAAGTGAATCAAAAGCAAAGTTACTAAATACTTTTACTCACGTTGCCCAAGGCTTTAGTTGCATGATAAATGTTTCTGCCAGAAATTCTACTTCAACTTTCAAAACAGTTTTTATCTCACCTTCGGTAAGAGCAATCCCAGCTTCTGTATTCATAGAACCGAAAATTTTTTCTCCAGGAATTAATTATTTAAGAGTTGTAGATTTTCAACCAGGAGGTTCCTTAAGTCCTGGAAATCTAATTTTAAATTACAGCTCTTTTGAATACACTTACTTAATAAAGGCTTTAGTAGGTTATGGAAAAGTTTTTAACACTTCTCAACAAGCTGTAGAAGATGCTGTTGAAAGACTTAAGGAGCAAGTCGGAGCTGAAGGTATTTCTGTAGAAGAAATAGAAATAGAGAATAAAACAGTTCAAGGTATAAGGTATTTATGGGGGCCTAGCTTGTTCAAAGTTTTAGCGTGGGAAAGATGAAGGGAATAATGTTTTCGGTTATAATAATAGTACTTGCAGGAGCGATAATTGCAGGGATTATATACCACTCAGTTTTAATTTCTACTCATAGGGAAAGGCTTTTAGTTGAAATAAGGGCTAGTGAAATGCACAACCTTTATAAAAGTATTCTAAGGGATTTTGATAAGGCAATTGATGTTATAGCACCAAGAGCGATTTCTTCAGCAATAAGCTATGTTGTTACGAACGGAATTGGCTTGG
>CAZDLC010000047.1:0-3429 GCA_964506615.1 uncultured archaeon
GCTTTTGTTCCTTACGAAGAAAAAAGCATAGATATTGAGTTATACTTAACTCAGATTCTAGAATTTCACAAACAAAAAACTCCTTACTGGCAGAAAATTCTTTCTCAGAAAAAAATAGATGATTTAATTTCTAGCAGAAGCTTAGAAGAAACTTTGTTCAATTTATCAAAACTAGAAGTAGATCAAAATTTGTTAAGGACAAATTGGCTTTTATTCAAACCTTTAAACCTTAAAAATTCAAGATGCTCTTTTTCCTCTGGAACAACTGGACCGCAAAAATATTGTCTTTGGTCTGAAGATTACATAAATAAACAAGCAGATTACATTTCTTTCTACCTTAAAGATAAAGGAATAAAGAATGCTGTAATTCAAGGACCTAGTAGCGTTTATAAAGAAGTTAATGAAAAAGCTATAAACAACTTAGGAGGAATTCCTTACTTTGTTGGACTAAGAGTAGAAGGTTTAAAGCCAATTATAGAAGAAGCTTCAAAAAAAGGACCAGAAGAAATGATTAAAGTAATAAAAAGTTATTTTGAACCAGAAATAGAAAAAACTAAAAGGTTTCTAAGTTATGATGAAAACATAAACTTCATGAGAAGTGCGTGGATGATGCTAGGATTTTTTGAAGAATTTTTTGGTGAAAAAAGAAATGTAGAAAAAGTTATGGTTAGTGGCTTGGGCTATTCCCCTCAAAATCATGAATTTCTGAGCAAAAAGTTTAAGCAAGTAATTCCTTCTTATGGCTATTTTGCTTTTGGCGATGCCTTAGGAAAATATGAAAATGGAAATTTAGATTACCATCCAGCATTTCCTTATGCTATATTCACAGTAGTAAAAGAAAATGGGGAGATTGCAAAGTATGGAGAAGGAGGAAATCCTTTGTTTGTAATAGCAAGACCTGACTTGTTTTTAGTTTTAAAAGAAAGTAATGAGTTTGCAATAAGAGCTTCACCTAAACAAGAATTTCCTTGGGATGGAATAAGAAATCCGAGGAGAAATGTGTAATTTTTTTGTTAGACGTCTAACATTTAACGCACTTCATCAAAACTTTTTTATAAAACGTGACTATTTTAAAAAGTCAGCTACCAACCACTTCCACAAAGGCTTAAAAACAATTTTTTTGTTTTTTATCTTTTGCTCATCTTCATAATCCCAGGTTATTACTAGCAAATCTTTGCATTTTAACTGAGAAGAAGCTTTAACCAAAGACTTAATTTCCCTCTTCTCAATTTCATCTTTACTAGAAGCATAAGTAACTTGAATTAATTGTTTAACTTTTAATCCTTCTTTTAAAACAAAATCAACTTCATTTTGCTGATAATCTTTCCAGTAGAAAATTTCCAAGTTTTTATGCCAATAGTTTTTTCTTCTAACCAATTCAACTCCAACCAAATTCTCCATGAGTTTTCCGAAATTTTCAGAAGTTCTGAAAGAAACAGTATTAACTATTCCTGTATCTATGCAGTAAATTTTTTTTGGTGCAATAATTTGCTCTTTTAGTTTTGGAGAATATCTTTCTAGAATAAAAAACAAGTAAGAATTTTCTAAGGCATCAATCCAATTTTTTAAAGTATGTGAATCCCTTACTTCAAAAGTAGCTGAAAGTCTTCTCATTGTAAACTCAGAAGCTATGTTGGAAACTAGATACTTTGCAAACTGCTTAAAAGTATCTTTTCTCTTTATTTTAAACCTTCTTAGTACATCTTTTTCTATAATATCTCCATAAATCCTAACAAGAATTTCTTTGCCGAAAGTAAAAACTTCTGGTAACCCTCCAAGTCTAACATAATTTTCAAGAAGCCTTTTTATCTCTGCTACTTTCACTGTTGAATAAAAATCTTCTTTTTTCACTTCAACTTTTTTGTATTTTAAAAATTCTCTAAAACTAAAAGGCATGAGAGTGAAATCTATATATCTTCCTGTTAAGTGAGTTGCTAACTCTCCTGCAAGAAGTTTTGAGTTGCTGCCAGTAACTATAACTTTTTTACTTCTTCTTAACCTATTAGCAAACAACTCCCAGTTTTCTACGTTTTGAGGTTCGTCAAGAATAATTTTATCTATTTTTCCGTAAAGCTCGTAAAAAGCTTGAAGAATTTTATCCAAATCTTTTGCTTCAATCCCAACCAATCTTTCATCATCAAAATTAATACTGCCAAATTTGCCATCTCTGAAAATTTGCCAAGAAAATATGGATTTTCCGCATCTTCTTACCCCTAGAATAACTAAAATGTTAGGACGAGCAAGAAAATTTCTCAGCTTTTTTACCTCCACCTCTCTTTCTATTATTTCCCCTCTTTCAAATTTTTCTTCCATTTCCTCTTTTTGAGATACTATAACTCTTTTAATCTCCTCTGTTTCCATGTTAATTTATATTCACAAACTTTTTTAAAAAGTTTGTGGTTAATGAAAAAAATTTCTAAGTCCTGAATTTTGAGCATCGCACTGTGAAAAAAATTTTGAATAGCATAAATTTTTTTGTTAGACGTCTAACAATTTTTTGAATTTCCCAAAAAAACTTAAGTATTTCTTTTGACTATTCTAAAATATGAAAAAAGCCTTGAGCTGGTTAACTTACGAAGAAAAAGTAAAGAGGCTTTCTTATAGTACATCAAGAGTTTTAGAAGCAATAAAGGCAAATTGGCCTGCAAATCCTTTAGAAGTTGCTGAATTTTTAGGGGAAAAAGGAAATCAAAAATCGCTTTCTGCAAAGTATGTTTACCATTTCAAAAAATTGAAGAAAGCAGGACTTATAATGATGAAAAAAGTTGGAAATACTTACGTAGCATGGCCTATAGAAATTGAAAAGCTAAGGCTTGCTAACGAATTTTTGAAGGGATTATAATGCTTTCAATATTTTTTAGAAAACTTTTACTAGCAAGGCAGGCAAGAATAGATGAAGGAGAGATAACGATTTTAACAAAAAACTTTTACATGCAGCCTTTATATGAGCTTGTAGTTTTGCAGGAAAAAATTAAAAAAGAATTTGGAAAAAAGGGGTTGAAGCTAATATACGAAACTGGAAAAATGGGTTTTAACGATTTGTTAAAGTATGTGGAAAAATTTACTTCAAAGAAAGAAGAAGTTCAAAGCTTATGGCTCAATATTTTGAAAGTTTGTGGAATAGGAAATTTTGAAATAGTAGAAGTTGATAAGGAAAAGTTAAGGGCTGTTTTACAAGCTAATAAAAATCCTTTTGCAAAAGAATACTTGAAAGAATTCGGAAAGCAGAAGGAAGGGGTAGATTATTTAACTGCAGGAATAATTGCAGGCTTTTTCACAAGATTTTTTGAAAAGGAAGTTGAGTGCGAGGAAAAAAATTGTATAGCAAAAGGAAATGCTTATTGTAGTTTTGTTGTAAAAGGAAAATAGGGGTTGCGTGGCAAAAGGCAATTTTAAGAGAATGATCAAAATCTTTACGGGTAAAACTTT
>CAZDLC010000048.1:0-3350 GCA_964506615.1 uncultured archaeon
AAGAAGGAGTTTACAAAGTAATTAAACCAATAACAGGTGCTGTTGCACTCCTAGATACAGAAGTAACCCAATCACACAAAGAAAAGAACATAATTTCAGTAGGTGGACCATGCGTTAACAAAATATCAGCAGAAGCTTTAGGTGTTAGTTATCCACTATGTGGTCCAGCAGCTTCAACAATTATTCCAGAGAATGCTGCAATGATTAAGATTGTAGACAATGTATTCACTCCAGGAAAGTCTGTAGTTGTTGTAGCAGGATGGGAAGCTCAGCACACAAGAACTGCCTGCTCAGTATTACAGAACTACGATACCTTGCTAACACATGTAAAAGACAAGTCTTCAGTAAAGATTACCGCAGCCACTCAAACAGGAATAACTCCGTTATAAGAATAAGCTAAGCTTTTTTGCTTAGCCTGACTTTTTCTTTTTTGTTTTTTGAAAAAATTTTAAGCTTAATTTTTAATTAATTCTTATGGCAAAATTTAGGATTAAGCTAAGTCTTTTAGCTATTTTGTTTTCTGTTTCAGCAATAATCTTTTTGCTATCTTACTACTTTTACGAACAAAAGCCAATATATTCCTGGAAAATAGATAACTTTACTTTTGTTTTCAGAGGAAATTTAAGGGAAGCAGAAAAAATACCTGTTTATCCAAGCGAGGAGAATTTAAATTCTATTTTAACGAGCAAGAAACTTAAAAATATAACCATAGCTTTTAAAGATGCTGGCGAAGAAAATTATTACTATTCGCTCGAAGCTTATGAGATAGCTTACAAGCTCTCACTTTTTTATAAAATAAAAGGAATGCAAGTTTCTTTTACCCCCTTAGAAATAGATTCTTATGAAAATTTGAAAGGAAGCGAAGAAAATATAATAATCGCTTTAGTCCATCCAAAATTTTCAACAGAAAACGGAATAAGGATTGAAGATTATGTGATTTATGTAAAAGCAAGAGATTTGAAAAATTTTGATTTGGCAGTTATTAAACTTTTGATGTGCGCAATGCAAATAAAAATTTAAACTAAGAATAATAAATATGGAAATACATTCGATAAGCTTGTTTTTGTACAACATCTTTTTAATCCCAATAATATTCTTTTCCTGCGTTTACTTCATAGTTGCAATTTCAACTATATTACTTAAAATCGAGAGAAAAAAATTTTCAAAACCGAAAAATAAACCATGGCCTTTTGTTTCTGTTCAAATTCCAGTTTATAACGATCCTGTTGCTAAAAGATGCATAGAAAAATGTTTAAAATTCGATTATCCTAGAGATAAATTTGAAATAATAGTTGCAGACGATAGCAATGATGAACTGACAAGAAAAATTTTAGACCAGTATAAAAAATACAAGAATGTTAAAATTGTAAGGAGGAATACGAGGAAAGGCTTTAAGGCAGGAGCTTTGAACAATGCTTTAAAGTATAGTAAGGGAGAAATAATAGTTGTATTCGATTCTGATTTTGTCCCTCCAAGAAATTTTTTAAAAAGGATTGTAGTTCCATTTTTAAATGACGAAAAAATTGCAATAGTTCAATCAAAAATGGGATTTTTAAATTCTAATCAAAATACCATAACAAAATTCGCTTCTAGTTTATTAGCAATTTATTATAACTGTTGGATTAACCTTAAAAACAAGTTTGGAACAGTTTTCTTTTGCGGAAGTGGCGGCGCTATAAGAAGGGATGCTTTATTAAAGGCAGGAGGTTGGAATGAAGAAAGTATAGCAGAGGATACTGATTTATCGATAAGAACCTTAGAAGCTGGCTATAAGCATGTTTACTTACCAAACTTAAAAGCTTCGGGTGAAGTTCCTTTTACTTTAACAAGCTTTTTAAAACAGCAGATGAGGTGGGCTTATGGCGTTACCTTTGCATTCAAGAATTATTGGAAAAAGATTTGGCTTAGTCCAACTTTCAACTTAATTCAAAGAATATTAATAACATTAGTGACATTTGGCTGGGTTGTTTCGCCTTTTGTTTTATTAACAACATTTTTCGGCCAATTGGCATGGCTTACAGGAACTCCAAGGCCGATTGAAATTAGAGATATAATAAAATTTTTTGTTTATTTTGGATTAACTTCCGGATTCTTTGTTTTAGCTACAGTTGGTTTATATAGAGAAAAAATGCTTTCGAAAGTTTTGTTTCTATTTCCTGCAACTCTTACAATAGGAATATGCTTATCTTTCATAGGAACTATAGCATTTTTCAAAGCTTTACTTGGCTTAAAACATTCTTGGTTTAGGACTCCAAAGTTTGGAAGTATCCCTATAATAGAATTTTTCAAGAAAATTTTTAAAAAATAAATTACTTGCATTTTTCCCATTTTGAAAAGTTTCTTCTTTCATAAATTTCTAATAGCGTGCCAATCCAATATGTGGAAAGAACTAGTAAGACGTAAGGGAAGAAAAATATAAAGGCTATTATGTTGTAAAAGCTTAAATCAGAAAATTTGAAAAGCGAGTAGAAGTTAAAGATCATGCTTAAAGAAAAAACTATTATTGTTAAGAGAAGTAAAGGGTTTAGTGCATAAACTCCAATAAAGGTTTTATAAATTAGTTCAATCATCCCAAAAATTGTAAACCAGTTCAAAAAATATTTTAAAACTTCAAAAGAAAAGAAATTGCCATACGCAACAAAATAAGTTAAGTAGCCGTTAATTATCTGGTAAAGAGTTAGTGGCAAATAAAGGAAAGAGTGGAAATACCAATAAAGTTGGATTGGAACTGAAAAAAAGCTAACTCCTATGTATTTCTTGCTAAACAAAAACTTGTTATGCTTTTTAACAACTTGTAAAGTTCCCCTAATCCACCTTATCCTTTGTCTAATAAAACCTTTTAGGGTTTGAGGAACTCTCGTGTAAGCAATTGCATCAGCCATCCTTATCTCAAAGCCAGCATTTCTCAAGTAGAAAGAAATGTCAAAATCTTCTACAGGAGTATCTCCTTTAAAGCCGCCAATTTTTTTTATCGCACTTTTCTTAAAAGCACAGAATCCAGGTAAAATACATAAGCCATTTACTTTTTCACAAACTTTTTTCCATCCTGAGCCTATGGCATAATCAAAGGATTGGAACCAGGTCAAAAAATTTTTTGACCTTTGAACTCTTAGAACAGAGGCTACTGCACCAACCCTTTTTTCTTTTAAAGGTTGAACTATTTTTTTGAGAGCATCCTTTTCTATTTTGGTATCAGCATCTAGTATAACTATTACCCCAAACTTAGAAACTTTAAGGCCCAAATTCACAGCTCTTGCTTTTCCTTGATGCTTACCTCTTACGAGTTTAATAATTTTATTCTTTTTTGCAAAATCCTTAACTATTTCTGCAGTTTTGTCCTTGGAGCCATC
>CAZDLC010000049.1:0-3335 GCA_964506615.1 uncultured archaeon
ATGCACAATATCAACAGAAAGCGCTACTTCAGGCTCACTCTCAAGAAACTTCATAGATATGTCCTTTTAGCCAGGGTTTACCAAAATAACATTACTAATTTTATATATAACTCTTTATTTTAGCTTGTCAATTCATATGTTTAATAAAAAAATAAATTTTATTTTGTATTTTTTACCAGAAAATATCTAAAAAGGACTATGCCAGGACAAAGGGGCGGGTTCGGTAGTTCCCTCCCAGGAGGAAAAGATTATTTGTGCTAAGTTATGCTCGCATGCTAAAAACGCATCCTGAAAAGTTTAAATTATTGACATCTAATACGGCCCTGTGGAGAGTTTTCTCCTCTTTTCTTATTCCTGCACTTGCTTAATGGATAGCCATTAGCCAGGGTACGATAGTCACTTTCATAGGCTTAGTGTATTTGAGGCTTATAATTCAAGTTTCAAGTAAGATTAATTAGTTACTTTTAACATAGCTATCCGATCATTCAAAATTTCAGCAATTTCTTTGAGAGCATTTACTGTTTTATTTAGATTTACAGTATTTTCTTCCATAGTTTGAGCAAACCTAAAAACCTCTTTTACTCCATTTGATACCTCAAGAGATAATGATGATAATAAGTCATTGCTCTGAGCTACCTCAAGCATATACTCATACCCTTTCTGATTACCCTCGGCAATAAGAAGGAAAATGTCCCTAAGGTTTGTTACACTCTCATTAGATTTAACGATTTCTTGAGATAACTGACTTAAGATCTGGGAAACTTCTGAAGCTTCTTTTTGAAGGTTTGAAATTTTTTCAGATATATCCAGGGCTGCTTTGCTTGTGGCATCTGCCAATCTCTTAACTTCCTCAGCAACAACAGCAAAGCCTTTTCCATGCTCACCTGCCCTTGCCGCTTCAATAGCTGCATTGAGAGCTAAAAGTTTTGTTTGCTCTGCAATATCCTGTATAAGATTGGCAATCTGGCCAATCTCACGAGAACTTGAACTCAATTTATCTGCCGTTTCATTTAACACCATGTTTTCACTATTCATTTTTTCTATGATAGCATAAGCATCCTCAACCAAGTCCTTACCTTTGTTGGATCTATCTAAGGTCTCTTGAATTATATTGAAGGTTTCTATACTTTTCGTAGAGGCCTGCAGTAGGGAATTACTCATATCCTCAGAGAATTTAGACATAAATTCTTCTTTCTCTCGAAGCTCTTTACATTCTTTGCTTACAGTTTCAGCAATTAATTTTAAATCATCTGAAAAGTTTACTATATCCTTTGAAGTCTCTAAAATTTTTCTGATCAATTCACTTAAATTGTACTTCATGTTCTCTAATGAGTTACACAACTCTTCAATTTCATCCCCTTTACCTTTACATGTAAAATTTATATCTAAGTTACCTTTTCCAAACTCTTTTATGTCTTTTACTAATTTATTGATAGGATTTGTAAGATGTAAATGGGCAAAAATCATATTAGCAATTACAATCAAAAAAACTAAAATAAACAGAATTATCTGAGTATTTTTCAAAATTTGTACTTTTTTCTCTGAGTGCTGTTCTGTAAGATTTACAAAGTTATCAATTTGCTTAATTACATTTTCACTTTCATTAAAGAGTGGAGCAATGTAATTTGGATCCATCTTGGCCTTTACGAGTAAATCTTGATATCGTTTCCATTCCTGTTCAATTTCCTTAAGTCTTTCTAATAATTTATCTTCAGTAACTTTGGGAATTCCTAATTCGGCATCGCCATGTAAAATACCTTTGATAATTTTATCCATCCTTTCTGTATATACCTGAAGATAATCATCTGACTGCAATCCTAAATGGTGGGCATAAACGTACTTGACTAACCGCTGAGAAATAGCCCTTAGTCTTGCAGTATAATTAATTAATTTTCCATCCATTTCCATTTTTTTTAATTCCCATAAAGTTACAAAAAGGCTTAGGAATGAAAAAATAAAAAAAACTACAAATATCAATCTTATCTTATTTACTATCTTCATAGCAGCATCACCCGGTCATTTTATTCTAATTTAAACTTATGAAAATTTAATCTCTACTTTATCATTTCCTATTTTTCTAACTTGTAAGTTTTCTTTATAAAATTTACCAACACCTTTTATAAGACCAACTAAAACATCAATTAAATTTCTGTGAGATTTATATTTCATTATGAGGGTTTTATCATCAGGCATTTCGTAATCAAAACGTGGAGGTTTGGACCCGGGAAGTGCCTGTGTTGTTTTCTGGTGTACTTCATCCATTTTCAATAAAAAGTCTTTGGCATTCTTTGCAGTCATGTAGTAAGGCTTGTAATATTTTTGACTATAAACATTAACCCAATAGTCACCAAAGGCATCGGCAGCTTGTTGGAAGCTAATTCCTAAAATTTTACAAGTGGCATTGAATAGTTTACCCACAATAGCTTCATCTATATCTTTAAAAGTAGTCAGCCCTTTGTCTAAATCTGGTACCCCAGCTTCCTTTAAAATATTTGCCCACTTATCCTTGCCGAATTTTCCTTCAACTAATTCTCTAAGGCAAATAATTATTGTTCCCTTCATCTTTACACCTCCTGCAATTTTTTTTATTCAATTGTATTGATATGCTTACCAATAAGCCCTCGCTTCTACTAAAACCCTTGCTTGATCCTCCATCCATTATTTTTTTCCAAAAAGCAAATAACATTGTCAAAATGTCTAAATTATATGTTACATTTTTATAACGTTATGTATATCTATTTTTATTTTATCTCAATAAGAAAAAAAGTCAAGAGGCTTTAGGTGGCCTTGTGTTTCAAGTTCCCTTTCTCAATTTAAGTTCTCCTTCCTTAGATGTCACTGTTTCGCCCTCTTGGTCTTAGGAATAAGGAGATTAAATCTTCTTATTTAAGCCTTTTTGCATATTTTAAGCCCAATTTGGATTAGATGATAACATTTTCTAAGAGACTGTGGAACTTACGCATTTTAGTAGAGGTATAGTTCTCTAACCTTCTTTACGTAATCCAAGTGTGTGTAAAATCCTTACAATTTTTTACAATTTTTGCATGTATTACCTCCCGTTGTTTTTTTAAAGAGGTAGAGTTAAAATAATCTTTGAGGAGGGGTGACTATGACCAAGGTAGCCCTACTTTATACAGATCTATTCCTTAAACACAAGGCTGGAAACTTTCATCCTGAAAGCCCTCTTAGATTAGAAACCATTTTGAAGAGACTTTCGCAGGAAGATTTAAAAAATCTCATAGAATTTTACCCTCCCGATAGGGCAACTAAGGAAGAAATCCTTTGGAACCATACAGAGGAATTATACAACCTTATTGCCTCAACTGAAGGAAAAC
>CAZDLC010000050.1:0-3248 GCA_964506615.1 uncultured archaeon
ATATCTGTTCGTGCCTCTCAAATTTCCCATATGGCAAAAACTCACCGATTTTGACCTTTATGCATCTTTCCTTTTCATATAACCTTCCTGTTCCAACAATGATGCTGCCACAAAACAAATAGAAGTGCCCATTTGCAGGCCTAACATAAGCATCATAGACTTCTCTCAAAATATATTCAAGGAAGCAAAAAGTTGAAAAGTATAGGTTTTGGCCTCTTAATAGTACTTTTATACCTTTTTCCAATTTCTCAAAGTCCACAACATAAAAGCCATCATTGGGATTAAAGGGGCTAATGTTTGGGTTAAATGTTTTATTAAAGCTGAGAACTAGATTTTCCAATAAAGTGAGTTTTTCCGAGGAAAATCTATCTTTTAATGAAAGAAAGATTTTAATAGCTTCATTCTTTGAAACAACTCTGGCCTCTGAACTCACAGACTTTCCAAGTCTTGTACGCGTTTTAAACAGACTATCCTCTAACCAACTTATCTTTCTCATAAATAGTACCTCCAATAATGGGACAGAGCTTAAAGCTCTGCAGTCACAACGGAACGAGATATGGGGAAAAACTT
Organism: uncultured archaeon; assembly: GCA_964506615.1. Classification (GTDB taxonomy): domain Archaea; phylum Aenigmatarchaeota; class Aenigmatarchaeia; order CG10238-14; family SCSR01; genus CALIKW01. The sequence continues at coordinate 571 of CAZDLC010000050.1, forward strand.
ATCTTAAGTATTTGTCCACTAGTGTACAGATAACTATGTCGAGTGTGAAGGAGGTAAAAGTTCAAATAAAAAGTTTTTTGGGTTCGGGAAGTGCCTACTGGCACGGGAAGTCTTTAAGAATAGTCCTCCCGAGAGAATTAGTGAATAAATTAAATTTAATGCGAACGAGGACGAATATTCTTTTTGATTTGCAAAATATGAAATTCTTGTTTTTTGAAACAGACAAGGGTATTCTACTTAAAATCGTTGACAAGGAGACTGAGGAGAAATTAAAGAACGTGATTCAGTTTGCTAGTTTATCAGAGTTGTCAGAAGAAGATCTAAAAACTATATTTGGTTAAAAGTTTCATTAAGTTGGGAAAACGCTTCCAAAGTATAAAACTAAAAATGAGTGCACAAATAATAACGCTTGATAAAACGAACATAATTGACGCTAATAGGTAATAAATGTAAGGGTTTCCTACACCGATGAAGCAAAGTGCTATGAATACAATACTCATGGATATCCACATTTTCAGCTTCAACTTTACCAAGCCAAATATCACCTTTTTTAATCCATAAGACAGGTAAAAATTTCTGTTTTGTTCAGTGAACCTAATTAGTGGTCCTACATGCAGTAGTATGCACGTTAGAATTGGTGAAAGCAAAATAATTAAAAACAAGAAAAAGAGGGTTTTCTCAGCTTCTAAATTAAAAAATGAGTCTAACATCGATGAAAGCAGCGTGAATATTAACAACCCTCCAATCATTATCCCAACGGCTAATATTCCAACGTATATCGTTTTCTCATCCACTTCGCATGCTTTTTCGAAATTTAAAAGGTACTTTTCATTATCGAGTGCTTGGATCCTTTCACTTAATTTTGGGTGGGTTGCTAACAAACTTGTGTATATCATCTTGCTGGCTACTTTAACATGAGAAGGATTTAAAATTGCAAGTTTTTCAGGGATTAAGCTAGTAAAGTTTCTTTCAAAGATGGCCTTGCTGTAAATTTTGATTAACGCTGACTTTATGGTTCTTTTGTTAAAGTAAAGAGAAACTGTTGCATCTGCAAGAAATTCTCTCACCCGTGAAACAGAATTAATAATAAAAAAAGGGGTAAGCACTATTACCGAAATCAAAGGTAAACGTAGGGTTAACAACTCCATAAGGTGGTTTGATGTTAATTTTCCCTCAACAAATAGTCTAAAATACTGAAAACTAAGAGAAAAAGTAAGAGCTGCGAAATAATATTTCAACGCCCTCAGGAATGAATATCCCCATGTCATAAAAGCTACGTCTCTATTTTTGATATGAGCAAGTTCGTGGGATATTACAGACGCAAGTTCCCTTTTGTTCAACGTTTCTAAAAGGCCTTTTGAGAGTACTAGTTTAGTGTTTTTGTTCGTTCTTCCAAAAACAAATGAATAAGGTTGGTTAGAATTTGTTAGAAATACTTTAGGCGGTTTCTTTACCCCCATATTCGCTGATAAATCGTTAGTAAGGAATTGAAGTTTCTCGTCACCTGTAAGCTTTAATCTTCTTTGAATTAACCATGGTGAAATTGAAAAGCAAACCAGAACCAAAATGATAAAAGAATTTTGGATGATCCATAAAACCCATTCATTTACACTCGCTGGAAAAGCTGGAATTGTTATGATTTCATTATCGACTATTACTAGATAATACTCGTTTTTAAGAATGCCTGAAATCGTCTGCGAGAGTTGCGAACAAAATATCACAAAATAGATGATAATCAAAGTCAACATTCTAACTAAAGACTCTGCAGTGTCTACATATTTAGGATGATTATGAGCCAAATTGGACAATTTATTAGAAAAAGTAATCATCGTAGAACAAATAAAATTTGCGACCTGGTGCTTAGACACCGAACACCAAAAGAAAAATTAAGACTTCGCTCAATTTTCATCCAGTCTTGGAAATCGTTTGTTAACGAAAAGGATTTAAATTTTTTGGAATATTTACATTTAGGGATAAACATTTTCGAGAAAAAGAAAGCCAAAATAATTTTAGTTCAGGGTTTTCACCCTTTTGAAGATTATGCGATTAGAGTAGGAGAAAGAATAAGGGAAACTTTTTCTAACGATGGTGTAGAAGTGATAAGTTATACTCCTAAAAGTATAGGTAATGACTATCTGAACTTGATATTTGACTTTAATTTTGGGGAAATTGCAAAAAGAAATAGGCAAGCAGTAAAAGAGTTAAGGAACCATATAAAAAGTCTTTATGAAAAATACAATTTCCTTATAGTGCTTCACTCAACGCCGAGAGGCTTCGAAGATTTCCAATATGAAGTATCTTATCCTGCGTGGAATCTTAAGCTCAGCAAAGTTGTTAAAGATTTTGAAAATTATTGTAAGGGAAAAGGAACGCGTCTTGTTGGCATTCCACAATCTCCTATAAAGTGTGTTAGTTATCATTCCTCTCATCTCGTGTTTAACATAAATGCTCAAACAAAAAATGACAAGTACTATTTAAGAGATGAGGAAGGCGTAAGTTTAACCCTTGAGTTTATAGATTGGATTAATAAGAACTATATTAAATCGTAAAGAACCGTCATACGCTTATAAAGAGAAATCTTTACTTATGCAATCGCACTTTCTTTTTTACTGCCTCACTTAAGGGCTTAGGCTCCCAGTACAAGTCCCTCTCAACCTTAAGACCTAGAGGGCCTCTAA
>CAZDLC010000051.1:0-1329 GCA_964506615.1 uncultured archaeon
AATAACTCACGGCCATTTAGACCACATAAACGGTTTAGCAAAAATAAAGGAAAAATTTCCTAATGCTTTAGTTGCTTCTAGCGAGGAAGATAAAAATGCCATAGAAGGAAAGGAAATTATTTTGCCAAGGGGAATAAAGGGTTTTTTCTTTAAAATCCTCTCTTTTTTTATAGGTTATAAAGGAGTAAAAGTTGACAAAATTTTAAAGGATAATGAAAATTTTGAAAATTTAAAAGTTATTTATACACCAGGCCATACAAGAGGGGGCCTTTCATTCTTATTCAAAATTAAAAAGCAAAATGTTTTGTTTGTTGGCGATTTAGTAATTGTGAAAAATGGAAAGCTTTGCTTAGCTCCTGAAGAGTTTAACTTTGATAAAGATCAAATTAAAAAATCTATTGAAAAAATTTCTGAAATTAAAGTAGACCTTTTGCTTTCTGGTCATGGAGAGCCTTTGAAAGAAAAGGTAAATGAAAAATTAGAAGAATTGATAAAAGAATTAAACGTCTAACAAAAAATCGGCAAAAATTAAAACTTTTCCTTTTAATATTTTTTTATGATTAAACAAGTTCCATTCGGAAAATATGAATTTCCAGAAAACACTTATGCGTTTTCAAAAAGTGCGATAGATGTTTTTACCAAGAGCAAAAACTTGAAATGGCGGGAAAAAATTTTGGAAGTTGTAAAAAGCGGGAAAATTAATGTTGCAATCACACCAATAGAAATAAAAGGTATTAAGTACTTGGGAAATTATAGAAAAGTTTACTTACCGATTTTTAAATCTCATGATTCTAAGATTTTTTATGTGACAAACATACCATTCAATTCCCCTTTTTATTCTCAGCTTTTTGACTTATACTTAAACCATAATTTGCATGCAGGAGACCTTTCGATTGTAATGGTTGCTATAGAGCATGATTTGCCATTAGTTACAGACGATAATCACCATTGGTGTTTTCAGCAAAGGTTTATTAAAGTTTATAACGAAAGGCACAAGGAAAAAATAGCTAAACGCTTAGCCAAAAGAAAATATTTCGAAATGTATACTTCAAAAGATTTTTGCAATTTAAAAATTATTTAAATGGATTAAAATTCTGATTTTTTCTGAAAAAAACTTCTTTGTATTTTTTAGAGGAAATTTTTTCCAACAAACTAAATCCTTCGATAAAGTGAGGTGGTAAAACATAGTTAAGAAAAGTAAATTCATCTTCACTATAATAAGCTCCGTCTTCTTTGCTTGCTTTCACAATCAAGGTTTTTTCGTCTATATCTTTTATTCTTTCTGCAGGAAAAACTACTTCAAAACGAATTAGCGAATCGAAATCTAAA
>CAZDLC010000051.1:1429-3043 GCA_964506615.1 uncultured archaeon
TATTCTTTCTGCAGGAAAAACTACTTCAAAACGAATTAGCGAATCGAAATCTAAAGGCATGAATGGATTTTTGTTTAAAGTTAAGGAAATAAAATAAGTTATTGGTTTACCTTTAAAAACAAGAAGGTTGTTCCAATGATATTTCAGCAACTTTTCCTTTGAGTCTTTTTCCAAATCAAGACCGAATTTCTCGCTTAATATTTTATGCAAATCCTTTCCAAAATTGTAAAAGCCTGCTGAATATAAACCGTGCTCAAAAGCTTTCAACGCATCTTCAACAGGCATGTTCACAAACCTGTAAAATTTTTTCAAATTTTCCATATTTTCTAATCAGAAGAAAATGGTTAAAAGTTTTTGGTTAAAAAGCTTTATTAACTTACCAAATAAATAAAATTTATGGAGAAAGTGAAAAGTAAAAAAGAAGGGAAAACTAGTCTAGGATTACAGGAAAACATAGAAGCCTTGCTTTGCTATTTGTTTACATGGATAACAGGCATAATTTTCTTCTTGCTAGAAAAAAAGAGTAAATTCGTAAAATTCCATGCTATGCAATCGATAATAACATTCCTCGGCTTAACAATTATTTCCTTAATATTCGGTTGGATACCAATAATTGGCTGGGCCATTACCGGATTAATTGGATTGATCAGTTTAATTCTTTGGATTATTCTCATGATTGAAGCTTACAGAGGAGAGAAATACAAATTGCCATTAGTAGGAGAAATAGCCGAAAAATATTCAAGCTAAAACAGTTTAATCAAAAATAAAGCTTTTTTTAACAGAAAACTATAGCTCATCTAAAGGACTTTTAACTTTTTTTAATTCTTCTATTGAAACGTGAGTATAAATTTGGGTTGTAGATAAGTTTGAATGGCCAAGAAGTTCTTGAATCTTTCTTATATTTTCTCCTGATTCTAGCAAATGTGTTGCAAAAGAGTGTCTTAGTGTATGGGGCGAAACCTTCTTTTTTATCCCAGCTTTCTTTGCCGCAATCCTAATTATTTTTTGAACATTTCTCTCAGACATCTTTCCATTTCTTCCTGAAAAAACAAAATCAGAATCCTTCTTATTTTTCAAATATTCCTTAAGCTCTTCTACAAGCTTAGAAGAAAGAATAAAAATTCTATCTTTCGAACCTTTTCCCTTTCTTACCCATCCTATTTTTTCTTCAAGTTCTAAATCGCTAACTTTTAAATTAATTAGCTCGCTCAACCTTAAACCAGAAGAATAAAGGAATTCTATAATAAGTTTATGCTTCTTGTTTTTTACCGAATTTATTAAATTTTTAACTTCTTCCCTTGTTAAGACAACAGGCAAAGATTTCGAAATTTTTGGCGGCTTTAAATTAACTATTCCCTTTTTCAAAATTTCATCGTAAAAGAATCTTAAAGCAGATTGGATTAAAACAACAGTTCTTGGACTTGCTCCTTCAGAAATTTTATGGGCAATAAAATTTTTTATATCATCCTCTTTAACTTCTAAAGGCTCCTTTTTACAAAATTCTAAAAATTTTTTGTTGTAAAAAATATAGGAATTAATTGTATTTTCTGAAAAACCTCTAAGCTTAAGCTCTGTTTCTAGCTTTTTTTCAAATTCCATAATTAAATATTAGTT
>CAZDLC010000052.1:0-3042 GCA_964506615.1 uncultured archaeon
GGAACAAATTAATGAAACTGGTAAGCCTTGTATTGAAAGATGGCTTTGCACTGAATGGAGCGAATGCATAAATGGCATACAAACAAGAGAGTGCGAGGATGTTAATAGATGTGGTACTGAAGAAAACAAACCTTTACTTGTACAACCTTGCATACCTGAAGAAAAAAATGTAACCACAGAGGCTAAACCAACTGGGATAACTGGAATGCTTGTTCTAGTTCAAAATCCTGCTTTTCTTCTAGTTTTACTCTTAATAGCCTTAGCTGTAATCCTTACCATACTTAGATTTAAACTTGTCAAATCTGAGAAGAAAAAGTAACTGACATTACGAAAGAAGATTGTGAAAATATGCTTAATAAAGTTGTTAATATTATAAAAAAAATATCCTAAGTTTGTAGAAATAGTTTATAGAAACTCTTTATAATTCTATTTTGAAGAAATAATTTCCTTAGCATTTTCAACAAGTTTTCTAAGCTTGCTCCTAGAAATTCCAGTTTTTTCATGAATTTCTTCCAAGCTTAAATCTAAAAGTTGCTTTAAAAGAAAAATTCCTGCAACACTAAATTTTTCTCTTACTTTTTCATCCAAATCTCTAAGAAAAGTTATGGGATAAAGCTTTTTCTCCTCTATTAAACTTTCCAAACCTTTTTCTTCAGGATATTTCCATCCTATCAACTCAATACCTTTGCATTTAGCATATCTAATAGCATGGTCAGAAAATTTTGTATTACAAACTATCAAAGCTCTTGAAAAGTTTATGGTATTTTTACCTAATTTGAATCCTTCCTTCAAATCTTCTAGCGTTGAATTAACTTCCAAAACTACATCTAAACCAGTGTAAACGTGATGGTTTAGATGATGCTTAACTTCCAGCATTATTATTTCATCTCCCTTTCTCAAAATACCATCTATTTCGTGCTCAACGCAGCTTCCAGCTAAAACTAAGTTGGTTTTAACTTCATATCCATATTCACTCAAAATCAATTGAACAAATTTTTCAAAATCTGGTTTGGGCTTTAGCAAAGCTATTGCTTCTCTCAAATCTATTTGGTACTTTACTTCTGGCTTAAAATTTTTCAAATATTTAAAAATCAGTTCAAGAATTTTTTTGGTTGGAATTCCGTCATAAGCCCTTTTCTCTATTTCATCAGCTATGGCCTTTGCCTGCTCATAGCTTGCACGCATCCTTAAGCATGTTCTTATAATTTTTTCCTTTAAAAAAGGTTCTTTTCTTCCATCAAATTTTGTAACATAAACCATAATTTTCTTTTGTTTTTACAATTATTAATAATGAAGAAAATGTGCCCAATTTGCAAAAGCAATAAGCTCAATTATATGCCATGGTTAGGGCAAATTTATAAATGCAGGGAATGCAACTATCAAGGGCCTTTGGTTATAAAGCAAAAAAAGCGTTAGGTTTATTTTATTAACTTTTTAAATAAATTCTTAATGGAAGAAAAAACTACAAGAATAAATAAGGATGAATACTACCTTGAAATTGCCTTTGCAATTTCTAAGAGATCGCCATGCTTAAGGAGAAGAGTTGGTGCAATTTTAGTTAAAAACGATGTTATTCTAGCAACAGGCTATAATGGACCGCCAAGAAAAACAGTAAATTGTGATGAAATTGGTTGCCTAAAAGATTTGGCAAATGCTCCTCATGGAGAAGCATGGGATTTATGTCCTGCAGTTCATGCTGAAGAAAATTGTATAACAAATGCTGCACGACAAGGAACTAGTGTTTTAGGAGCAACTTTATATATAAGCGGCGAATATCTTGTTAATTCTCCAATAGAACCTGCTCAGGTTTGCGATAGATGTAAAAGAATATTGATAAATGCTGGAATAAAAGATGTTGTAATAAGAAGGAAGAATGGCTCAATAGAGAAAATCGATATAAGAAATTGGGTTGAAGAGGAAAAGGAAAAGTACGTAAAGAAATTTGAAGAACTTAAAGAAAAAAGGAAGGAAAACCAATAATTAATTATGAAAAAAATACTGATTTTTTCCTTCTTACTAATTTTAATACTACTTCTTCCCTTATCCTTTTCAAAAGAGAAAAAGGAAGTTGAGCCCCCAAACTTTTCTAAAAATGAAATAGAAGAAATTCCTTTAAGACTTAAAGCTAGGACTTTTGATCCTGTAAAAGAAAAAAGAATCGAAACACTTTCGATTCCTTTAAGGGAAGAGAATTATATAGTTCAGTTTAATGGCCCTATTAAGAAGGAATGGAAAAAAAGTCTGGAAAAACTGGCTGAAATTCATGATTATATTCCAGAATATGCTTTTCTTGTAAAAGCTAAGCCGGAAAATTTGGAAAAAATTAAAAGATTACCTTTTGTTAGATGGGTTGGAAAGTATGAAGCTGAATATAAAATTGAGCCTGAAATTTTGAAGGGGGAAATAAATTATTTCTCTCTTTCAAAAAAAGAGGAAGGAAATAGAAGTTTTAAGATTATTTTGTTTTCTGCAGAAGATTTGGAAAAAGTTTCAGAGTTTATTTCTAGGCTTAATGGAAATGTTTTGAAAAAGGAAGGAACAAAAATTATAGCTTCTATCGAAAAAGAAAAAATAAAGGATATTGCGAACTTAAAAGAAGTTAAGTGGATTGAATTTTATAGAGAGCCTGTGCTTTTACTAGATGTTAGCACTTCTATAATAAAAGCAAGGGAAGTATGGAACTTATTTAACGGCTCTGGTATAAAAGTTGCTGTAGTTGATAGCGGAATTGATAACGGGAATCTTTCTTCTATTCATCCTGATTTAAGGGGAAGAATTGTTAACATTTTGGATTATACAGAAACTGATGAAAGTGATGGAATTGCAGAAGATCCTTATGGACATGGAACGCATGTTGCAGGAATAATCGCAGGAAGTGGAAATGCTTCAAACGGAAATTATACAGGTGTTGCTCCTTCTTCCCTTTTAATAATCCAAAGAGTTTTTAATGACTATGGCTATTGGGGAGGTCCAGAAAATCTTACTGTTCTTTTTAACGATAGTAAAAACCTTGGAGCTCAAATAGTAAGTAATAGCTGGGGA
>CAZDLC010000053.1:0-3020 GCA_964506615.1 uncultured archaeon
TGAAACAAGACCTCAAAGATTGTTTGCTTCTTTTAAAAAATAAGAGTTATAGAAGTGCATACATCTTCTTATTTGATTCTTTAGAAAGAGTTTTAGATTTATTTTTAATAACAAAAGGCGAAAAACCTGTTAATAGAAAAGAAAGAGAAGAGTTAATTTTCAAATTTTTTTCACCAGAAACTTATAGAAAATATAGAAGTTTCTATTATGAAAGAAGGGGAGGAATGTATGAGGATTTCCTCCTCATCACAATTAGAGATTTTAAAGAACTTTTCAGATTTTTTTGCAAAGTATTTGGCGAAGTTCAAAAAAGAATTAATAAAAAAATTAATAGTGACATAGAAAAATTGATTAATGAAGTTAAGGCATTTCATTTGCCTTAAGCCTTTATTTTAAAAGTAAAAAAAGATATTTCCAAAATTTTGCTGAAGTAAATTTTAAAATCAAAACTTGAAAAACTAAGCTTTTTATAAGTTTAGCTTTCTTCTTGCAAGTCTTACATCAGAATCGAATATTGTTTTTCTTCCTGCATGTTTTGCCAAAATTGCTGCTTCCTTTGCAATTTCAAGCATTTTTTCTTCCATTATCTTAGCAAATTCTTCCATCGCAGCCTTAGAAACTCTTTTAGCTCCAGCCTTTTTCAAAATTCTTTCAAAAGGAGAAAGTGTAAAAAATTCTGCCATATTTAATTATTCTAGCCTTGCCTTAAAAATTTTAACCTCTGGATTAGAATAAACAAGCTCAAAATTATTTAAATCTCTTCCATTGAAGAAAAACATTCTAGTGAAAATAGAATCCCTAATTTTTGGGTCCATAAAAATAACCATTCCAAATCCAGGGTCGACCCAAACCATACCATCTATTTCATAAGTTTCATTCCTATATCTTACTTCTTGGCCTTGCTGATAATAAACTATTTCCTTAACTAGTGCATTCCTTATTCCTTGTTCCGGAACATTAACCACAGCAACTACTTTACCATCTTTCATAGTTAAAGTTAATATACCGCCATAAACTAAATTTCCATAATGATCCTGACCAGAAAAAGGAAGTTGGATGAAATTTCTTCCTTCACATCTCCATTCTTGTCCATTGCTTTTTTCCCATAGTTCATAATCAAAACTCCCGAAGCAACTTAGCCAGTAATATTTTCCTATTAAATCTGCAGAAGCTATTATGTAAAAATCGCTAACAGGCTTGCAAGCTTCTTGCGGCATTTGTGGAAAAATCTTTTTAGCCTCTTCGCATTGCTCTTTACTTAACTGCTTATACTTTTTCAAAATCTCTATAGCTTCTGTTTCATTACTAGTTGAGAAAATTCTACCCATATCCCTTATTCTTATGTCATGGTTATATGGATAACAATCTCCGCAGTGTGCTCCGTCTGCATGAATTCTTAGAGGTTTTCCCTTGTAATAGCTATAGCCAGCTAATATATGGCCAGGATCCCACCAAGTTGTTATCATCGAATCTTTATCTGCATTTTTTACTAACCAATCCATCGCATCATACCAATTTTGACTTATTTCCATTCCCGAAGCTTGACCAACTTGAATTGAAGTTGATAAAAAGAATAAAATTTGAAATGCAAATATGCCAAAAATAAAAATTTTGATGAGATTTTGCTCTCTTTTATACAAAACCAAAAAAGGAATTGCCAAAATAAATAAAAATCCTAAAAGTTCAAAAGAATTTCTTACCAAAATATCTTTCAGAAAAATTAAGCTTAACGTTAAAATTATTAGCAAAATTTCTGGATATTTTTTGTAGTGGCCTATAACATAGCCTGCTGCAACACAAGCTGCTACGGAAAATTGCAAAGAAAATCTTACACCACGAGAAATTAAGAAAAACATACTTAAAAGCCAAACAAAGAAAAAGATTTCTTCTATTAATATCTGCTCCTTTTTCCAGATTTTGTATAAGGCTAAACCAAACAAGCCAAAAGCCAAGATTGTTGGAAGCAAACCAACTCTTCCTGCTACTGCCATAAACCCTTGAGAAGAAAAAATATTTATTGGTTGAAGCTCAGCAACAGAAATGTTAACTATTAATGGTTTTGGTTGAGTTACACTAAAAGCTGAAAAGAGAAAGTAGAACATAGAAGCTGAAATTAAAAGCTGGAAGGAAAAATAGGCCTTTTCCTTTAAAGGCTTTTTTGGGATTGAAGAAATTGAATGGAAAGAAGTAAAGCCTATCCAAGCTAAAGATAAAAATAAAACTAGCCATCTTGTTAAAGCTGCTAAACCTGTAAAAGCTAAACCACCAAAGAAAGAATGGAAAATTGAAAAGTTGAAAAGAAGGAAGCTTAAGATACTTGAAACTCCTATAATAGTGAAAACAATTCTATTAACATCAACCCATTCTTCATAAATTTTCTTAAAATCAATTTTAAAGGAAAAGGTATGGACAAAATTTTCAAAAATTCTGAAAATTGGTAAAGCTATTAAGAAAGCTATTAGTAAAATTGAAGTTATCCAGCCACCGCCCCAATTCCAAACAAATAGTAAATTTGAAATTACTGCAAATGCTATGTATAATAATTTCCTTTTTTTGATTGCAAGCAAACAAGCAAAAACAGATAAAAAGAAATAAAAGGCTACTGGTGCATCGCTATCGCAATAGCCTGCCATGCTTACTCCTATGAAAGAAGGAACTAAAACTGCAAAAAATGCAGTTACTAAGCCGCCAACTTCATTAGTTAAAAGTTTTCCTAGAAAATAAGCAGGAACAACTATTAAAGCAACCATAATTAAAGGAGAAATTATAGCAACTTTCATAAAAGTCATGGAAGAGAAAAAATTTAGGAGATAGTAAAAAAATATCATCGTGTATTCCCAACCATGGAAAAGAGTTACGCTTCTTCCCGTTAAAGAAAAGCTTTGTAAGTCCCAACTTGGAAGTTTTAAGCCATTATCCAAAATCATTTGAGCATATCTGTAAAACCACCAAGGATCATAATCTAAAACTGTAGGAGAATTTATGCTTGAAGTTCTTACCCAAACTCCTAGATAAGCTAT
>CAZDLC010000054.1:0-2802 GCA_964506615.1 uncultured archaeon
AAAATTCTTTGTGTTCCTTTAAATGATGCAAGATTTGATGGAATAAAGGATATAAAGGATGTTCATCCTCACAAGCTGAAGGAAATTCAGGAGTTTTTTGAGACTTATAAAAGGCTTGAGCCTCATAAATTCTGTAAATTTAAAGAATGGAAGAATTCAAAGGAAGCAAAAGAGATTGTTGTTTATGCTAATAACCTTTACAAGAAAAAGTTTCAGAAAGCCAAGGCATAAGAAACTATAAGAGGAGCAAAGACAGAAGAAACTAGGGACATTACTGTTATCATTGTGTTTAGCGAGGGGCCAGCAGTATCCTTGAAAGGATCTCCTACAGTATCGCCAACAACTGCAGCCTTATGAGCTTCTGAACCTTTTCCTCCGAAGTTTCCTTCTTCTATAAACTTCTTTGCATTATCCCAAGCTCCTCCTGAGTTTGCCATAAATAGAGCAAATATTATTCCTGTTAATATGCTCCCTGCTAAAAATCCTGCTAAAGCTTCTTTTCCAAGAACAAAACCAACTATTAAAGGAACTATTATTGCTAGCGAGCAAGGAAACATAAGCTCTTTTAAAGCACCTTTTGTTGCTATATCTACGCATCTAGCATAATCTGGCTTAGCCTTTCCTTTTATTAAACCTGGAATTTCCTTAAACTGTCTTCTAACTTCTTCTATCATCCTAAAAGCATTTTTTCCTACAGCAAGTATAAGAAGAGCAGAAAGTAAAGGAGGCATCATCGCTCCTATGAACAAGCCTGCAATAACTTTTGGATTTACTATGTTTATTATATACACACCATTAACATCCTTTTCTATTCCAACAACTTCAGCATAAGCTCCAAACAAAGCTAAAACTGTTAGAGCTGCAGCTCCTATAGCAAAACCCTTTGTTATTGCTTTTGCTGTATTTCCTGCAGCATCAAGCTTATCAGTAATTTTCAAAACTTTTTCTCCAAGCTTTGATTGCTCAACTATTCCGCGAGAATTGTCAACTATTGGGCCATAAGCATCTGCAGAAATTATCATTCCTACTATGGAAAGCATTCCAACTGCAGCAATAGAAATTCCGTAAAAGCTGTTAACTCCGTAATAAGAAGAGAGATACCAAGCTGCTATTGTTGCTGCAGAAATTCCAACTATGGAAGGAACTATGCTTATTATTCCGTAAGAAAATCCTGAAAGAATTGTGGTTGCGGCTCCTGTCTTTGCTGATTCTGCAGTTTTCATTACAGGCTTCCTATCGATTGAAGTATAATAATCAGTAGTAATTCCCATTATAGCTCCTGCTATTAGGCCTGCTAAGGTTGGGAAGAAAACTCCATACATTTTTTCTCCTAAATTTGAGAAATGCAAGATTAAAAAGGTTAAGAGAAGGAAGATTATGCAAGTTGAGAAAGTACCTCTATTTAAGCCCTTACCAGGACTTTCTTTCTCGCTAACTCTAACAAAAGTCATTCCTATAAGAGAGGCAAAAATTCCTGCTGCTCCTATTAGTAAAGGAAGTAAGGAAAATTTAAGGCTTATTGAAGCACCTAATATCATTGAAGCAACTATGCATGCTATATAAGAGTCTATTAAGTCTGCACCCATTCCTGCAACATCACCAACATTATCACCAACATTATCAGCAATAACTGCAGGATTCCTTGGATCATCTTCAGGAATTCCCAGCTCAACTTTACCAACTAAATCAGCTCCTATATCTGCAGTTTTTGTGTAAATTCCCCCTCCAGCTTTTGCAAAAAGAGCTAGAGCGCTTGCACCAAAGCTAAAGCCCAAAACAGCATTTAAAGCAGTTTCATGATCATAAAAGTTTTGGAATAAGTAATAAATAACACTTATTCCGAGCAAGGCCATTCCAACTATACATAAACCCATTACAGCTCCTCCGTAAAATGCTATTGGAAAAGCTTTTTTCAAGCCTTTTCTTGCAGCATTCGCAACTCTTACATTAGTTTTTAAAGCTGCCATCATTCCAAAATAGCTTGCTAAGGTTGTACAAAAAGATCCAATAATATAAGCTATAGAAACTACAAAACCTAGTAAAATTCCTAAGATAGAAGCCATTATCACAACAAAAATAGCAAGCGTTGAATTTTGCCTTTTTAAATAAGCTTTTGCACCTTCTGTTATCGCATCAGAAATTTCCCTCATTTTTGGCGTTCCTTCATTCTGTTTTTTAACAGTAAAATAGAGAAAAACTGCTGTAAGAATTGAAGCAATTCCTGCCAAGCTCGAAATCAATATTTCCACTTTTTCACCTTATATCCAAGTATTTCTTGGCTCTTAAATAAATATTTTTAATTCCAAAAGCTTTTAAGGTTTTTCTCAGCTTTAAGTCATTCGTTGCCACGATTGTATTTTTGTCTGAAGCTGAAACGATTGCTTCATCTGTATCTTCAAAACTAGACTTAAGAATCCTAAAATTTTTTTCCTTTACAATTTTTAAAGCAAGCCTTGCGTACTTACTTTCTTTTGTTTTCTTCTTGCTCATTTTTTCCAATTCTCTCAAAACATTTTCCAAGATTAAAATTTCAAAAGGTTCTTCAATTAGTTTTTCAATATTTTCCAAAAAGTCTACTTTAAACTTTAAACAATCTATTAAAAAGTTTGAATCAACAAGAATTTTTTTCATAATTTTCTTTTTGGAAGAACTAATATAAAGACTCTTTAACCAGCTTTCCTCTAAATTTAAAAAATATTTAAATACAGCTTTCCAAATTTAATTTAAGGTGAATGAATGAAAGGTGTATCAACTGTAATAGCAACTATATTGATGTTAATGATAACAATAGCATTAGCAGGA
>CAZDLC010000055.1:0-2778 GCA_964506615.1 uncultured archaeon
AAACTTGGAAAAATTGTTAAAAAGGCAATTGAGATTTTGGAAAATAATTACATAGGAAAATGCTTAGCAAACGATTCCTCTCTTCCAATCTGCTTCCATAACAAGCTCGATAGTGAAAGTGCTAAAAAGGTTTTAAAAAATTTTGAAAAAGTTTTTGAAGAAAGTGATATAGAAGTTTCCTTTGATTTGGATAAGTTTGAAACAAATGGAAATAAATTTTTTGGCATAGTTAACGTTTCTATACTAGACAATACAAGCTCTTTTGTAGCATATGATTTCTTAAACGATTCGATGAAGCTAGATTTTATTGGGCTTAAATTTGCTGTAAAAGTTGGTGATTGGATTAATAATTTTTACCAAACAGAAGCTCAGCATTTAAATTTATTTAAAAAATGTTCTAGCCATTTAGGAATTCTTGGCAAGAAAAGCAATATATGTAGCTATTTCCTCAAAACTTCAAGTTATGCTATAGATCAAGATTGGAATGGTATAGCTGACGATAAAGACCCTTACTTCTTTGGTGCTTGTATAGATAGCACAGGTGAATATATGGATTTGTGCGTTGGAAATATACTTTACGAGTATTTTCCTTTTAACAATCTTTGCTATTTTGAAAAATTTTATTGTGAAGAATGTAATGGAGGAAGATGTAAGCCAAGCTCTTGTTTTGACAGCGATGGTTTAGATCCTTTCGTTAAAGGATATGTACAATATGATTCAAAGCAAAGATATGATTTTTGCTTGGGTAATAGTGTAATTGAATATTATTGCGATTCTGGTTATGTTGGAGTTAAAATTTTAAATTGTTTTTGTTATTGCAGCGATGGAGCATGCTCTCTTCCTGATACGTGTAAACAGCTAAATGCAACTATTATGAATGCTTTTGGTTCAAAATGTGGTAACGTAAGATATAACCCGATAGCGGATTTAAACAAAGACGGGAAAGTTGATATGGAGGATGTTGGAAACTTTAGTCAAAATATTTGCAATTCAACTTTTTGCTCTGATGCTCTTTCAAATACTTATAATCCCTGCGAAATTTCGGAATGTGGAAATAACATTTGTGAAAGTGGAGAAAATTGTATGAATTGTTGGCAAGATTGTAGCTGCCCACAAGGAACGTATTGCTGTGAAGGCACTTGCTGTCCTATAAATCAATATTGTTGTCCAGGAGGTTTTTGCTCTCCAATTAAAAATGTTTGCCCAGTTTAGAATATACTTTTGATTACTGGTAGAAGAAATACAAACCATCGATCCAAACATTTTTAGAAGAAGAGCCTAAGACTATGTTTATTTTTTCTATTCCTTCATCAAAATCGTCCAAATTCCCATACTTACATTCTTCAGGATTAGATAAGTTAATTGTAATCCTCTTCCAAGAGTCTGAATTATATTCTGTTCTATATCTGCACGCTATCACATCCTTTCTTCTAATTTCTATAAGTATATACTCTGCTTTATAATCAGACTTTAAATAGAAGTGGAGATAGGGATAAATTTTTGGTGAAATTTTTTTAACATCGCCAACCTTAAAAGATACTTGACCTAAGAGTCCACCTGTCGAAGCTTTAACACTATATTCTCCTACTTTTTTATCTGATGAAAGTTCGGGAGAAATTTCCCATAAGTTTAAATATTCATCTCTTTCTGTCCATTCATCACCATCTTCCGGCACTCTATTCTTAAACGACGGTTCTTCATATTGCCCCAACTCTTTAATCAACTCACAATAATCTTTATCTATCCAAACTTGTCCTGTTTGATTTATATAGTAAGTGTAATTTACTATTGCTTCATAAGTATAAGTTACAAAAGGACCTGAAATAGCTTGAAAGAATTTATTTCCATTATTTATTTTCCTTGCGCAAGCAAACATAACTTTCTTTCCAGGCTTGATTGAAACATTTAATGGAAACTCTAAATTAACATTCCAAATTATACTATTATCCGAAGAAGGTTCTTGAAAAATAGTTAGGTCACAACCTTGGTTAGAAAGTAAGCTACAATCATTTTCACATTCAACCCCATTAGGAATAAGCTCAACAATTTTTAAACTGTTTAATTTTATTTCTCCGCTTCCTTTATTAACAAAAGTAAAAACTAGTAAAATAGCCGAATCCTCGTCCTTTCTATAATAAGATGAATCACTTGAAACGATTATGTCCAGAGGGCCTGAACTTGTGATTGCTGTTCTTCTTTCATAAATTCTCAAATTATTTGTAATGTAAAAAGAAGTATAGCCCTTGCTTGTATACTGATAGCTTGTAGAAACCGTATATTTAACAAAATTATTTTGCGCTGTACAAAATTCTTTTGTTTCACTAGCATTTAATTTAACTGAACTTTCTTCAAAATCTTTAGGATATAGCGTACAAGAATTATTTTCTTTGCATCTTGATGGATCTTTTGTTTGATTATCGACGTAAAAAAGAGATGTTATATTTCGAGCTGGCAAATCTGCTCTTTCATCCATAGAATATACCAATCTAAAGAGAAATGAACTTCCAGGAGTTATCAAAGGTACTTCAGTACTTACTTTTAATTCCAAACATTCTACACATCCCTCTTTCACTACTTTTACCTCACCTAAAATCTTTTTACATAGAGCTTCTAATCCTCCATAACTCATTATATTTTCCACATCTGTTAGATGAGTTATTAAGCACATAAAATAATCTTTTTTAATATTTAGCTCGTACAGAACTTCATTTATTTGACGCATGGGAATTAAAGCTTGAAGCATAGGAACATTTAAAAAGAGGAGAAAAACAAAGAGAA
>CAZDLC010000056.1:0-2763 GCA_964506615.1 uncultured archaeon
AAAATATTCCGCACATGCTATTTGCAGGACCACCAGGAACTGGAAAAACAACTTTAGCTTTAGTTTTAGCTAGAGAATTGTATGGTGAAAATTGGAAGCAAAATGTTTTATCATTAAATGCTTCTGATGAGAGAGGAATTGATGTAATTAGAGGGCAAGTAAAGGAATTTGCTAGAAGTGTTGCAATAGGGAATGTACCATTTAAATTAATAATTTTAGATGAAGCCGATGCTATGACAAGTGATGCTCAACAAGCACTAAGAAGAATGATGGAAATGTATGCTAGTATAACAAGGTTTATATTAATATGCAATTATTCTAGCAAAATAATAGAACCAATTCAAAGTAGATGTGCAGTTTTTAGATTTAAGGCATTAGAAGATAAGCATGTTAAAGAATTTGTTGAAAGAATTGCTAAAGGAGAAAAATTAAAAATTAGTGAAGATGGAATTAATGCTGTTGTAAGGATTGCTGAAGGAGATTTAAGAAGAGCAGCTAATATACTTCAAGCAGCCTCTATTCTAAAAGAAAAAATTACAGAAGATGTAGTTTATGAAGCAGCTTCTTTGGCTAAGCCTCAAGAAGTTAAGCAAATGTTAGAATTGGCTTTACAAGGAAAGTTTTTAGATGCTAGAAAAATTTTAGAAGAAATGATATTGAAGAAAGGGTTAGCAGGTCAAGATATAATTTCAGAAATTCATAGACAAATAATAGGTTTAAATATAGGAGATTTAGAAAAAGTTCAGCTAATTGAGAAATGTGGTGAAATAGATTTTAGGATTTCTGAAGGCGCAAATGAGTTAATTCAAATAGAGAGTTTATTGGCTCACTTAACTCTAATTGGAAAGAAAAAATAGATTCATATGTTTGTTGTTAAATATAGACCAAAAAGTTTGAAAGAATTTGTAAATCAAAAGGAAGCTTTGGCTAAATTTATTGAGTGGTATAATTCATGGAAACCTGGAAGTAAGGCTGCTTTGCTATATGGAAAGCCAGGAATAGGAAAAACTTGCTTAGTTGAAGCATTTGCAAATGATAAAAATTTACAACTTATTCAAATGAATGCTAGTGATACAAGAAATAAAAATGTTATAGAAGAAGTTTTTGGAAATGCTTCTAAGGCATTACCTTTGTTAAAAAAAGGAAAGATTTTTTTGATTGATGAAGTTGATGGTATAGCTGGTAGAGAAGATGCTGGAGGAATTCAAGCTATTGTTAATTTAATTAAAGAAAGTAAGTATCCAATAGTTTTAACGGCAAATGATGTTTATGATCCAAAATTAAGAGTTTTAAGGGAATATTGTGAGTTAATAGAGTTAAAGCCTTTGAGTGTTTTTGATATAGAAAAAAAGTTAAAAGAAATTTGTGAAAAAGAAAAAATTGAGTTTGAAAAAGAAGTTCTTAATGCCATAGCTAAAAGAAGTGAAGGGGATCTTAGAGCTGCGATAAACGATTTAGAGACCATATCAAGAGGAAAGAAAAAAATTACTGTTAAAGATTTGGAAATACTTGGATATAGAGAAAGGGAAAGAGAAATGTTTGAGGCATTAAAAATATTGTTTAAAACTACTTCTATAACAGGAGCAAGAATGAGTATAGCTAATGTTGATTTAGAGCCAGATACAATATTTTGGTGGATTGAAGAAAACATTCCGAATGAATATGAAAAAATAGAAGAAATAAGTTTGGCTATTGAAAATTTAGCTAAGGCAGATTTGTTTAGAAGTAGAATAATTAATCGAAATTACTGGAAGTTATTAAAATATTATACAGACTTAATGACAATTGGCGTTTCTATGGCTAAAAAAGAAGTTTATAGAAAATTTACTAAATATCAATTTCCTTCTAAGTTAAGATATTTAGCTATGAGTAAAGAAATTAGAGAAGAAGAAAGAGTTTTTCTTAAAAATCTTTCTAAACATCTAAATTGTTCAACAAAAAAGATAAAAAAAGAGTTTTTACCTTTCTTTCAAGTTTTTGAAAGAGATTTGAAATTTAAAGATTTTATTCAAAAATTTAAGCTATAATAATATTTATGGAGATTAAAGTTGTTAGTGTGAAAATACCAGAAGGGGCTAACATAATTTTAGGGAGGTCTCATTTTATAAAAACAGTTGAAGATGTTCATGAACTGCTAGTAAATTGTGTTCCAAATATAAAGTTTGGAATTGCTTTTAATGAAGCTTCTGGTAAATGTTTAATTAGACATAGTGGAAATGATGAAGAATTGGAAAATGAGGCAATTAAAGTTGCCCAAGAAATTGGTGCTGGTCATATTTTTGTAATTTTTATTAGAAATGCTTATCCGATAAATATTTTACCAAGATTAAAAGATGTTCCAGAGATTGTTGAAATTTTAGCTGCTACAGCAAATCCTTTGCAAATTGTTGTTGTAGAAACAGAGCAAGGAAGAGGAATTTTAGGAGTTATAGATGGTTTTTCTCCTAAGGGAATAGAAAATCAAGAAGATGTTAAAGAAAGAAAAGAGTTTTTGAGAAAAATAGGCTATAAACTTTAAACCTTTTTCTTTTTAATTTTTATTTCTTTTTCATCTAAAGGAATTAATTCTCTTTCTAAAATTTTAACATCTAAGTTTGGAAATTTCTTCTTAAGTTCCTTTAACTTCTCTTTTATAATTTTTTCTCTCATTATAACTTTTAATTTTTGAAGATATCAAATAATTAACATATGCGCCAGTCGTCTAGCCTGGTAGGACACGAGCCTTCCAAGCTCGGAGCCCGGGTTCAAATCCCGGCTGGCGCA
>CAZDLC010000057.1:0-2681 GCA_964506615.1 uncultured archaeon
AAAATTTATATGGAAAATTTCCTGAAAGTTTAAAATTAGTAAGTTGGCCTTAACAGGTAATTCATAAACTAAAATCATTAAGATTTTCTACACAAGTGCGGGCGCCGGGATTCGAACCCGGGTCTCGAGCTTGGAAGGCTCGGGTCCTAGACCAGGCTAGACCACACCCGCTTAATTATAAACTTAATTTTTCTTATATTTTTTAAAATTTTATGTTAGACGTCTAACAAAACTTTTACTAAATGATTAAAAATCTAGAAAAGGATGAGAATTACATAAGAAGATAAAAAATAAAGCCAAGTTTAAAGAATTGACTAAAGAAGAAAGCTTATAAATAGCGCCCTTTACTTAAAATTATGAGCGAAATAATCAAAAAATTTTTAAAAAGATTCAAAAAAATATTTCCTTCAGAAGGTTTGGAGAAAGAACTTATTCCTCTCCAACCAGAAGAACACTTAAAGCCAAAAATAGCAAAAAGGAAAAAAGTAAAAATTTAAACTGATAATATTTCATATGAAAAAATGGGCGAGTTCCCTTTATTGCCATTAGAAAAAATTGCAAAGAAGGCTGGAAAAGAAGTTGGAGTAGATAGAATTTCATTAGCAGGAGTAAAAGAATTGAGGAATGCGCTCTTAGAAATTGCTGATAAAATTGCGCAGGATGCTGTAGCAGCTTGCCACCATGCAAAAAGGGTTACAATTAAAAGAGAAGATATTTTAATGGCGGTGAGAAAATAGATGGAAAAAACAACTTCAGTAATAAAAAACCTTAAGCCAGGAGGATTTGTTTTAATAGAAGATACTCCATGCAGAGTTGAAAAGGTAAGCGTTTCAACTAGTGGAAAACATGGTGCTGCCAAGGCTAGAGTCGATGCCATTGGCTTACTAGATGGAAAAAGAAGGAGCATAATTAAGCCTGCTGACGAAACTGTTGAAGTCCCTATAATAGTTAAAAAATCTGCCCAAGTTTTAGCTATAATTGGGGATAATGCCCAATTAATGGATTTAACTGATTACTCAGTTTTTGAGCTTCCTATTCCTGAAGAATTAAAAAATCAAATAAAGCAAGGGGATGAAGTAGCTTATTATGAAGTTATGGGCATAAAAACTCTTAAGCAATTGAAATAATTTAAATAGCTTTTTTCAATTATTAAAAGTGGAGAAAAATATTCTTGTTGAAGAACTGAACCAAACTCCGATTGAGGAACAAAAAATTGAAATTGTTGAAAGAAAAGGTTTGGGGCATCCTGATACCATTTGCGATTTAATAATGAATGAAATTTCTATTGAGCTAAGCAAGTTTTACTTAAAAAAATTTGGAGCAATTCTTCACCATAACATAGACAAAGCTTTACTTGCAGCAGGAGAAGCAGAGCATAATTTTAACGGCGGTAAAATAAAAAAGCCTATGCTGCTTGTAATAGGCGATAGAGCAACTTACTTTTTTGATGATGAAGAAATACCTGTAGAGGAAATTTCTATTTCTACGGCAAAAAAGTGGTTTAGGGAAAAAATGAGATTTGTAGATCCAGAAGAACATGTTAGGTATCAAGTCGAGCTAAAACAAGTTTCAGCTTCTCTTGCAGAAATTTTTAAGGAAAAAGACAAAATATTAGGAGCTAACGATACATCAGCTGCAGTTGGATACTATCCTTTAAGCAAAACAGAAAAAGTTGTTCTGGAAGTGGAAAAATTCTTAAACTCAAAGGATTTTAAAAAAGATTTTCCAGAATCTGGAGAAGATGTAAAAGTTATGGGCTTAAGGATTAAAAATACCTTAGATTTAACTATTGGAATGGCCTTTGTAGATAAGTTCATAGATTCAGAAGAAACTTACTTTAAAAGAAAAGAAGAAATTAAAGAAGTGATTAAAGATTTTGTCTCGAATTTTGGTTTTGATAAAGTAAAAATAAACTTGAATACTTTGGATAAAAAGGGAAAAGGTGTTGCTGGTTTGTTTTTAACTGTAAATGGAACATGCGCAGATGCAGCAGATTCTGGTCAAGTTGGAAGGGGGAATAGAGTAAACGGTTTAATTCCTTTGAATAGACCTACAAGCTCAGAAGCTGCTGCAGGGAAAAATCCTGTTTCGCACATAGGAAAAATTTACAACATCCTTTCTCACAAAATAGCTAAGGAAATTTTTGAAAATGTTCCGGATATAAAAGAAGTTTACTTTTGGCTTTTAAGCGAAATAGGAAGGCGAATAGATGAACCTAAAATTGCTGTTGCACAGCTAATATTAGAAAAAGGGAATAGCATACAAAATGTGGAAAAGGAAGTTGAAGAAATAATTAGTAAAGAGCTTGAAAATATAGATAAGTTTTGCCTTGAACTAGCAAAAGGAAAATTTAATGTTTGCTAATCATTTCAAATAAGCCCAGAGTCTAGCTCCTGTCTTTAAAAGTTCCATAGCCTCTTTTATTCCTTTATCGCTAAGCTTTGTCTTCCCTTCCTTTTTAATTAAAAGATTGCTTTTCTTCAAATTTTCTATAGCTTCTCTAACATTTTTTCTCTGTCTCATAGGAAATTTCAGAACAACCTCTTCTTCAGAAATTCCCCTATTCTTGTTCTTTTTCATAAAAACCAAAAAAGTGATTAAAACAGTTTTTTCAAGCTCAGTTAACTTTTTCATACAACATATGTTGTATTTTTAACTTAAAAATTTTTACTATGCAATTT
>CAZDLC010000058.1:0-2637 GCA_964506615.1 uncultured archaeon
CTTAAAGCCATCTATGTCACTATTTATAAGTGGCAATTTATACTATATAAAGATTTCTATTTCAAAGGAGTTGTATACCGTTTCTAAGGATTTCTCTTATCAATGGATCTTCTTTGTGTTTCATGAAATCTTTACCAAAAAAATGGAGCTGTATTCTTGTTTTATACTTTTTTTCAATTTTCAAGGCAACCTTCTCCAAAAAATCAACTTTTTTGCTTGAGATGATTGATAAATCTATATCACTACCTTCTTTAAAAGTCAATTTTGCGTAGGAACCAAAGAGATAAACTTTAACATCTTTTAAAAATGAAATCCTGTTGATGAAATCTAAGATTGAAAAAAATACATTTAAAGGAAGTTCATTTAATTCTTTATATTCTTTTTGAATCAGTTCAATCAGAGCTTTAGTTTTTTCATTCAAATCCAACTTAAAATAGTTATTTTCCCTTAAAACAATTTTTGAATTCTGTAGGCTATTCAATGCTTTATCAAGATTCACATTGTTCAGTTTTGTCATTTCTTTCAATTCTTTTCTTCTGAATTTTGCTCCAGGGGCTAATGAAAAAACTGTTAAAAGCTTTGCCACATTTGTATTTAGTAAATTCAGGATCATTCTATCAGCTTTTCCATTTTGCTTACAAATTTCTCTACAATATTTTTAAGGAAATGGTTTGCCCTTTCTCGGTAAACCTTTTCTAAGTAAACAGTTCCCGTATAATATTGAACTTTAATCCTTTCTTTTCTTGCTATCTCCAATTCAAGGATCAAATTTTTAAATTCTTTGTATCCAATTTCCAAAAGTTTTGGCAAATCTTTTCTTTTGCTCAAGATTTTCAGAACTTTTATTGTAGTTGAGTGCACTTCTTTTCCAACTTTAATCCTGAATTTTTTTGCTATGAAAAGTTTTGCAATATCGTGCATAGCATAATTAGCCGGAAATGATGCTCCATCTTGGAAATTTCATCACATTTTCTTTTGAATGATTTAAATTATCTTTATAAGAGTTTTCAAAAAAACTCAAGTATCTATTTAACTCTAGTTCACTAATTCTTGAAATTTTTCCCTCCTTGAAGAGGGTTTCAATTAATACCATATATTTGGTATATTTTTTTCTCAATTTAAATATTTTACTATTTTTTTGGTATTTTTTCTCCCAATATTTTGGTACTAAACAAAAATGAAGCAGAGCTTTTTATTCAAAAAAAGTTTTTTTACCTTAAGGAAAATTTCAAACTTGCTCACAACCAAAAAATCAAGTCTTTTCCAGGTTGAATAATTAACCAAACTTATACTTATATATAAGAATGGTTAATTCTTTAATTATGATACTGCCCTTGGATAAAAAGTTGAGAAAAAGAATGCACAGAAAAATAGCTTTAGTTCAAGACATATTGGTTATGGAAGTCTACAACAACTTTCCCAAAGCAGTTATCCGTGGAGGAACTGCGTTATGGCGCTGCTACGGGAGCAACAGGTTTTCTGAAGATCTCGATTTCTACCTTCCTTTGAATCTCAAACAAGAAAAATTTGAAAATTTTTTAAATGGTTTGAAACAAAAAGGGTTTGGGATAGAAAAATTTAAGAGAACGGAAAATTCAATATTTTCCAAATTTTCTTACCTTGAAGCGACAGTAAGATTTGAAGCGGTTTTTAAGAATGTTAAGAATTTTGTGACCAAAAATTTTGAGATGAGTGATGGCACATTCATCCTAGTCAACACTTTAACTCCAGAAAACATGCTTGAGGAAAAAATTTTAACATATATGGAGAGGAGAAGAGTTAAAGATCTTTACGATATTTTCTTTCTTTTGAAAATATGCAGGAAAGAAAATGTAAAGGACAATGTGAGAAAGTTAATGGAGGAATTTAAAAAACCAATCGATGAAAAAGAATTGAAAGTTTTGATAATTTCTGGCAGCATTCCTTCTGTTGAGGAAATGTTGAGAGTGGTGAGAATATGGGCAAAATAATATACTTGAACAAGCTAAGAGAATTTTTTAAGACAACACCTGTTTTTAGAGCAAAAGATGTAGAAGTTCTCATAAAAAACAAAAAGTACAGCCATTTAATTCTTTCCAAGCTTTCAAAAAAAGATGAAATAAAAAGAGTTGTGAAAGGCTGGTACAGTTTATATGACGATCCCATAATTTCTGTATTTTGTTTCAGGCCAGCTTATATCGGCCTTCAAGAGGCCTTAAGCATTCACAACCTTTGGGAACAAGAAACAAATGTTGTTATTGTGTCCACAAGAAAAATAAGAACTGGCGTAAGAAAAGTTTTCAACAGCAATGTAATTTTACATAGGATTGATGAGAAGTATTTTTTTGGGTACGATTACATAAACTATGAGAAATTTTTTGTTCCAGTTTCCGATATAGAAAAGACTTTGATAGACTTGGTTTATTTTAATGAAATTCCAAGCAAGGATGTACTAGTTGAAATAAAAAAGAAATTGAATAAAGATAAGCTGAATACTTATCTGAAAAAATTTCAACCAAAATTTAGAGAGCGAGTAATTAATTTGATTTTTTAATCCTTTTGCTCATTTGTTTGAATCTTGCAAGTTGTGTTTTTTTCTCTACAGAAAAAGGCAGTAAATACTTTGCTTTTCTGAGTGGCATTAGTTAAAAGCCAAAT
>CAZDLC010000059.1:0-2573 GCA_964506615.1 uncultured archaeon
ACCTTTTATTAAACCGTTTATCTTTTTATTTTTGGTATCTTCTCAAATTTTATGTATTTCTCCAAAAAAAATCTTCAAAAAAATAAAAGACTCCTCAGAATAAAAAGATGAAAACATCACCAAATCCTTTCTGGTGTATAGAATTTCTTGACAATTTCCAAATTTTTTGCTAACTCTTTTGTATCAATTGACTCTTTTTTTTCATTAGAGTAAAAAGTTTCCAAGACAACAAATTTAGGGCTTTTAACTTTTCTAAACACTTCTTCCAATTTTACCAAACCTTTTATAGAAAAAGATAAATGGTCCTGAAATTCTCCTTTATATTTTTTTACATTATGGAGGTGAAGAGTTAAGATTTTTTTCGGAAATTTTTTAACCCAATCCTCAATTTCGATTTTTCTACCCCACACTGAACTTGCCTTAAATAAATGACCTGTATCTAAACAAATAAAAGCATTGTTAATTTTTTTAACAAACTCGAATTGCTCTGGTGTTGAAAAAGATTTTCTTCCCGTGTTTTCAAATGTCAAAGGAAAATCAACTTTTTTACACAATTCTCTTACAATCTCCTATTTTTCTTTTTTCTATTTCTTCTTTAAAAAGAGAATAAGTTGAAATATCTATTATCTGGTGTAAATTAAAATACAAAGGATTAAATTTTGAGCAAAAATTCAAAATTTTATTCATAATTTTCAAACTGCTTCTAGATATTTCTTTTATTGGATTGAAAATTTGAACTGCCCCTTGGGGGCTTTCAAAAGCTATTTCCAATCCGTTATCTATTATCTCATTAAGTAGATGTATGCTTCTTTTTTGATACAAAAAAGGGAATTCCAAACTTACCTGTAAAAAATTACAACCTAACTCAATGGCCCTTAAAATTTGAGAAAAAGAATCACCAACCCAAAAACTTAAACCAATTTTCTTTTTCATATTTATTCCACATAATCTTCAGATTTTTTTAAATTTTTTAATATTTCTAAGTATTGTTTTTTATATCAAAAACGTCTTTTATAGCAATCCGTTTAGTAAATAACATTCAATTGTTTATTGATAAAGAAATAAAAAATCACAAATAATTACAAAGTTTTTTAAAAGAAAAAATTGTTGTACAAGAAAATCTTTCATTAGAAGAAATTTCATATTTACGGTTTAGGCTTAAATTACAGATAAAAAATTGTAATTCCTAATCGTTTGTATTAAACATTGAGACTCAACAAACACTAAGCTTTCCTTCTGCTAAAAGCTTACAAAATTCTTTAATGTTTTCTAATCTGCTCTGAACAATCTCTTCAGCCTCTTTTTGTATTCTCTGAAAATCGTTTTCATTCTCTGGTATGTATTGGACTATCGCAACTTTTGGTTGATTGATTGGTCTGCCTATCTCGCTCAAAAGCCAGACATAAACTTCTTTAAGTCCGCTAATTTTTGAAAAAATTTCATTCGCAATATCATGGCTAAGCAAATTGTAGATTTTGCCGACATGGCTTACCGGATTTTTACCAGGACCGGCTTCATTTCCTGCTGGTCTATTCAAAGAAATCACACCATTAACCCTATTACCCCTTCCAACCTGACCAGAATCAGCAGCTTCTGCACATGTTCCTGTTGTAGTCAAGAACAAACCAGCTTCACCTTTTCCTCTTTCATCCAAAGTGTTAAGTTTAACGCTAGCAAGCTTAAGCTCTGTTTTTTCTTTAACAAACTGCTCAACTTCTTCCAAAATTTCTTCCTTTCTTTTAAAGTAAGTTTCTTCCGAATCTATAAAGCGATCCACAAAAGCCATAGCTATTGTTAAATCTAAGTTGCTATTTACCCTTAGTCCCATAACTTTAATGTCTTCTCCTGATTCTGGATGCCTTCTTTTGAATTCTTTTGAGTTAAGAAACCTCTCTGTCTCAAGCACAATTTTTTCAGTTGGAGTTAAAGGAGCATAACCAACGACTGCAGAAGTGTCGTTCGCTCCAAGAATTTCATCTTTTTTCTTGAAAATTTCAGCCAAAGCTGCAGAAGTTTGTTTTAGTTCGATTTGATATTCCAAATGTTTCTCAACATCTAAAAACCTTAAATTTTCTTTCAACCAATCTTTTGCTGTTTTTATCGCAATTGAATTCACATCTATCTCTTCACCACCAACAAAATAAGTTGCCCTATCACCAATAATAAGTTTCATTGGCTTAAGAATTCTGCCCCCACCAAACTTGTTTTCTGCTTCGCCTGCAGCAAGCAAAGCTTTGTCTATGTTGTGATGCAAGATTTGACCAAATTTTTTCAAGTATTCTTTGCTCAAAGCCACAGAGATTTTATCAACTATGGAATCGCAAATAAAGTCTGGATGACCTAGGCCTTTTCTTTCGACTATCTCTGTCCTTTGTTCGAAGATAGGTATCGATTTCAACTTCTCAATTAAGATGTTCACTCTTTAATTTTGTTTTAGCAAAATTAAAAACTTTTATTGAGAATTTATAACAAATCAAGAATAAAAATAATTTATGGATCCTTTACAAAACTTGAAAAACGAAATCAAGCTTAGAGGTTTTTCTGAAAGAACTTTGAAAATGTATCTATTTTAC
>CAZDLC010000060.1:0-2543 GCA_964506615.1 uncultured archaeon
GGAGAGCTGGTGGGGCTTTGCCCCTTCTGGGTTCAAATCCCAGCCTGGGCGTGCTCACTTCTTCAATTCTCATCGCATTTACTAAACAAAGGAATGATAGCTACGAAAAGCTGTAAAAGGAAATTTTAAATTCTTTCCATAAACAAAAGTTCAAGTAAGGTTCTGATTACCTAGATCCTCAGAATTTATCTACGACATAAAAAATTTCTAGAGAAACGATTTTAGGCTTAGATTGTACTTTACACCTTTTTGCATCGCACTTCTAATTATTTCCTTAACTTCTGTAAAAAATTCTTTTATCACTTCTTGAGCTTTGGCTTCGCCTATTTCAACCTTATCCATCTTTTCTTCCAAAACTTTTGTCAATTCCTCGTTCAGATATTTTCCGTATTTTTCCCTCAAGAAAAAGTAAACCTTTGCACCAAGCAAAGTTGAAACAAGCCTTTTATTAATTTCTTTAACATATTCTCTTTTCTTCAAAATTTCCAAAATTTTAGCATAAGTTGAAGGTCTTCCTATACCTTTTTCTTTCATCATAGAAACTATTTCAGAATAAGTAAACGGATAGTAAGCTTGAACCACCTTTCTTCTAACAAACGAAATCCATTGTTTTCCTTCTTTAACTTCTGGAATTTCTTTTGTATAAACAGGAGCAATTTTTGAAAAGCCCTCTTCTATTATTCTTGTTAAAAACTCGAAATCCATTTCTTTTCCTGCTATTAACACTTTCATATAAACCTTTTCTACCTTCGTAGCTTTCATTTGACTTGCTATAAATCTTTTGAAAATTATATCATAAGCTTTAAGCTCTTGCTCGCTCAAAGCAACTCTAATCGTTTTAAGAGCTATCATGCTTCTCAATCTTTCCAAATCTATAGCTTTTGTTGGCCTAATGCATTCATGAGCTCCTTCAGTTTGCCACCTCCTTTCCTTAACAAAGTTTTCTCCAAATTTTGAAGAAATATAGTCTTTTGCTATAGCTATTCCTGTGCTGCTTACAGTAGTACTGCTAGTTCTGTGATAAGTTATTAGACCACTTTCGAAAAGTTTTTGAGCTATTTTCATAGCTTCGTTTGCGTCAATTTTAAAGGAAGAAGTAAGCGCAGAAATTAAAGTATCGGTTGTAAAAGGAGGATATGGGTTAAGCTCCTCTACTTTTCTTTCTACTTTCAGAATTTCTGCAACTCTACTTTTCAAAATTTTCTTCCATGTCCCGAGCTCGCTCTTGAAAGAAAGTTTTAGACCATTCTTTAAAGTAACGTTTATTAGCTCTTGTTTTTCCTTCAACTTTTTAGTTCTTTCGTATATCCAACCTAGAACAGGGGTTTGAACCCTACCTGCTGATAATCTATTATTGTTGAAAACTTTCCAGAGTACTGGGCTTATGCTGAAACCTATCCATCTATCTTCAATTCTTCTCACAACTTGCGCTTCCACAAGCTTAAGATCAAAATCTTCTAAATTTTTTAAACTGTTAATTATTCCTTTTTTTGTAACTTCATGAAACCTTGCTCTTTTGATGTTTTGATTGAAAGGTTTAAGCAAAAGATACAAGTCAAAAGCTATCTTTTCTCCTTCGGCATCAGGATCTGTGCCTATTACTACTTTATCGACTAAGCTTGCAATTTTTCTCAAAACTTTAATTCTTGGCTCAGAACTAACAAAATCTTTTCTATTGCAAAAAGAGCAAATATCATTTTCAACTTCTTTTCCACAATATCTACATTTTTTAATTGCTCTATAAACAGGAACGAATTTATTGTTAACTTTAACTCCAAACAAACCTTCAACCAAATCTAAATCAGTAATGTGGCCTTTGCTTGCCGTTATTATAGCTAAAGAATTCTCGATAAAAACTTCAAAAGTTTTCAGGTCTTCTACAGTTTTTCTGAAAGGTCTTCCAAAGTACCTTGCTATAGTCCTTGCTTTGTTCGGCGATTCCACTATGAAAAGAATAGTAGAAAGAGAAACTTTTTCCTCAACCTTAAGCTTACCTTCTTGTGCTAGTAGAACTTTTTCCCTATCTTTATCTATTTCCCTTATCAAAGAAGGCAAGTCAACCTCTTCAAAATTTTTCCACTCTATTTCTTCAAGATAGCCAAGCTCCTTTTTAAGGTTATTAAATGCTTTTTCATCGTCTATAATCACAATGCTTAGCCCTTTTGTTAGGCCTGCTATGTAAAGTCTACTAGTTCTTCCGCTTGCTTGAATGTAAGCAACCTCGTCAACTACCAAAAAATAATATTCGTTTTTTTCAAACCCAAAAGATATGGTAGGAGATTCTTTTAAGGCTTTGAGTACATTTTGATCATTAAGTATTTTTTGAAAAAATTCCATTCCTTTTAAGGCAACTTCTTTTATATATTCAAGAAAACCTTCCAATTTCTTATTCTCTTTCAAAGCCTCCCTAACAATTTTCAACTGTTCTAAGGTTAGAGTTTTGATTTTAGCCAACTTTTGAACTAAAACCTCAAATTCTTTCTTATAATCTTCTCCTATTGCATGGGAAATGTTGTTCAAAAGCATAAGCCATTTTGTAGGAT
>CAZDLC010000061.1:0-2441 GCA_964506615.1 uncultured archaeon
TTCTTTCTTTTCTTCTCTAGTAACAAACCAAATCACAAAAATCAAGCTAAAAACTATTAAAATTATTAAAAGGTCTTGTTCACTTATTTCTATTTTTGGCATATAAGTAGGTTGAAGGGTAGGGAAAAAACTATAGCCTGAGGATGTTAAAATTATTGCTATTGCTATAATTGCGCAAATCGGTGCTAAAAACTTTAAATATTTCCCTTTATTTTTTTCCCAATCTTCTGCTGGAATTACCATGAAAGCTATTATTAAAAAGCAAAGAATAGCAACTAAAATCATAAAAAGAGTACCAAAAAATGCAGAAAGAAAAGCTGCCAAATCAACTAATGGAGTAAGGGCTAAGACAAAAAATGAAGCAATAAAAGAAACTACTGTATTAATTCTTTTCACAGTTTTTTCCTTTGGATCTCCAAAAATTTTTGATTTAGCTAGTAAAGCATAGAATATTGCAAACATGAGTAAAAAAGGAAAAAAGAAGCTAAAAAAACCAAATTGCCTTAAAATTTCTATCGTTTGCTGAAATACCATTTACTCTTACCTTTAACAAAATTTAAAAAGAAAAAATAAAAGCTTGCTATTTATTCTTTTGCAAGGTACCAGATTACTATGAATGTTAGAACTACTAGAGCAATTATTGCAATATCTTCGTAGCTCAAAGCAATTCCTGGAAGCACTGGTGTAGGTGCTCCAGGCAAAGTTATTCCAGGTATCCTAACTTCTGGAATTATTTGCGGAACATAAGCTATTAAGATTCCTATTCCCAATGCTATTGATATTAGAATTGTTACTGCAATTATTTTCTTACTAACTTCCTTTTCTTTTCCAACTCCAAACAGAGGCAATAGCATGTAGAAAATCAAGAGTATTGCTAAAATTGTAACTACTGTTAAAAATGTTCCGCCAAAAAGGTTTACTAGAACTGTTGATAGAGCTAAACCGAATGGTGTGTAACCTATGATGAATGCTGATAATATGAGTGAAACTACTAAGTCTATGTTTTTCCTATCACCCCAAAGCTTTGCTCTTCTAAGCAATGCGTATATTATTGCAAAAGCTAGCAAGAATGGAAGATAGAATGCGAATATTCCTATATCCCTTGCTCTTGCTATCAAGTCAGCAATCGTTACCATGTTTCACCTTTAAATTAAATTTGGAATTACATATTTATCTTTATTTCTCACTCCTTTGTAATCCAAAAAACAATTATTATCATTACTGCAAAAACCCCTAAGCCTATAACCCAATCCCATGAAATCTGTTGCGCGCCAAAAGATGGGAAAAAGATATTTAAAAAAGCTGAAACAAAAATTATTAAACCTACTAAAATTCCTCCAACTAAAACAACCATCCAAAACCTTCCTGTTTTGAAAGTATCTGCTAAATGCTTTGGTAAATCTGGCGGACAAACTAAGCTTATTAGAAGTAAACAAACAGAAACTACTAAAATTCCTATCATGCTATATAAAAAGAAAGTTGCAAGCTGTGTTTCTATATTAATTCCCAGTAAAATTGGGGATGCCCAAACCATGAAAGCTGCTGTTAATGAAACTACTCCATTAACTATTACATTTTCCTTTGGCTCGCCAAAAATTTTTGATTTTCTTAGCAAACCATAAAAAACTGTTGCAGTTAGTATGAAAGGGAGGAAAAACTGGAAGAATCCTAATTCTTGCAATTTCTTAATCGTCATTTCAAATGGATTCATTGCTCACCACCCATAACAATACTTCCTGCTATTATTATTAGTACTATAAAGATAATTATTCCTGATGCAAGTATAATAACATCTGTTGGTAGGGAAGGAGCTCCTGGTTCAGCAGGCTTTCCTATACCATAAGTAAAAACTCCTACTAATCCTGAAGTTATGAAAAGTGTAATTCCTAGAACAATTAAAATTCCTAAGGTTGTTCTCCTCGTGAATTTTTCAAGAAGGAATTTTGGAAGGTCTGGATAGAAAAGACTTGCAAACATGAAACCAATTACTAGAATTAGAAGGAAAACTGTTGCTTGAGTGAAAAATGTTGACATGGGCAAAATTAAGTTGAATCTAGAAAGAAATGGAAAGCCTATTATTAAGAATGCGATTGAGATTGAAACTATACCATTTAAAGCAGGGGATTCGCCGAAAATTTTTGATTTTCTTAGCAAACCATAAAAAACTGCAGAAGTTATTATCCATGGAAATAAAAAAGAATAAAAGCCTTGCTCAATCATCCATTTTACTAAAGGATCAAACAAGCTTGGCATTAATTTAAATTTGGATTTTTAAACTTAAATTAGCTCTCTACCCTTTTTATGTAAAATTTCCATATCAACTAACTTGATTTTTTCGTCTATATCGACAAGTTGATTAAAGAGAGCTTTTTTATCTGTATCTTTTTTTGCTTTTATAAATTTGTTATAAATTTTTTCCCTTTCTTTAATTAATTTTTCCC
>CAZDLC010000062.1:0-2370 GCA_964506615.1 uncultured archaeon
ATATAACTCATCTATTTTGTGATTGTTTACTAAAAGATTTTTGCAAAAAGGATATAACTCAAATACCTCTCCCTCTTTTATTTTTTCTATATAATAAGTAGAGATTTTGTGGTTAAACTTAAAAAAATCAAATTCAGTATCGGTCTGGCTTTGGTCTCTGCTTGTTATCTTGAATCCCGTAATCTCCTTTTCGTATAAAACACAGGTTGAGGTTAAAATGAAAGTCGTTATTCCCATTTTTCTGTATTCCTCTATGCTTTTAATCACCTTTTCAGGAGATACAATTTTAAATATTGGAAAATAAACATTCATTTTTATACTGTTTGACTTTAAAAATTTTATGACTTCAATTGTTTTATTTTCCGTTTTAAAAAGCTTACTATAAGATACTAGGTTTAAAGTGTTTGATAAGTATTCTTTGCATAAGGAGATAAGTTCTTCGTCAAGCAGAATATCCTTAGGTGTGCTAAAAACTCTGATGCGGAAATTTACTTTATGCTTGTTTAAGGATGTATATAACGAATACAATATCTTTCTTAAGAAATTGCTACCAAATAATAATGGCCGCGCTGTGAGATTTATGACTATATCGTTTTTGTCAGCTTGCAAAATTACTGAGCAGAATTTATCTATTGCTTCTTTACTTATTAAATTTTTTCCTTCTATGAGGGGAGGAGTGGTTCTTTTGTAGTGCTTTAAGTCTGAAACTTTTATAAAAATGATTAGCATGAGGTTAGGCTTCTTTTTTTTATTTCTTTTATTGTACTGTAAAGTACGCTGTCGAGTTCAATAAGGGTTTTTAAGTGAGAGGGTATGTTATTTTTGTTTTTCAGTATATTTGAGTTATAAAATTCGTGGTCAAAGTGTGGGTGCATACTATAAATTTTTGGTATTTCTGGTAAGTAATCAGGGTTAAGTTGCATTTTATTTAACAGGCTTTTTATCTCATTTTTTAAGTTTTCAAGAATCCCTACGAAGAAATAGTTTGAATATCGCTTTTTGATTAATGGAATTATCTCCTCTTTTATGTATTGCTCTTTTTTTCGCTTGTTTAGATGAGAATATGTCTTCTTTATCTCTTTGAAAGTTTCGTACCCAATGAATCGTGCAAACATATTGTTTTCAAGACACATTCTGACATAAGGGACCTTGAAGAAATCTGAAAACTTGTGTTCATGAGTTAATCGAACGGCAATATTGTCCTTTAACAATTCAAAATTGTGCGCTTTCCAAAACTTGAATATGGAAATAATTCTTTCTAAAGGATCCCTTATAAATGTAATTAATTTCCTGTTTTCAAAATTACCGTATATTAATTCAATAGTGTCAAAGTCTGAATGGATAAATACTATCTTTTTTTCTAACAGAAAACTAACAGGAACGTTTCTTATAGAGTTAATAATAGGCGTTACGTTTGCTTGACCAAAATAGTGTGTCATAATGTAATGTAAAGTGTGTCCTCCTGTTCTGGGAATGTGTAAGAAGATAAATTTTTCATCTTTTGATATGTCTAATAGAAAGTCCTCAAATAATAGATGATGATCTATGTCGTGTAGTTTGTGAAGAAAATTTGCTTTTCAATTACCTCAGGATTACGATCAGCAATGTTATATTCCTCCTTCCAAGGTAAAACAGGAACTTTCCTAGAAAACTCAAGCATCTGAGGAAAATGCGTCTTAAGCTTGATAATTATCTCAGGATAATACTTTGCTAAAATCTGAAATACAGTCATAACTTCCAACCTCTTTTTAAAAATTTTAAGTTAAGTTACTTTGCCTTGTTTTGGATAAGATCAATTATATAAAAGTGTTTCTTTAAGTCAACTTTTTGTTTTTTTGATTTCTTTGAGTCGAGTAAGTAGGAGCGAGTAGGGGAGAAGATTCTCCCCTGTACTGATTTTTCTTAGAAAATTCCCGCAATCTGTTCGGCAAGCTTCGTTGTTACTTCTCTTCCAGCTACATCCCTTTTTAAATTAGTCTGAGTTGCTGTTACTGCAAGCTTCGTTCTGTATATCTGATACTGACTTTGAAGCTCTTGCTCAGTTTGAATCGTAGTAGCTGTTCCCTGCTTTGCTTGAGTTACAATCTTTCCTACTACAGGTTTGTCTGCTTTTTCCTGAATCTGTATATCTACAACCCCAGCAAAGGTCTCAATTTTTATAGCAGACCCAACTAAAGCCCCACCAACATAACCCACTCCAGCTCCAATTGCTGCAAGGATTAGGGCTTCAACATCTCTTCCACCTGCACCCAGTCCCGCAGCTCCACCTACTAAGGCACCAGTCATTGCCCCTTCTTTGGCCCCAGTCTTTCTATAATAGTCAAAATAAAGCACGTTTACCTGTAAAATATAGTCTGCATTCTCTGGAGT
>CAZDLC010000063.1:0-2226 GCA_964506615.1 uncultured archaeon
GTTTCTGTTATTGCTTGAGTTTGAACTCCTCCTCCTAACAAATTATCAAGATTTTTACTTCCTGTTGTTATTCTCAAAGCCTTTTCTTTCCTTTCCAAAATTTTGTCGGCAGATTCAAAACCTATTTCGAGCATTTGTCTTACCGCATTTATTATTTTTGCTGCTTGAGTTTCACCAATTTCAGCGATTGCAGCTAACTCAGAAGGAGAAGCAACTGCTATAGTCATGGGCTCAGAAAAACCAACTTCTCTTAACTTTTTTGCTATTTTTTCTCCGACACCAGGAATATCCTCAAGCTTAATTTCTTTTACCATTTTTTTCTTCCCCATAATTCATTTCTTCCTATATAAATATATTTCCTATGCTACCCACTCAAGTAGTTCTTAAGCTCTTCTACTATTTTTTTACTCTCCTTTCTAACATCCAAATCTCTTACTTCATCAACAATAAATTCAAACCTTTCAAAAATTTTATTTTTCTTAACTTTCCCCCTTAAAACCAATTCTAAGCCAAGCAGCCTTTCCTTTATAATCTTTTCTCTCTCCTCCCTTTCCATTTTCTTTAAATCGCTTGCTTTAATTCCAACAACTTTTTCTGCATTTTCTCTGAAAAATACTACCCTTATATTTCCGCTTCCATCATCTATTATTCCTGAAATAACTAAAGCATGTTCTGGCTCGACTTCGCCATGCTCCTCGCACTTATTTTCCTTTAAGCCACTCTTGCAAACAGGACAAATTGGAAAAACATATTCTCCTTTAAAAATTTGAACAAGAGTTCCTCTTATTTCATAAACTCCTTCTTCCAAATCTTTTATTTCTTTTCTTTCAGGCAAAACTCTCAAGAATTTCTTTTCCATTTCTTCAGCAGAAGGTAAACCATAATCTTTCTCAGCCTTTTCTATTATGCCATATTTTCCGAGGGAAATTTCAACATCGCCAAAAATGTTTTCTCTTGCAAAACAATTTCTAATTTTAACCACGTCGCCAAGCCTAATTTCATTTCCAATTAGGTTTGTCTTTTCGTCCCATAAAGGCAATCTAACAAAACCTGTAGGATCTGCAATAAAAATATTTATAACTTTCCCTTTACTTCCATCCTTCCTTTCAAATTCGTGAATTTCAGAAATTTTAAAAACTCTTCCTATTAAATTAATCCTCTTCATCCCAGAAACCAAATCTTTTATTTCCAAAAAACTTGTTTCCTTCAATTCTATCCCAAGCTCTTTCGCAACCAAATAAGCAGCTCCTTCTCTTGAAAGAAGACCTGAAAGTTCTTTTTGCTTTTCCTCTATTTTTCTCTCCAATTCTTCTTTATTCAAGCCGGATTTTTTCTCTAGAATTTCAAGGATTTTATCCAGCTGAAGCATAGAAATATATTGGAAAAGGAAATTAAAGCTTATTTTTCTTCCATACAATTTATACTCATTTAATTACTACAAAAAATTAATGTACCAAAAATAGTACATGAAGATAATTTTATATATATAATGTACTAAAAATAGTACATGATAGATGAAATTTTGGGAAGCAAAGTTAAATTAAAAATCCTAAGATTTTTCTTCGACTTTCCTTTAGTAAAGAGAAATGTTAGAGAAATTGCGAAAGAATGTAAAATAGGTTTAGGTGTTGCTGCAAACACCTTAAGGGATTTGAAAAATGCTGGAATTGTGGTTGAAGAAAAGACGGGCAAAGAAATTAATTATTCACTGAACATGAACTCAAAATTTTACGAACCTGTAAAAAAAATATTTGAAATAGAAAAAGAAGAGCTGGGCAATCTTCCGTTCTTTTATAAAAACTTAATTTCTGATATAGTAACATCGACAAAAAGATTGGCAGATGCTTGCTTTTTGTTTGGAAGCTTGGTAACAGGAACCTTTACATCTAAGAGTGATGTCGATTTATTTTTTGTTTCATCTAAAGAAGAAAAGATAAGAGAAGCATGCCTAAAAATAGAAAAAAGATACGAAACCAAATTGCAAGTAATTATAATAAAGAAAAACGAAATAAAAAAATTTAAAAAAAGTTCTTTGTTCAAAACGATAAAAAAAGAATCTCTCCTTTTATTCGATAATAACAACATAAAAGAGATGATTGGATGAAAAGAATTTTTTCAGAAATTCAAAAAGAAAAACTTTTTAGTTCGCAATTAAATTTACTGAAACAAGACCTCAAAGATTGTTTGCTTCTTTTAAAAAATAAGAGTTATAGAAATGCATACATC
>CAZDLC010000064.1:0-2156 GCA_964506615.1 uncultured archaeon
GCTATGCTAACTATTATTAAATATTCCAGAGAAGCTTGAGCTTTCATAATTTAAACTTGTGAAATTTTGAAAATAAATTAAATCTTTCTTGCAGGATACTTGCAACCGCATGCCTCGCATTTAATAAAATAAAGCCTCTCTTCTTTTATTAGCTTTGTATCAGGATTCCCGCATTCTTTACAAATCACAAATTCTTTTGTATAATCAGAAATCTTTTTCCTTATTAGCTCAGGAGAAATCCTTCCTTGAAAAACTAAAGAGCCAGATTGAATTTCTCCCATCGTAGCCAACTCTTTAAACAAGTAAGTTGAAAAATGTCTTTCATCCCTTCTTAAAACAGAAGCTATGGCTGAAAAATTTCTAAGAATTGTTCTTTTTTTACTTGTCTCAATTAAAGGTTCTGGAACTTCAAACCTTTCCTTTCTTTCTACTTTTTCTGGCATTTGCTTAAAAGCCTCTTCTAAAAGCTCCTCATACTTCATACTCAACCCTCTTCAAAATTCCTGGCTTAGGCTCAAAAAGCTCGCCAGAATTTAGTAATTCTTCTATAGCACTTTCTATTTCAGTTTCTGGCAAATTGCTCAGCTCAA
The DNA here is from genome assembly GCA_964506615.1 of uncultured archaeon. Taxonomy (GTDB): domain Archaea; phylum Aenigmatarchaeota; class Aenigmatarchaeia; order CG10238-14; family SCSR01; genus CALIKW01. The sequence goes on from CAZDLC010000064.1 coordinate 591, forward strand.
TTATCTTAGCAATTTCCACTCCCTCGCCTTCATCCAACCTTTTAATTAACTCTAAAATAGCAGGCTTATAATCAACCTTCTTATCCATATTCAAATTTTCTAATATAAATCTTACGCATTCTTCTTCCATTCCATATTTTTCTCTTGCATAATTTATTAATTCTTCTTCAGGTAAATTGCTCATCCCTTTTATTTCATCAAAGATCCTTTTTTGCTTTATTAATTCCTTCAAAACTTCAAGCCTCCTTAAAATTTCAAAATTTGGCTCAACTTTCCTTCCAATTTCAAAGGAAATATATAGCTCAGCGTTAAATTCTTTGATTTTTCCAATTATTTCAACTAAATCCCCAATTTCCAACTTTTTTAAATTCTCAACATCACTTCCAAAAGCCTTAACTCTTATGCTCCCACTTCCATCATCTATAGTTAAGGAAGCAAAATTTTCTTCCTCACTCAAAAACTTATCCACAATACTTCCAACCAAGTTAACTCTTGAAATTTTTTGGCCAAATGGAGAAATTAAAAAACTTTCTTTAAAACCTTCTTTGCTTCCGTGAAAAAACTTCCCTTCCAAAATATCTTTTATCCTAACTTTTTTTGCAGGATTTCTTTTCATACCAATCAGATCTTTTGTATAAAGCCTGGAGAAGGCTCAAAAACAATACCTTCACTCTTCATACTTCTCAAAATATTTTCTGGATTATCCACACCACTTTCCTTTGCTCTTCTAATTATTTCATCTACAGGAATACTTTTTCCAAAAGTTTGGGTAAGCTCTTCTATTATATCTAGCATGATCCTTATTTTACCCCTTTGAGAGCTTGGTATATGACCTTCTGCTCTATCTATATCTATTTTCCCAGTTTCAGGGTCAAAACCAAATTGTCTTAAAGATGCTTTCATTAAATTAATGGCTCTCATAGCATCCTCTACAGTTACCTCATTCCTTAATTGTACTTTGGCCGAAGCTTCAGCCAGCCTTATAAGAGCTTCGTACTGCCTTAAAGTTATAGGTATAGGAGCCTCTTCACCACTTACTTTTTCCCTCAGCTTAACAAAAAAGTCTTTTATTACTTCACCTGCTTCCCTAGTTAATTTTGGATGGCAATTTTTTCTTGCATAAGCTACATACTTTTTAATAAATTCAGGCTCTATTTCAGGCTTAACTTCCTCTTCTCCATAATGTCTTGCTTTAAGTATGTGCTCTGCAATCTTTGAATCTAATTCTGGATTTGGTATATCTCTTAAAGCAAACTTTAAGTCAAACCTTGCTAATAAAGTTTCAGGAATATCTATTTGTTCCTTTATTGGCAAGTAAGGATCGAACCTTCCAAACTTTGGGTTTCCTCCTGCAAGTATGCTTGTTCTTGCAGGCAAAGTAGCTACTATGCTTGCTTTTGCTATACTTATGGTTTGCTGCTCTAATGCTTCGTGTAAAGCTATTTGGTCAGCTTTATCCACTTTCTCAAACTCATCTATAGCACAAAGGCTTCCGTTACACATAACCAAAGCTCCAGCTTCTAAAACCCATCCTCCCAGAAATTCTTCGTCTCTTACTACAGTTGC
>CAZDLC010000065.1:0-2124 GCA_964506615.1 uncultured archaeon
ATGAAGAAACCTGCTGGCTTAGTGCCTTCGTGGGTTCAAATCCCACCCCCTGCACAAGAATTTCCATTTAGTTTAAGCTTAATTTTGAATTTAAAACAAAAATTAAGCTTCCTTTTTCTTCAATTTTTCCAGAATTCTTTTGCCCATTTCCAAAACAGACTCAAGCTCATCCAAACTCTTTTCTTCAACTAATGGCTTTTCTTCTTTAATAACCTTTCCTTCTATTTCTCCAATTTTTTCAGAAATCTTTTTAAATTCTTCATTTATTTTCGAAAATTCCTGTGAGAATTCTTTTTCCATGCCAAAAACTTTTTCACTCATTCTTCTAACTTTTTCAGCAGTTTGGTTTAACTCTTCGACTTTAACCTTTATGAATTCTGTTAATTTCAAAAAATCATCTGAAATTTCTTCATATTTTTTTTCTAATTTCAAAACCTTTTCTTCCAAATTTTTAAAATTTTTTTCCAAATCAGAAAGCTTGGCTTCAAACTCAGAAGAAGGGAATATTCCTCCAAACTTAAATTTTAAATCATCCAGATCCTTTTTAACCTCTATCAAGCCTAAATTTGTAGTTAAAAACAAATCCTCCAATTCTTCAATTTTCTGCTTTAACTCATCCTCCCTTAAGCTTTCTTCTCCACTTAAATTTTCAGAAAGTTCTTGGTTTTCCATAATATAATTTAAGATTAAAAAATTAAAGAATTAAGCACGTCTATAAACTAGAATTGAAATTAGAATAAAAATCAAAACTATTAAAAAATAAAAAAGTGGCTTTAAATCAATTGCTCCTTTTTCAAAAGAAGAAATGTTTATTGGAAAAGAAAAAGGCTTTGTTTCGTTCGCTTCTTTGACTTGAGAAGAAAAATTTACTTTAACTTTAAACTTAAAATTTTTTTCCATTAAAAAAGATAATCCACCCTTTTCATTACCAATTAAAGCAGAAATAAAAACTTCTTGCTCTCCAGTTTCTCCAAAATCTTTTACATAAACATTAACAGGAAATGCCTTGAAATCTCCTGAAGGAAGCGAAACATATTCGCCTTCTTCATAAGGCGGCCCTTGGCTAGAAGGGTAGAGTAAAAATTCGCTTGGCTCAATTAAAACGAAAAAATTTTCTGGCTTCTTTCTAACTTCAATCTTAACAAAATAGCTAATGTTTTCTGTATTCCAAAATAGAATTTCAAAATTTGCTATTCCGCCTTTTTCTATTTCCAAAAAGTTATTTTTTTGCAAAGAGCCTATAGCTTGAGCTTGAGGAATTAATAAAAAGAGCAAAAATATGCAAAAAATTTTAAATTTTTTTAACATGCTATCCCTCGCATACGCTAGTATAATTCCCACAGATAGTTATTGTCCCTTCATAAATTCCAGAATAAACTGGTGGAACTTCAAGCCAGTAATAAGTTGTTAAATTTGAATTTGGAGCCAAAGCTTGAAAAAGTAAGGAATAAGAATAGCTCATAGGATAAACCCAATTTTGATTGTATTCACTACTATAATTGCTCCATTTTATTTTTTCTACACCAATTACAGAATTTAGGGTTGCATTTTGTAAATCAGTTCCTTTTATCCAAAGGTTAAGGCTACAAGTTCCTTTATTTGTTACATTATACAGCTTTTGCTCATTGCCAGGAGCAGGGTTTTGGTAAGCTGGTGTATCAGGAATTAGCTGACCAAAATTTATTAAATCCCAAGTTAAGCTCATATCCTCTACGCAAAGTACTATATAAATTGTAGAATTGGTTGTATGATTTTCAATTTCTAATGAGGAATTAAATAAAACTCCTATTTCCCAATAGCTTTGGATAGGACCTGTTGCATTTATTAGCCAAGATAAATTACAAGCCTGATTTTCATTTAAAATACCACAAGAAATTGAATTTGCTGCACCAGTATTTGAAGAATCTTTCCATGAATCTATTATATAAAAGGGTTCTGCTCCTTGAGTCGTATCAATAGGAGTATCTGGAAAAGGAGAAGAAGCATTATATCTTACAGTTCCATAAACATCTCCACAATTCCCGTTTCTACAAATAACAGTAGCATTAACCCAAAAACTATAATTTTGAGAAATTGTGTAAGATAGTGGAGGTGAAGTTAAGTTTACTTCTAAATAACCTATAG
>CAZDLC010000066.1:0-1948 GCA_964506615.1 uncultured archaeon
ATATTTTATATTTTAGTTTTGAACATTTTATGCATATCCCAGCTTTTCCTTTATTTTCTCTATCTCATCTTCAAGTCTTGCTTTCTCAACTTCCAGCTTTTTAATTTTTGACTTTGAAGGCCTGCTTTTTGCGCTTTCCTTTGCTATTTCTGCCTTGATTTTTTCTAGCTGAGCTTCCTTTTTATCAAGCTCCTTTACCCATTCCTCTCTAATTCTTGCTTTAACTATTATAGCTCTTGAAATTTTTTCTCCATGCGGCAATAGAAATATTGCTACGAAGAATAAAGCAACAAAACCAAGAATTGTTATTGTTGAAACTAGGTAAACAAAAAATCCTGAGAATACTATTGCTAAAGCTAGGAAAAAAGAGATTATCATCGCTAGAATTCTTGGAAACCTTATTCTATATAAAATTCCCCAGATTAGCAGGAATATCACTAGTCCCGGAAACAAAACATTTGAAACTATTAAAGGAAAGTTTAGCCATTCAGCTGGGATAGCTGCTAAGCTTACTTTTGGTATTGGATAATACTGTGCAGAAACTATTGGAATCGCTAGCAATAAAACAAAAGCTATTAAAACTTTTTCTCTCATAATTATACTTTCTTTTGCCTTCAATTTAAGCTTTTTTTAAAGTTAAATCTGTTAAATACAAAAAATTAATTAGTGAGAATATCGGATTATTGAGTTGGACAGTAAGATACGGTCTCCCACTTTTTGTATTGATTGCTTTTTTCCTTACATTTTTTTATACTAACTGGTTTTATGGAGTGTCTACAGTAGAAGTACCAGAAAACCTTCAACGCACTCCTCTTGGATTTATGTGTAATTTATTCGTAGCAATAGGCATTCCCGAAGGATGGTGCTGGTTGCCTGCAATTATTTATTTATTTTTTGTGCCCTTTCTCGCTTTATTTGCCCTTTTTTTCGGTTTTTTGGAAATGATAGGTATTTTTAATGATAAAATAAGAGTTATTCTCAGCTTTGCTGCAGCTTTTTCAACAATACCATTAGGGTGGTTTACTAAATTTGTTTCGGCTGTATTTGCGTCCTTTGGTATGTCCTCACTCTATGTTTTTGCAGTCCTATTCTTAGGAGGATTGATTATCACTGTTAGCGAAAAAAGTGCTGAATGGGGACCAAAAATTAAAGGATTTGAAAAAGAAGTAGAAGAAGGAATCAAAAAAATTAAGAAAGAGGAAGAAATGAGGGAAGAATTTAATCAACTAATTAAAAAAGCTGAAGATTTAAAAATAATGATTGAAAAGATCAAGCTAACTATTCCACCAGGTACAACTATATCGTTTGCAGATGAAATTTCAGAACTTGCCAATACTTTAAATGAAGCCTATTCCTTATTTTATGAAAAAAATAAGAAAAAAGAAGCTTGCGAAAAGCTGGCTGAAAATCTTAAAAAAATAGAAGATAGAGTAAGAGATAAATATGAAAGTATGGCTCATCCAGTATAAATGAAAAAAGTGGTTAGATGATTTTTTCTGAAATAATTTCAAAGATATTTGGCATTTCTCCAGAAATTTTAGAAATACCTTATATTTTTACAGACTTCTTAATTCCACTTTTCCTTTTTTCTTATCTTCTTTACTCTTTAACTCGAAAAATTTTTAAATCAAAAGTAGTAAACGCGATTTTAGCCTTTTGTATTTCCTTCTTCACTGTTATCTTTAATATTGGGATGTTACTCGCTTGTGTTTCGATTTTATCCATCTGTATGTTAAAAATAAAAGGAGCAAAAGGAATTGTTATAGGAATTTTTCTACTAATTTCCTATATCATTTTCAGAGCTTGGCTGATAAGCTGGATTTCTGAACTTATTTCTCCTACTTACTACCTTAGGTAAAGAAAAACAAAAAACTTAATGAACAATTCCCTTAAAAAAAATTAAAATCTGCTAAATCAAGCTTCTCTTTTAAGTCTTTGAACCAAATCG
>CAZDLC010000067.1:0-1871 GCA_964506615.1 uncultured archaeon
GATGCTTTAATATTTTTAGAAAAAGAAACCGTAACTGCTGAAAACTTATTCAATATGTTAAAAAATTTTGGTAAGTTAGTGAGAAAAACAGAAAGCGAAGAAGTATATGAGATTTTAGATGAATTATATGCTTTAACTTATAATAATGGTTCTATTTCTAAAAGCAAACTAACACACATTTGGAAAATAAAAAATGATGATATCTTATTAGAAATAAAGGTAAAAGATGGTAGAAAAGTTAAAGTTACCCCGGAACATAAATTTCTTGTTTTAAAAAATGGTAAAATTGTTGAGGTTGAGGCAAGAAATTTGAGAATTGGTGATAAATTAGTTCTTCCAGCAGTTATACCAAACTCTTCAATGGATTTAGAAACCATAAAAGAAAAATTCTTGGAAAAGTTGTCAGAAGATTATAGTTTTTTAGCTTATTTATTTGAAGATTTTGGAAAATCTTTACATCAAAAAATAATTAATTATGGTAGAAGAGAAGTATGGGAGAAAATAAATTCCAAAATTCCTATGCTTTCGTTTTATCATGGTGTTTGGAAAAATAGATATAGGTTAGCAGACTTAGTAAAAATTGCTAAACTTTTTGGAATAAAACTTGCTGATGTTTATAATAACATAGCATATTTATCCTATAGGAAAGACCTAAGGAGATTTGGAGCTAGGACTTCAAAAAAAATTAAGTTACCGAAAAATGAAAGTGAATTTAAAGAATTTTTTTACTTGTTGGGTTTACTTTTTGGAGACGGAAGTGTTAATCTAACTTTTGATAACAAAAACGAATTTTTAATTAATAGAGTTAAAGAAATTTCTGAAAAAGTGTTAGGAATTACATGTTCTTTAAGAAAGTACAAAAATAAATGTCCGCGTGTATATATAAATGGTGGACTCACTTTAAAGTTTTTATTAAATAAGTTATTCGATTATCCGTTAAAGGCAAAAGCAAGAAATCTAAAAATTCCAACGATTTTGTTCAATTTACCTAAGATTTTTGTTTCGAGTTTTATTAAAGGGTATTTTGATACAGACGGTTTTGTGCATCAAAAAGTTAGTATTTCATCCGCAAGTGAAAAAGCAGTAGGAAATCTTCAATTATTATTATTAAGGTTTGGTTGTCTTTCTTATATAAGAGAAAAAGATGTTAGGTTGAATGGAAAAGTGTTTAAAGAATATTCTCTAAGTATTTCTGGAAGAAAAGATTTGGAAAAATTTTTGAATTTTATAAACTTTGATGTTGAATATAAACAGAAAAGCTTGTTAAAATTGTATGAAAACGCAAGTATTAGTAAAATTTTTAATTTAAGTTCTTTTATTCAAATTTCAGAAAATCCTGTAATTGCTTTGGAAATTTCAGAAATTAGAAAAGTTAAGAATGAAGAATATGTTTATGATTTTACTGTAGAAAAAACTCATAACTTTATTGCAAATGGTATTTTTATTCATAATACAACTTTAACTGACAATTTAATGGCTGGAGCAGGAATGCTTGCAGAAGAAATGGCAGGAAAAGTTATGTATACTTGGTTCGATCCTGAAGAAAGAAAAAGACAATTAACAGTTTATGGGGCAAACGTTAGCATGGTTCACGAATATGAAGGCAAAGATTACTTAATTAATCTTTTAGATACTCCCGGACACGTAGATTTTGGTGGGGATGTTACTAAAGCAATGAGAGCAGCAGATGGAACAATAGTTTTGGTTGATGCTGTAGAAGGAATAATGCCACAAACAGAGACAGTTTTTAAACAAGCTTTGAGAGAATATGTTAAGCCTGTTCTTTTTATTAATAAGACAGATAGATTGATTAAAGAGCTTAAATTAACACCAGAACAAATGATGGAAAGATTTGAAAAAATTATTAAAGA
>CAZDLC010000068.1:0-1869 GCA_964506615.1 uncultured archaeon
TTTATTGTCCTCGACGAATTTTTCAAGTTGATTTATAAACTCTGCTTCACTTTTTGTTTTGATTATGTGTTTGATATAATTTATTTTTTCTTTTAATGATACAATTATTGGGATATAAAAGTGATCAGCAACATACTTTATTTTTAAATCTTTAAAGCTCTCTTCCTTAGAATACTTCTTCGAAATTTCTTGTAAAAGCCTATCATATTCTGTTTTAGAAATTTTTCCATATTTTTCTTCTAACACTCTTTCTTCTTTATCTTTCTCCAAATATTTTTTGACTTTATCCACTTTCTCTTCAAACTCTTCCTTCTCTCCAAAATTTTCCAAGAAAATTTTTATTTTTTTAAAATGAATAATCTCATCTTCTAATTTTTTGAATTTATCTAAATCTTTGAAATTTAAATTAAAGTGTGTGAGTAGTTTAGAAATAACTACTCCTAAAGGTATGTTTTCCGTTTCAATTAGCTTATAGTATTTATCTCCATCAGAAAAAGTAGCTTTAAGATGCTGAAGCATTAGTGGCTCAATTTCATGTAGAGCGATAATAATTCTTTCATCGATGGTGTCAAAGTATTCTTTTAGATATTTCAAACATTCCTTTGACAGAATGAATTTTTGCGGCTCTCTTTGTAAATATAGTTTCCCAACTTCCTTATAAATAGGAATAAGCAGAGTACATATTTGTAATTTTGGATTCACTTCTAATTCTACAGTAGCCTCTAGCTCCTTTTTTACTTCCAAATGTTTTATAACTTCTATCAAAACATTTCTACTTGTCCCAAAAACAAATAGAGTTTCTAAAGGTAAAACTAAAAATTTATTTCCCAATTCAACTAACAAGCCTTCATCCTTTCCTTCATTGAACAAATTTTCTAGTCTTTTTCTCTTGTTTTTTATAGGCTCAATTCTCACACCTCTTCCGATGGCTTGAATAACAAACTTCTTTGCTTCTTTACCTACACCTATGTTAATAAACAATATTAAATTTGGCCGATTAGAATCCCAACCTTCATAAAAAGCTCTCGAACCCATTAAAATGCTGAGTTCTTCCCTTTCTTCTATCCTTTCGAAGATACTTTTGTCTTCATAACTTTCATTAACTTCATAACCTTTTAAATTGTCTTTTATCCATTTTATTGCATCACCTATCTTTATTAAAGCGAATGGTTTATCGCTAGTTTTTAATTTTAACACAGCTTCTTGACGTTTTTCAGGTATTGTTAAGGCTTCTATACTTCCTGGTTTATCAGCATTAAAAATGTATCGTAAAATATCATTTAATGTAATTTCCCTAATTGTATTTTCATCTAATTTAATTGGAATGTTTTCATAAGCAAGTGTAGGATTTTCGGAGAATTCTTCAATTATTTCTTCGATAGATTCTTTTAATAGATCTTTGTCCACTTCACCTTTTCCTATACTTTCTATTTCATTGAAAAACAATTTTAAGTCAGGCTCTTCTTCTTTTACTTCCGAAAGGTTTACTGTGTTAACTAAAGTTAACATTAGAGGTTCGTGATAAGCTTTTGGATCAACTTGTTTAATCTTTTCTCTAAACTTTTTGATATAAGTAAGCAAAATTAATGCCTTTAGAACAATTTTTTTCTTTTCCCTTCTGTTGTAATCTTCTTTTTCTTTGAATGCCCTAACCTCTTGTTTTAAAATATAGATATGCTTGCCGTATCCTTCAGAAATAAATCTTTCTAAATTGAAATTGAAACCTGTTGTTAAGATATCGCTAGGATCAACAAAAGTTGCAGAAAAATTAAATAGAAAACCATTCCTTGCCATGATAGAATATAAAAATTGTCTTTTAGATTCTTCTTTATCTCCTTTATGTGCTTCATCCAAGATTATATACCAATT
>CAZDLC010000069.1:0-1749 GCA_964506615.1 uncultured archaeon
AAAATATACTATATAACTATGGCTCCGGTTGGCGCAATTTGGTGAAAAAAATGAGGAAAGATACAGCCAGGAATATTGTAAAAATCGTTAATTGTTTGAAGCAGGCAGAAGGAGGATGGCTTTGGATAAGGGAAATAGGAAGAAGATGTAATTTACATCATAAAACTGTTTCCAGGCTTATAAATCAGCATTTGGAAATGTTTGTTGATTTCCAAAAATTTGAACCTTTTAATGTTTTAATGGTTAGACTTAAACCTGGGACAGAAATTAACGGTATTTTTAAATTCCTCCATATCATGGAAAAAATAGGTAAAAATAAAACTAACGCGATTAAAGCGCTTCAATCTTAGGTTTAATTGGACTTAAGCCTTACCCATCCTTGGCCGTCCTTTACAATCCTTTCAATTTCTGAAGATCTTCTTGCCATATTAGTTAACAAACCTCTCAAAGAAGAAACAGATATTCCTAACCTCTGAGAAAGATCCTTGTAACTAATTTCTTTAGTTTCTTTTAATATCTCTAAAATCTCCATCATTCTTGATGTTAAAGGAAGCTTAGATTCTATGGTTTCTATTTGCTTAAACATTTCTGATTTTAGTGGCTCAGGAGCTAGACCTGCCAAAGAGCGCAGTTGATTAAGAGCGCTTTGAAGCGCTTTGAAGCGCTCTTCTTCGTCTTCATCGTGCTTTTGGGCCATTTCAAGAAGTTTATTTATCTTCTCTTTTACTTCTATGTTGAACCAATCCTTAGTAATCATTTGAGATTCTATTCTTATTAATGAGTTCTCTATTTCCCTTAAACTTCTACCCACATAACCAGCTGCTACTCCTAGTTGGAGTGATTCTCTTTGAAGCTCTATGGTATCCTTTTCTGCTTCTACGAAAGATTTTTCTGGGCTTTGAGCGCTTTCAAGCGCTTTTGAAGCGCTTTGAAGCGCTGTTGCATCGCTTTGAAGCGCTTTTAAATCGCTTGAAGCGCTTTGAAGCGCTTCGAGACTGCGCTTTTTCTTAAAAAATTGCAATATTCGATCTAATAAACTCACTTTTTATTATTTGGTAAAACTTATATTTATTTTTATCTCTCTCTTTATCGAAGAAATCATTTTTTTTAAATAACTCTCACTTTATGAGAGGAGAAAAGTTTCACAAAATGAAAAAAAATTATTATGAATGTTTAAATATATTTTATTTTAAATAAAAAAAATTTAAATAGAAAAATATATTAATAATTATGAAAAAAGGGAAATTTTTGGATATGATAATTTTTTTCTTTGAAAACGCGTGTACTAAAACTACAAAAAGAGGCGAAGAAGAATTAATAAATAAAGTAAGAAACTTTTTACTTAGCCTTGATCCTGAAAAAATATGGGAAGAAAAAGGGCTAATAAATAAGCGCCTTAAGAAAAATGTTTTCCCTGACTTTGTTATTCTCTTAAATGGAAAATTAATCGCTTGTGAAGTGGAAAGAACCTCTCTTAAATCAAAATTCGATCTTTATAACGGAATAAAATTATTTGATGAAATATGGTTCTTTACAGATATACCCTACGAAAAGAAATGGTTGCACTATAAATTCGAAAATCAACTCAAAATAAAACAAAAATTTTTTGGCATAGATAGAAAAAATAAAATAGTCCTTATAAAAGAAATCTACTAAAAGCACAGTCTAGCTTAATAGTTGGCGCATTTTCCTCAAAAATAAGGCCAAAGTTGCCTTTTTAAGGCTTAAAAGTTCGTATAAGAAGTATTA
>CAZDLC010000070.1:0-1711 GCA_964506615.1 uncultured archaeon
CCTCTCTTAACATAAAAGAAATATAGGAAACAAAAAATATATATTTTTGTTTCCTGCAGGGAAATGAAAAAAATGTACTTACCAAAGCCTTGCTATCTAAGAATAACCTAACTTAGCAACATACAAACATTATTTAAACATTTTATTCTTAAATTACCCGCAATTCCTGTCAAAAATCTGGACACTGTTTTGAAGTATCAATAAACTGTTTATTTCCATAAGCGCATTTCCTAGTTTGTTTATCTACTCCACATGCACAGTCTTCGTCACTATTACAAGCCATCTTTTGAATCTCTGAGGGAAATCCAGGAATTTGACTTTCACTTTCACAAGCTTTCAAATCATCGTTAGTGAAATTTGGTAAGCTTCCGTCCGTCCCGAAATTGATTAAAGCAATGGATCTATTTTAGTAAAAGTGTTTCTCTTTTTCTAAAGGCCTGTTTCCGACACTTGCATTTTCCCTTTGAATCGAAATACTTAACAGACATTGCTGGCGTAAGTTAATTCCTTTTCTCAAGTTAGCTTTTTCTAAAGTATAAAAGAAGCAAGAAAGAATAAACAAGGAAAATCAAAGCAGAAGAAATGAAGAGAAAAGGAAAACCAAGGAAAGAAATTAGAAAACCTGAGAAGATTAGGCTTATGGTTCTTCCTGCATGAAAAGTTGTCATTAGCAATCCTATATCAGTACCATAAGTAAAATTGTTTGTAGTAACTCTTGAAAAAATTGCTTCTATTCCGCTTGTAATAATTCCGTTAGCTGTGCCAAAAAGAATTAGAATTAAACCTGCCCAAAAATTTTTAAGGAAGCAAAGTAATAAAAGAAAAGCAGAGTAAAGAAATGCCCCGAATATTATTGTTTTTCTGAAGCTGAGTTTTTTGGATAAATAATGGAGAGAAATTCCAGTAATAAAAACTTGAATTCCAAGAACAATTCCAATACTTTCTATTTCGTAGCCATTTTCTTTAAGGAAAAGAGGGAAAACATAGTAAGCTGTTAGGCCAAGGGATAAGCCGAGAATAAAAAATATTACCAAAGCTTTCTTGAAAATTTCAGTTTTTTTGGTTAAATTCAAAACCTCAAAAATTTCTTTTACATTAAGCTTTCTCTTCTTCTCTGGAATTTTTAGAGAAGCTGGAATCGAAAGAAAACTTATAAAAGCGCAGAAAATCAAAACATTAGAGTAAAAAAGAAAAACTATAAGAAAACCTGCAAGCAAAGTGCCTAAGGCTTCTGAAATAAAGTCAAAAACTCTCATTTCTACCAAGCTTCTCCATTTTTCCTTGCTTTGCTCAAGGATAAAAGCCCTATTAACAGCCCAAAGAGAAGCGCTGCTTGCCCCTTCTGCAATCTTTCCGAACAAAAATTCTAAGGGAGAAAAAGCAAAGTAGTAAATCAAGCTGTAAAAAACTCTTAGAATCCCGTTTAAAAGAAAAAATATTTTTCTTCCTATAAAATCTGAAAGAATTGCAAAGGCAAACCTTGTTAGTTGAAAAATTATTGGCAAGGCTGAATAAACTAAACCAATAGAAATTACATCTATTCCTCTTTCAATCATAAGTAAAGGTAAAAGAACAGTAAGGATTCCGCTAATAAATGAATCAACACCCTGAATGAAAAAAACTTTTTTATTATGATTCATTATTTTAAAATTTGCTTTTGAAGGATTTATTTGAAAGAAGACATTCTTTCTTTTAAAACTAATGCTTTAGC
>CAZDLC010000071.1:0-1676 GCA_964506615.1 uncultured archaeon
TCTTTTCTATATGGCCTAGAGCTAAACCATACATTTTTCCTATCTCTTTTAGGATAAAAGCATTAATTTCAGGTATTAATTTGTTTACTTTTTTTACAATTTCATCTGCAATCGGACCTTTATGTAATCTTTTAATAGTATACGCATGATATGCCAATGCAATTGTAGATTCTACTAGTCGAGAATAAAGAGAATCCTTTCTTCGAAATGTTAAATAATTTATTTTGAACATCCTTTCTACTACTTCATCAAAAATTTCGTAATTCCAATTTGGCCAGGAACCTAGCAATCTCTTATTATTTATAAGCATTTTTTCCAAAGGGGATCCTGCAACTACTTCGGCTCTTCCAAAATCAAAGGGCAAATGTATATATTTCCTTATGAATTCAATATTTTCATTTATTTCATCAAGTGTCGCCATTGGATGGAAAATGAGTAAATTATAAGTTACTATAATATCGAACTTTGTTAGTGCTGATATCGCTCGATGTATGTCTTCTAATGTTACTCTTCTTATTAAGGCTTTCAGCCCACTTTCACTAGCGTTTTCTATACCCAAAAATACACCAACAACTCCTAGCTCTTTTAGAGCAAGTGCAACATTTTCATCAACTGTATCAGGTCTAGCTTTAATTAAAAAAGCTATGTTTTCTGTGTTAACTTTTTTTGCTTCAATGGCCCTCTTAAGAGCTTTTAATCTTTCTATAGTTTCCTCTTTCGATGGCAACATAAAATTATCGTCATGGAATTGAAATAATCTTACTCCATACTTATGATAAAGCTCTCCTATTTCCTCGGCAACATTTTCAGGACTTCTAATGGCAAATTTCCTGCCTTCTTTTTTAGAATGAAAAGCTCCGATACAACAATAAAGACAACTTGAATGCCAACAACCTCGGCTGGCAATAAGTGTAGCAAATTTTTCACCTAACCTTATCTGTGCTTTTTTATTTCTTTTAGGAAAAGGAAGTTCGTCAAGTACTGGAAATTTATAGATACATTTGTTTTCATGTATACCATCAGATGCTCTGTAAACTAAGTTAGTTACAGACGATAACGGAAAATTCCCAGCAAGATGATTAGCAAGTTCAACAATTGTTTGCTCTCCTTCAAACCTGCATACACTATCAATACCAGGTTGCGTTTCTAAAATTTTGCGATACTCAAAAGTTGGAAAATGGCCACCTACAATTATATGTCCATTATAATTTAATTTACGTATTTCCTCTACTAACTTAAAAAACATTTTGGCAAGGGACTGAAACGCAATCGAAATTCCAATGAGATGAGGTTTATATTTGGACACAATCTCTAAAACTTGTGGGAAATGCTCATATCGAGAACAGGGAGCAATCTTTACCTTATGCCCATCCTTTTCTAACACTGCTGCCAAGTATCTTATTGACAAGTTTTCTTCATCTTCTGCCCCGACGAGTAATACTCTAACTTTTTTAATCTTTTCTTTTTTCTCCATTCTCTTAAATTAATTTCATTTATTTGAATAAAACTTTAAATACTTCTACTAAAGTGCATTCCTATTGAATAGGAACCTACCTTTACATAAATTTATCTCAAGCTTAATTTTAAACTCAAAATAAAAAACTAAGAAACTTCTTTCTTTTTCAATTTTTCCAGAATTCTTTTGCCCATTTCCAAAACAGACTCAAGCTCATCTA
>CAZDLC010000072.1:0-1605 GCA_964506615.1 uncultured archaeon
TTATATGCTTCAACAGCTTGAACAACCGCCCTAGCTCCAGCCTCAATCCCCATAGGATGACCAAAAATTCCACCACCAACTTGAACAACAATATTTGTAGTTTTGTAAATTTCAAACAATTCCGGTAAAATACCTGGATGTAATCCGCCAGAAGCTACAGGCAATATTGGTTTTATATGATACCAATTTTGGTATAATCTTAAACCAAAAATTTCTTTAACTTCTTTTTCAGAAATAGCTTCCTTTATGGCTAAAACTTCATTTTCTCTACTTTCCAATTTACCAATAACGGTTCCAATATGAATTTGATCCACACCCAAAATTCTCATAAGTTTTGCTAAAAACAACATACTCATTCCATGTTTTTCGTTTCTAGTGAATATTGCATGCATTGCTCTATGTCCATGAATTGCCATTTTATAATCTTTAGCAATTTCTGTAGCTGTTTGTACCGCTGTAAATCCAGAAACAACTACATCTAGCATAAAATATCTAAAACCGTAATCACGAATTAGTTCTATTCTTTTAATCATTTCTTTTAGAGTTGATGCAGTAACATTTATAAAAGCATCTTTAGGTTTTCCTGTTTCTTTTTCTGCCAAATCTCTATATTTAGCTAAAAGCTTAACTCTCTTTTCAAACTTATTAAATTTTTGTGAAGCTAAATTTTCATCATCTTTTATTACATCTAAACCTCCTCTCCATAACATATAACCAATTCTTGCGTGCTCTTTATGGCTAAATCCAACTTTTGGTTTAGGAACACTTGCTAATATTGGACCCTCTTTTCTCCTGAATATTTTACTTATAGCTTCAACTCCATAATAAGCCCCTTTGTAATATCTTAAAAATTTTTTTGGAAAAGTAGCATCTATTAATCTCAAATTCTTTACAGCCTTCATGCCAAAAATATTTCCAGCTATTCCGGATAATAAATTAGGTATTGAAGATAGCTCAAAAAGCTCTAATGGATATGCAATTTTAACTAAATTGCCTTTAATTTCAAAAACTCTAGCCTTAAGTTTTTCCACTCTTTTTGGAAAAAATTTTAAATCACTCCAAGTTCCACAAGAAGACTCACTAGCAACTCTAGCTGCGGCTTCTTTAATTGTAATTCCCTTATTTGGTTCTACTCTAAACAAAACAACTAAATCATTTTCATAAGGTTCATATTTCAAATCTAAAAAATCTTCATATTTCAAACAACCACCTATATTCTTTTTTTACTTCCTGAATAAAAGTTTCCGGCTTTAGTACACCAAGTTCGCTTATAATTGCTGTAATTAATCTAGGGTTTACTTTATCGAATACGTAGTTCCATATTTTTACTCCCCTAGGAGGATTTTCCCAAACTTCTTTTTCTGCTCTTTTTTCAATTTTTACATCAAATCCGAAAAAAGTTAATGGATCAAATTTTAAAGAATGAGTAACTACATAAACCGGAACATCATACTTATTTGCTATTTCAGCAAACATTTCACTTCCAACCTTATTTATAATTATTCCTTCCGAAGTAATTGCATCACAGCCAATCATCATTAAATTAGATCTTTTTATTGCATATCTTCCAGCAGAATCAACAAAAAGTGTTACTGGAATTTTATA
>CAZDLC010000073.1:0-1600 GCA_964506615.1 uncultured archaeon
TAATTGCTTTTAAAACGGCATCATTTCTTTCATCAAAATAACCCATGTTTGTTAAAATTGCGGAATCTCTATCTACACCCAAAATTAATTGAGTTAAATCATTACTCCCAATAGAAAATCCATCACAATATTTTGCAAATTTATCAGCCAAAAATACAACACTAGGAACTTCAGCCATAATCCAAATTTTGAAATTTTCACTTCTTTTCAAACCTTCCTCTTCCATTATTTTAAGGACTTTTTCAACTTCCCAAACTGTTCTAACAAAAGGAAGCATCACCCAAACATTATCAAGTTTATATTCTTCTCTAACTTTTTTAATAGCTTTACATTCCAATCTAAAAGCTTTTTCAAAATCTTTGCTTATATATCTTGAAACACCTCTCCATCCAATCATAGGATTGGCTTCTATTGGTTCAAATTTCTCCCCACCATTTAGTTTTCTGTATTCATTGGTTTTGAAATCGCTAAATCTAACAACAACAAATCTAGGATAAATAGATTTAGCAACCATAGCTATTCCTTCAGCTAATTTATCAACATACTTTTGCTCTTCCCCCTTTTCAATTAAATAATTGGGATGCTCTTTAATCCATTCTGCAATTATAAATTCAATTCTCATCAATCCAATTCCTTCAAAAGGTAAGTCTTTATATTTCTCTATTTCTGTTGGTACACCCAAATTCATTAATATCTTTGTTTTTGTCTTTAAGCCAGAAACTTCTTTTAAAGAAATCTCTTCAGCTTTTTCTCTTTCTATCAATTCTTTAATTTCACCTTCATAAACTAAACCGTTCCTTCCATCAACTGTTATTAACATTCCATCTTTCAATTTATTCAAAGCCTCAGAAGCACCAACTATGCAAGGTATTCCTAATTCTCTAGATACTATGCTTGCATGAGAAGTTAGCCCACCTTCAGTTGTTATAATTGCAGAAGCAATTTTCATAAATGGTGTCCAATCAGGAGAAGTCATTTTAGTTACTAGTATATCTCCTCTTTCTATTTTTGTGCTTGCTTCTTCAACAGTTAATGCAATCTTAACTTTTCCTATAGCTACTCCAGGAGATGCACCCAAACCTTTAATTAAAGGACTTTTTTCAGTTATTGTTTTGCTTTCCTTCTTTTCATAAAAAACTGTTACCGGTCTAGATTGAACTAAGTAAACTTTTCCATTTTCGGAAACCCATTCAAAATCCTGGGGGAAATTATAATGTTTTTCAAGCTTTAAAGCTAATTCCCAAAGTTGTTTTATTTCATCTTCGTTTAAAGAAAGTTTTTCTTTTAAATTTTGTGGAGTTTCAATTTCTTCCAATTCTCCTAATTCACTAGTTACTCTCATTTTTTCTTTTCTTCCAACATGAAACTCCAAAATATTTCCAGTATTTTTATCTATTATTATAGTGTCGGGATTAACAGCTCCACTAACTACACTTTCTCCTTGGCCATAAGATGATTCTATTACAATTTTATCTTTTTCTCCAGTAGAAGGATGAATCGTGAATCCAACTCCAGCTTTGTATTTACCTTCCTCATACTCTTTTCTATTTAAAACGCCAAGTTGTTTTTGAATTATTACTGCTATATAAACTTTTTCATG
>CAZDLC010000074.1:0-1504 GCA_964506615.1 uncultured archaeon
TACAGAGTATGGAGTAAAGGAAAGAGAAATTCAAGCTCTGCTTAAGGCAAGCAAAGAACTTAAATGTAAGAATTTGACAGTAATAACCTGGGATTATGAAGATGAGCAAAAGATAAAAAACAAAAAAATTGTTTTTAAGCCTTTGTGGAAGTGGCTATTAGTATAGCTTTTTACAGTACTTCAAAAATTTTTACTACAGGGGGAAACTTTTAAATAAAAGTTTACCCATAGCTTATACATGAAAAAGTACGTTATCGATAAAAAAGAAGATATAAAATCTTTAGAAGTGATACCTCGAGATATTTCTTTTCCTTTAACAAAAAATTTTATCATAAGCGTAATAGGACCTCGAAGGGCTGGGAAAACTTACTCTCTTTATGATTTGATAATTAACAAACAAAAAATTAAAGATGAAGACTATCTTTTCATAAATTTTGAAGACGAAGAAGTAGCTAAATTTTCTAGAGAGGAAATAGTTAAAGCAGTTTCCTACCATCACGAAATTTATGGAAAAGAGCCTGTTTTTATTTTTTTGGACGAAATACAAAGCTTGGATAAATGGGAAAGATTTGTTTATACTATGTTCGAAAAGAAAAGGTATTTTATCTTCATTACAGGATCTTCCTCAAAACTTTTGAGTAAAGAAATAGCAACTCAGCTCAGAGGAAGAAGTAGTTCTGTCCTAGTATTACCTTTTTCTTTTAGGGAATTTTTGTCGATTAGAAAAATGAAAGTGGAAAAGATAATTTCGACCTCAAAAGAAAATGAGATAAAGAGCATGCTTCGCAAATATTTAAGCGATGGCGGATTTCCAGATTTGCTGTTAACTTCAATTAATAAAGAAAAATTTTTTAGGGATTATTTAGACCTTGTGGTTTTTAGGGATGTTATGGAAAGATTTAAAATTAAAAATTCTTCCATCATTAAACTACTCATAGCTCATATGATTTCTTCCTTTTCGAGCGAGTTTTCTATAAACAAAGTTTTTAACACTTTAAAATCCCAGGGAATAAAAGTTAGCAAAAAGACCGTTTACTCTTACGTTTCGGCCTTAAGTGATGTTATGCTTTGCTTTCTTTTATATAAATTTTATCCGTCGCCTAGAAAAGTTATGCTTTCTCTACCAAAAATGTACTTTAATGATACCGGCTTAATAAACAGCAAGCTAGGAAGTTTTGAGGAAAATATAGGCAAACTAATGGAAAACTTAGTTTTTCTAGAGTTAAAAAGGAAAGAGGATAAAGGTGAAATTTCAGCGTTGTACTACTGGAAAGACTATCAAGAAAACGAAGTTGATTTTGTGTGTATGGGAAAACCTATGCAGTTAATTCAAGTAACTTATGCTTCTGGAAAAGATGAAGTAGAAAAAAGAGAAGTTAAAAGTTTAATAAAAGCTTCTTCTCAGTTAAAGTGCAAAGATTTGCTAGTAATAACTTGGGATTATGAAGATCAATTAAAAATAGAAAACAAAAAAATTGTTTTTAAGCCTTTGTGGAAGTGGTTG